>NZ_JBSFIK010000008.1:0-133832 GCF_053597535.1 Streptomyces sp. NPDC001348 | reverse complement strand
GCATGTCGGCACGGCCCCGCGCCGGCCCCGTCAGCCCTTGCTCACCGCCGTCAGGATCTCGGGCAGGCGGGCCGCCGTCCGTGGCGCCGCCAGGTGCAGGCCCGCCCAGGTGATCCCCGTGCCGTACACCGCTCCCAGGGGGAGCAGCAGCCAGGTCCGGGCTTCGCCGTCCGCGCTGACGTTCAGCCAGATCGTCAGGCCGATGACGGGCGCGCACAGCAGGGCCGCGCCGACCATGCCGCCGAAGATCGAGATCCAGGCGAGGCCCGCCTGGCCGGGGGCCACGTTCTTGTAGCCCTCCTGCGGGATGGAGTACGGGAAGCGGGCCGAGGTCCACGCGCCGGTCGCCAGCATCGCCCCGAGCAGGGCGAAGGACAGGCCGAGCGCCTCGGGCAGCCGGGGCCAGTCGTCCAGGACCGCCGTGGTCAGCACGGTGACGAGGGTGGCGTACGGCAGGGTGATCGCCAGCAGTGCCAGGGCCCGCCCGCGCAGTTCCACGTAGGCGTCCCTGGGCGCGGAGATGGTCAGCGCCACCATCCAGAAGGCGGAGGTGTCCTGGCCGAACTGGTTGTACATCTGGATGCCGAGCATCCCGGCGGCGAAGCACGCGAAGTAGATCGACCCGGTGCCCTGCGCCGCGTTGAACACCGGCAGGATCAGTCCGATGGCGAGCGAGGTCACCCAGGCGGCCTTGGTCTTCGGGTCGCGCCAGACGTAGCGCAGACTGCGTTCCATGACCGTGCTGGTACGCCCGCCGGGCAGCAGGCGCCGCAACCCGCCGGCCGGCCGCTGCGCACGGGGCCGGGCGTCGGCGGTCTGCAGGGTCGATCCGTCGGGCGAGACCATCAGCCGGGTCAGACTGCGGGACCAGCCCGCGAGCAGCAGCACCACTGCCCCGGCGCTCAGCAGCAGTTGGACGACCGCCGTGCCGTACGCCCCCTCGCTCACCGCCCGCACCGCGCCCACCGCCGACGCCGGCGGCAGCCAGCGCAGTACGTCGGCCACCGGGGCGAGCTGCCCCAGCCCGGCCGAACCCAGTTGCTGCGCACCGAAGTTGACCAGCTGTGAGCCGACCGCGATGACCAGCCCGCTGAGCACGGCCAGGTCGCGGCCCCTGCGGCTGGTCAGCAGGCGGACGTTGGCGGCGGCGACGGCCCGCGCCAGCGCCACGCACACCAGCAGCGCGAGGGCCACGGCGACGACGGCGACCCCGTAGGCGGCCGGTCCCTCGGCCACCGACAGCGCGCAGCCGGCCAGCACGAGCAGCGTGAACAGCGGCCCGATACCGACCAGGGAGGCGGCCAGCAGGGCCCGCACCAGCGGGCGCGGCCGCAGCGGGAGCAGCACCAGCCGGGTCGGGTCCAGGGTCTCGTCGCCGCTGGGGAAGAACAGCGGCATGACCGCCCAGCCCAGGGCCAGTACCGCGGTGCCCAGCACGGCCACGGCGTCGGCGTGCGCATGGCCGCGCAGCGTGAGCAGACCGAGCAGCTGCAGCGCGCCGAACAGGAGGGCGACCACGGCCGAGGCGACGAACGCGGACCGCCGGCCACCGGACTGCCGGAGCCCGCCGCGCAGCAGGGACAGCTTCAGCCGTACGACGGTGGAGGTGACGCCGGTCATCGGGCGCCGCCCAGCCAGTCCAGGCCGGACCCGGCGTCCCGCCCCCGCGCGCCGACCAGCTCGAGGAACGCCTGCTGGAGGGTGGGGTGTTCGCCGCGCACCTCGGCGAGCGGGCCGTGCGCCCGGATGCGGCCCGCGGCCATGACGGCGACCCAGTCGCACAGCGACTCGACGAGTTCCATGACGTGGGAGGAGAAGACGACGGTGGCGCCGGAGGCGGTGTAGCGCTCCAGCACGCCGCGGATGGTCTGTGCGGACACCGGGTCGACGCCCTCGAACGGCTCGTCGAGGAAGAGCACTTCGGGGTTGTGGAGGAGAGCCGCCGCGAGACCTATCTTCTTGCGCATGCCCGTCGAGTAGTCGACGACGAGTTTGTGCCGCGCTCCCGCGAGGTCGAGCACGTCCAGCAGCTGGTCCGCCCGCCGGTCCACCTCGGCGCCGGGCAGTCCCCGCAACCGGCCCGCGTAGCCGAGCAGTTCGGACCCCGACAGCCGCTCGAACAGCCGTAGCCCCTCGGGCAGCACTCCGATCCGCGCCTTGACGGCCACCGGGTCCCGCCACACGTCGTGCCCCACGACCTCGACGGACCCCTCGTCGGGCCGCAGCAGCCCGGTCACCATGGACAGCGTCGTGGTCTTCCCGGCCCCGTTCGGCCCGACCAGCCCGATGAACCTGCCGGCGGGCAGGTCCAGATCGACCCCGCCCACCGCGACCTGCTGCCCGAACCGCTTCCACAGCCCCCGTGTACGGACGGCAACCGCACCTGCATCTGCACCTGCATCCTCGGTCATGCCAGAACCCTACGGGGGAACGGATCAGCGGTCGCGTCCGCAGGCGTAGGCGAGGGAGGAGACCAGCTCCTCCGCGTCGGGCAGCCACCGGTTGGCCGCGGTGGGCCGGCACGCCCACTGGACCGCCCCGCGGGAGCCGAAGCGGGTCGGGGGCGCGGCGACGTAGCCGCCCTCGCCGAACGCCACCAGGTTCAGCGAGCCCGGCGACCAGCCGAGCCCCCGCACCAGTTCCGGGATCTTCACCGTGGCCCCCGGCAGCACGAAGAAGTGCATCCGCCGGTCCGGGGCGAGGGTCACCGGCCCGAGGGTCAGCTCCATCCGCTCCATCCGGGCGAGGGCCAGGAAGCCCGCGGTCTCCGGGACGGACAGCGTGTCGAACGTCCGCCCGGTCGGCAGCAGGATCGACGCCGTCGGCTGCTTCTGCCACATCCGGCGGGCGACGGTCGCGCTCCCGGTCGCCTGCGCCACCCAGTCCGGCCGAGCCGGATGCGCCCCCGGCGCAGGGCACGCGGCGTCTCCGCAGGAGCAGCGCTGCACCCCGTCGACGGCTTCCAGCCAGGTGCCCGCGACCACTTCCCAGTGGCGCTCCTCGACATAGCGGACGGCGGTCTCCACCAGCGATTCCCCGCGCTGCTGCGGGATCTGACCGGCACTCTGGACGGTTTCGGTACGCGCGATCGTCTCTTCCACGCCCCACTCAACTCCCGCACCCACCCGTGGTTACGGGCGGGCCCCGTCCTCGGACCCGACTTCGCGCGCGGGGGAGGGGCACCGGTTCCCCGGCCGGGGCGCACGGGTGCATGTGCGGGGGCGCGTGGTAGGGGCAGGGGGCCCGGCTGGGTAGCCAGGGGTGGGGTCGGCAACCGGTCCTACCCCGGCAATCCTCTTATGCCTGGCATTTTCGGTATGTCCGCTGGGCATTGATCTTCCCGGCCGGAACTTTTCGCTTCGCCAGGGGGTATCCATGGCCGCCAGGCCGCTTGTCGCGCGGCAGCCGAACGAACGGTTGCAGGCGCTCATCCAGGAGGCGGGGTGCTCGAACGCCGGGCTCGCCCGCCGGGTCAACATGTGCGGCGCCGAGCACGGTCTCGACCTGCGGTACGACAAAACGTCCGTGGCCCGCTGGCTCCGCGGACAGCAGCCACGCGGACGCGCACCGGCGATCATCGCCGAGGCCATCGGACGCAAGCTCGGCCGTACGGTCACGATCGACGAGATCGGCATGGCCAACGGCAAGAACCTCGCCTCGGGCGTGGGTCTCCAGTTCTCGCCGACGGTGCTGGGGGCCATCGAGCAGGTCTGCGAGCTGTGGCGCAGTGACGTGGGCCGCCGGGACTTCCTGTCCGGATCCTCGGTCGCCGCGTCCGCGCTGGTCGAGCCCAGCCGCGACTGGCTGATCTCGGCGCCGGACGCACAGGTGGCGCGCTCGGCCGGGCCGCGGGTGGGACAGTCCGACGTGGCCGCGGTGAGCGCGATGACCCAGGCGCTGACCGACCTCGACCACCAGTACGGCAGCGGGCACGTGCGCCCGGTGGTCGTGCACTACCTCAACAGCGTCGTCTCCGGGCTGCTCGCCGGCTCCTACCGGGAGGCCGTCGGCCGCGACCTGTTCGCCGCGGTCGCCCGGCTGACCGAGCTCGCCGGGTACATGGCCGTGGACACCGGGCAGCCGGGGCTCGCCCAGCGCTACTACATCCAGTCCCTGCGGCTGGCGCAGGCGGCGGGCGACCGCGGTTACGGCGGCTACGTCCTCGCGGCCTCCATGAGCCATCTCGCCGCGCAGCTCGGCAATCCCCGGGAGATCGCCCAGTTGGCACGGGCGGCGCAGGAGGGGGCGCGTGGTCGCGTGACCCCGCGCGCGGAGGCCATGTTCCATGCGGCGGAGGCGCGCGGGCACGCCCTGCTGGGCGACGTGCGCGCCGCCCAGGTGGCGACCGGGCGGGCGGTGGCGGCCATGGACCGGGCCGACTCCGACTCCGGGGACGACCCGCCGTGGATCGCGCACTTCGACGAGGCCTACCTCGCCGACGAACTGGCGCACTGTCACCGCGACCTGGGGCAGGCGGAGGCGGCGGCCCGGTGCGCGGAGGAGTCCCTCGCCGGGCATCCCGAGACCCGGGCGCGCCGACGGGCGATCGGCTACGTGCTGCTCGCCACGGCCCAGGTGCAGCAGCGGGAGATCGAACAGGCCTGCGGCACCGGCATGAAGGCGGTCGAGCTGCTGGAGACGCTCCGCTCCAACCGTGGCGCCGAGTACCTGGAGGACTTCCAGCAGCGTCTGGAGCCGTACCGGGAGGAGGCGGTGGTGCGGGAGTTCGGGGCACGGCTGGAGTTGCAGCAGGCGGCGTGAACGGAAGCCCCGCGGGCGCGTGAACGGACGGTGAACGGTCCGGTGGCGTGCGGGCGCGGTGTGAACGGCGCACCGCGGGGCGGTTTTGTTACGGCTGTCACAGGGCAGGAGGTCACGTCTTTGGCTGCGTGGCACCAGGCTCGGGGTACCCGGTAGCGTGAGCCGACGTTTTCGAAGGTCCCCCGATCGTAGGAGTCCCGGTGACGCAGAGTGGACAGGGCGATGAGCCCTCGGCGCGGCCCGCGCGCGAAGGCATCGTGCTGCCCTCCGACGGTGGCGAGCCGCTGCTGCCGGGCATGACGGGCGGGCCCGTCTCCCAGCCCGTGCCGCCCGTGACCCAGCCCCAGGCCGGCCCGTCGAGCGGCCAGGCGTGGGACCGGCAGTGGGGCCCGGAGCACCAGCAGGCGCCCCAGCAGGGCCAGGCCTGGCCCGAGGCGCCCGCCCAGCAGGCCCAGCAGTGGTCGGCGCCGGAGCAGCCCGGCGCCTGGAACGGCCAGACCCCGGGCGCGGGCCCGCTCCCCCCGGAGGGCGCCCCGGCGCCCGCGTACGGGGGGCAGGCACCGGACGACCTGGGGTACGGCTACGGCGGCCCGGGCGCACAGAACCCGGCGTACGGTTCCGCCGCCCCCGCGTCCCAGCCGTCGTACGGCCAGGGCGGCCCGGGAGGGCAGGGCGCCCCGATGCCCCCCGCCGACGCCGCCGCCACCCAGTACCTGCCGCCGGTCCCCCCGGCCGCCCCCGCCGACGAGGGCGCCACCCAGTACCTGCCGCCGGTCGCCGCCGGGTCCGCGCCGGCCGACGAGGGCGCGACGCAGTACATACCCCCGGTGACCTCGGGGGCGCTGCCGCCCGAGTCGGGAGACGAGCAGACCCGGTACCTGGGCCGGCCGGTACAGCCGCAGCCCGCCGCGGCGCACCCGGACGCCGAAGCCACGCAGTACATCCCGCCGTACACCGGCGCCCCCGGCGGGGACCGGCAGCCGCCCGCCGAGTTCGACAACCTCTTCCGCGGCGGTCCGGGCGGCGAGGGGCCGGCCGGTGCCACGCAGCAGATGCCGCGTTTCCAGGAGCCGCCGGGCGCCCACCCCGGACAGCCGCAGCCCGCGTACGCCCCGCCGCAGGACACGGGCGGCGGCCGGGGAGGCCGTACCCGGTCGCGGGTGCCGCTGATCGCGGCCGTCGGCGTCGGCATCGCCGTCCTCGGGATCGGCGCCGGTGCCCTGCTCGGTGGCGGCGGTGGCGGCGGCGGTGGCGGCGACCACAACAAGACCGTCGCCGCGTCGGCGCCCGCCACCGACGGCTCGAAGTCCGCCGCCGACCCGGCCCGGCAGCAGGCCGTCGCCCTGGACAAGCTGCTCGCCGACAGCGGCAACAGCCGTTCCTCGGTGATCAACGCGGTGGGCGACGTGCGGGCCTGCAACAACCTGGACGGGGCCGCCTCGGACCTGCGCGACGCGGCCAGGCAGCGGAGCGGCCTGGTCACCAGCCTGTCCAAGCTGCCCGTCGACAAGCTGCCGAACCACGCCGAGCTGACCAGCGCGCTCACCAAGGCATGGCAGGCCTCCGCGTCGGCCGACAGCCACTACGCGGCGTGGGCGGACCAGGTCTCCGGCAGGAAGGGCTGCAAGAAGGGCCAGGCCCGCAGCACCGGCCAGACCCTGGCGGGCAACCGCGCCAGCGGCACCGCCAGCACGCAGAAGGTCAAGGCCGCCGCGCTGTGGAACGCGATCGCGAAGAGGTACGGCCTCACCCAGCGCCAGCCCACCCAGCTCTGAACCGAGAGGGCCGGCCTCAGGGCCGCTCAGCCGATGTCGGCCCGCTCCAGCGTGCTCGTCACGTTCACGGCGTCAGTGGCGGCCGGGACCAGCCGGCCGTCCTTGACGAGCTGGAGGGTCACGTCGGTGTTGACCAGCCGGGTGAGGCCGATGGCGGCGAGCGTGGAGTTGCGGGGCCACTGGAGGGTGGGGGTGAGGCCGCCCGTGCCGACCTTGAGCCCGTCGTCGAGGGTGCGCCGCACGGTGTCCGCGGTGACCTCGCCGCGGCCGATCCGCTCCAGGACGGCCTTCAGGACGGTGTAGGCGATCCAGGTGGTCTGCACTCCGGCGTCCGCGGGGTCGATGCGGTTGTCGCCGAAGGCCTCCTGGTTGATCACCCTCTTCATCCGGTCCCAGCGCTGGTCGGAGGCGACCGGGTACCAGCCGGTGATGTACGCCCCCTCGTACGGCCCCGACGCGCCGCCCGTCGCGTTGATCGTCGTCTGGTCGACGCTGCCCATGACGGTGGCGGTGCGCACCCTCGGATAGTCCTCGCGGGTCCGCCGGAAGGAGTCCATGAAGGTGTCGTTGCGGTCCCCTAGCGCCGGCACCACGCAGCCCTGCTTCGACGGGTCGGCGGTCGCCGCCTTCAGGGCCCGGTCCGACATGGTGTCGTACTCGGTGGCGTCCTCGGCCGCGAGCAGGTCGTCCGCCTTCCCGTGGCCGCCGGCCTTCAGGCCCGCGTCGAGCACGGTCGGCAGTTCGTCACCGGCGATGCTGTCGGGCCGGACCAGGGCGATGTGCCCGCAGTTCCCGGCGAGCGCCTTGCCGAGGCCGGCCAGCAGCGTGGGCTGGCCGCCGTTGACCGGGTAGGAGTAGGCGCGGGTGAGCTCCTCGTTCGTCACGCCGTAGCCGCCGATGTAGGGGATGCCGGCGCCCTCCAGCGGGGCGAAGTAGGAGTCGCCGAACTGGCTGTAGGAGCCGACGACCGCCACCACGTCCTCCTCGGCCGCGCGCCGGGCGCACCGTGCCGCGTTGACGGGGTCGTTGTGGTCGTTGCAGGTCAGGACTTCGAGCTTGCGGCCGTCGATGCCGCCGCGGGAGTTGATCCAGCGGGCGTAGGCGCGGGCCATGGCGGGCATGCCCGGCTTGTTGGTGGCGTCGGTCCCGTCCGGCGCCCACGTCATCACCTTGATCGGGTCGTTACCGGAGCCCCCCGTGGTCCCCGGGACGACCCCGCACCCGGCGGTGAGCGACGCACAGGCGGCGAGTGCGCCCGCGGACAGCGCGGTCGCCCTGACGGACCGAGGGAGGAAGTTTAAGGGGGTACTTCGGGTGCGTCGCCTACCGGTCATGTCCCCGCACGATTCCCCCACACGGCTAACCCGGAAGTGACCTCCGGTCAACGGATGGTGACGCAGAGGTGAATTACGGGGGCCTGTGAGGCTTCTGGTGCGGGGAACGTACGATCGATGGCTGTGCAAGGTTCGGAGAACTCTTCCCGTCGCGGCCGTCGCTCGTCCACCATGGGCGGTATGCCCCTGAACGACATGCCGTGGTGGCGCTGGCGCAGCAACGTGCGCTCGGCGCTGCACATGCTCTCCGATCCGGTGTTCCAGCGGGACGTCTGGCTGGCGGGTGTCGACGGGTACGGTGACGTCACCGACGCCGTGTACCGGCTGGTCGAGGACACCTGGCTGGACAACTGGTCGGCCGAGAAGTACGTCGGGACGATCTTCCGGGACTCGCAGGAGGCGGCGCTGGTCGACACGGCCGTGCTGCGCGTGCTGCGGATCATGCACCAGGTGGGGCCGGACGCACCGGTGGCCGCCTACCTCGACCACCACGGCTGGCCGGAGGCGGTGCGGGCGGCGCGGGACGCGCACGTCCGGATGGCGACGAGCGACGGCGAGGAACCGGACACCCCGCCCCGCACCCTGGAAGTCCTGCGGATCATGACCAGGACCGCCTAGGGTCCGCCCGGCGGATCGGGCCCCGCCGGGTCCGGTGGGCGGACGGCGCCCCCGGGGGGACGGGACGGTGTGGGAACCTGTGGGGCATGAACGAGCAGTCCAGCCGAGCCGCGGCCGCCCCCGCCGACCAGTACGTCCTCACCCTCTCCTGCCCGGACAAGCAGGGCATCGTGCACGCCGTGTCGAGCTACCTGTTCATGACCGGCTGCAACATCGAGGACAGCCAGCAGTTCGGCGACCACGACACCGGGCTGTTCTTCATGCGGGTGCACTTCTCGGCGGAGTCCCCGGTCACGGTGGACAAGCTGCGGGCCAGCTTCGCGGCGATCGGCGACTCCTTCCACATGGAGTGGCAGATCAACCGGGCCGACGAGCGGATGCGCATCGTCCTCATGGTCAGCAGGTTCGGGCACTGCCTGAACGACCTGCTCTTCCGTGCGCGGATCGGTGCGCTCCCGGTGGAGATCGCGGCGGTGGTGTCCAACCACACCGACTTCGAGGAGCTGGTGGGGTCCTACAACATCCCCTTCCACCACATTCCGGTGACGAAGGACACCAAGGCGGAGTCCGAGGCGCGGCTGCTGGAGATCGTGCGGGAGCAGAACGTCGAGCTGGTGGTGCTCGCCCGCTACATGCAGGTCCTCTCCGACGACCTGTGCAAGGAACTGAGCGGACGGATCATCAACATCCACCACTCCTTCCTGCCGAGCTTCAAGGGCGCCAAGCCGTACCACCAGGCGCATGCGCGGGGCGTGAAGCTGATCGGGGCGACCGCGCACTACGTCACCGCGGACCTCGACGAGGGCCCGATCATCGAGCAGGAGGTCGAGCGGGTCGGCCACGACGTCACACCGGACCAGCTGGTCGCCATCGGGCGGGACGTGGAGTGCCAGGCGCTGGCGCGCGCCGTCAAGTGGCATGCGGAGCGCAGGATCCTGCTGAACGGGCGACGGACGGTCGTGTTCGCCTAGGGCCTGTCCGGCGGATCAGGTCACAGGGCACGGGCGGTGCCTCATCGGCGCTGGTGAGCGGGGCGAATGGGGGTGCCCCCGCGCGAGCTCGGTTCGAGCGTGGGGGAGCGTCCGGCTGCAAGGCGGAGGAGGGCGTCGACGCGATGGGGGTCCCCCCCCGCTCGAGCGCAGCCGAGAGTGGGGGAGTCGGCAACCGACGACAACGTCGGTGGGGGCACCGCCCGCTCGAGCGGAGCCGAGAGTGGGGGAGGGCGTGCCAAGCCCCGCGTCTGCGGCATGATCCGCCGGACAGGCCCTAGCAGCTCCGGCGGTTCCGTTTCCCAGGCGGTCGCTGAGGCGCGCCCCCAAGGGGCGCGGGGCTGTATCGATGTGCGGCTACCGCCGCGTGGGCGCGACCAGCCACTGACGGCCCGCAGCCGCCCGCGAGCAGTGACCAGCCCCTACATCCGGCTCATCGACGCGGCGGCGAACAGGACCTCCCTGATCGCCTCGCGGTCGCCCACCTGACCCGCAGCCGCCTCAGCCGGAGGCACGTGGCCCGCCGCCAGGCGGCAGAACTCCACGCCGTCCAGGGCGACGTGGGCCACCTCGTGGTCGGCGGAGGCCGGCGCGACGGGGGAGTCCAGCGGGATCAGCCACTCGCCGCCGCCCGAGCCCTCGATCTCCAGGCGCAGGGTGCGGCCCGGTGCGCCGGCGAGGCGCAGGTGCCGGGTGGGGCCGGGGCGGGCCGGCCCCGAGCGGCGCCGGGCCTCCAGCACGGCGGGCAGCATGCGGGCCGCCAGGTCGATCATGCCGTGCAGATGGCCCGGTGCGGGCGGCAGGTACGGGTAGTCGACGGCCTCCGCGATGTCCTCCGCGTGCACCCAGCACTCGAAGGCCCGGTCCAGCATCGAGTCGGCCAGCGGCAGCGTGAAGTCCCCGTAGGGGACGGCGCGTTCAGCGGTGCCGGACCCGGTGAAGGAGACCGTCCGCACCAGGTGGTGGCTCTGCTCGCGCCACGGCGCCCGCACGGCCCGGGTGGGCGGGAACCGCGAGGCCCGCCAGAACGCCTCCGTGCGGGCGGCGGGCCCGGCCGCCTTCCCGGCGTCCGTCCCGGTCAGCGGGTCCTTCAGGCCCAGCGCCACCGCCACCAGTCCGTCGACGGTCAGCAGGTGTGCGATGACGCCGGCGACGGTGGTCCGGCGGCTGGCCGCCGCGTCCCCCGCGAACCACCGCAGCCGCACCGGCGCATGCCACTCCGCGTCCCCGAAGTCCTGCAGCAGCGCGTCCAGTCGCGCGGTCTCGGCGTCGTACGGAGCCGCCCACTCCGGCACCGGGATGCGCGGCGGGCGCCGGTCGAGGCAGCTGCGCAGCACCCGGGCGCGCAGCCCGGGATCCAGGTCGAGGCTCTCGGGCTGGTGCAGCAGACCCACCGCCTCGCGCAGCCGCAGCGCCTCCTCCGCGCACGCGCCGCACTCGCCCAGGTGTGCCTCGACGGCCGCCGTCTCACCGGCCGAGCAGGCGGCCAGCGCCCATGCGCCGAGCAGCGACTTCAGGACGTCGTGCGGCAGGTCCGGCGGTGCGGGCGCGAGGTCCTGCGGATCGGGCAGCGGTACCCCGCTGTCCTCGACGGGAGTGCGGGGCAGCGGTATGCGGGGCGGGCGCTCCGGGTCCGGCCTCGGCGTGTCCCCGCCGCCGGTGCCCGTGCCGTCGTACTCCTCGAAGCCCGTCACACCGCGCCCCCGTATCCGGGCGGTGCTCCGGGCGCCGCCGCGTCGTGTGCGGTGGAGAGCAGTTGCAGGCCGAGGCGGAGCCGGCGGCGGGCCTCGTCCTCGGTGACGCCGAGGTCGGCGGCGGCCTGCCGGTAGTCGCGGCGCTGGACGTAGGCCAGGTCCAGGGCGGCGCGCAGCGGGGCGGGCATGGAGTGGACGATGTAGTCGGCGCGGGCGGCGACCGAGGCGCGGCGCACCCTGCGTTCCAGTTCCTCGGTGTGGTCCTCCGGGGAGTCGTCCCGGCCCCGGGTGAGGGCGGCGGTCTCGGTGGCCCGCAGCCGCTGCACGGCGAGCCGGTGCGTCAGCGCGAAGACCCAGGAGCGCAGGGGGCCCTGCCGGGGGTCGTAGGCGTCGGGGTGTTCCCAGACGTGGGCGAAGACCTCGCGGGTGACGCGGTCGGCGGCGCGTTCGTCCCCGAGGACGCGGTGGGCGAGGCCGTGCACGAGTGAGGCGAACCGGTCGTAGAGCTCGCCGAGCGCGGCCGCCTCTCCGCGTGCGAGCCGCTGCTGCATCCCGCGGTCCCAGCGGGGTGGTGCGTCCTTCCTGGCCATCCGGCTCCCTTCCCTCCTTTGTCCAGCCTCGATCCCGTGTCCAGCCTCGATCCGCGGTGACCTCGAATGTAGTCGGCATGCCGGACGGCGCACGCCCCTTTGTGCCAATGTGCGCTCCCCGACGGCCCGCGGATGGTAGAGGGGCCTCGCTGTGTCTCCTTCACCTCGACCGGGTAACACGGAACGACCATCTTCGATCGAACAGGATCGGAGGTGACCGAAACAAGCCCTTCGGTGATCGGCTGCCGTTTGGTGTGAGGGGTTTCCGGGAACGGCCGCTGGGCAGCGGCGGAAAGAAGCGTAGGAACTGCTTCCGTTTCCAGACAGGTCCAGGCGGACCCGGGCGGTTCCGGGAGATCCGGCGAGCGGAGGGCATGGCCGTGGCATTCAAGGTGACCGGCGTGGAACGGGGCCAGTGGTCCGTGCTCGGGGTGTCGGGCGAACTCGACCTGATGACCTCCCCGGTGCTGCGCCAGCACGTGCACGACGCGGTGGCCGAGGGACACCACAGTCTCGTCCTCGACCTCTCGGAGGTCTTCTTCTGCGACTCCAGCGGCGTCGGCGTGCTGATCGCGGCACGCCGTCTGATCCGCTCCTGCCAGGGACGGCTGCGGCTGATCCTCCCGGCCCAGGGCGCGGTCGACGGCTCCCACGTCAACCGGGTCCTCGGCGCGCTCGGCGTACGGCGCCTGTTCGACGTCTACCCGGACGTCGCGGCAGCGGTGGACGACGAGCCCATGTCGGCCTGAGCACGACCCGCCCGGTCCCCGCGGCGGTCGAGCAGCGCCCCCGTCCCGCACGCGACGTGACCGGCATTGCCCCGACTTATCGTGACTGTGCCACATTGTTGTCCCGAAATCAGCCCAGTCCTGGTGCAAGCTTCACTTTCGTGTGCTCCGACCCCCCACGGCGTCGTACGCTCCCTGCCGGACGTACCCCCACGTGAGTAAGGCGGCACGAAAGACATGGTCAGCACCGAGTACGAGCGCAGGATCGCCGCCCGGTTCGCCACCTTCGACCAGGACGGCAGCGGATACATCGACGGGCTGGACTTCAGCGGCGCGGCCAAGGCGCTGCTCGCCGAGTTCGGTGTGGCGGCCCGCTCCGGCAAGGGACAGGCCCTGTACGCCGGTGCGGAGGCGTTCTGGCAGGGCATGGCGGGGATCGCGGACCGGGACGGCGACCAGCGCATCACGCGCGAGGAGTTCGTCACCGGGGCGGTCAAGCGGCTGCGCGACAACCCGGAGCGGTTCGCGGAGATCGCCCGGCCCTTCCTGCACGCCGCCCTGGACGTGGCGGACACCGACGGGGACGGCGCGGCCACCGTCACGGACACCGCGCGCGTGCTGCGGGCCTTCGGCGTCCCGGAGGACGTCGCCCAGGCGGTGGCCGGCGGACTCGACACCGACGGCGACGGCAAGGTGGGCGAGGCGGAGATCGTCCCGGCCTTCGCCCGCTACTTCACCGTCCCCGAATAGCGCTCGCGCAGCTTGTACTTGAGCACCTTCCGCAGGGTGTCGCCCCGCGGAAGGGCGTCCACCACCTCGAGCTGCTCCGGCAGTTTGTGCACCGACAGCCCTTCCGCGCGCAGGTACGAGGTGACGGCGGCCAGCGTCAGCTCCCCGGCCCCCGGCGGCTGTGCCGCCCGCTCGACCACCGCGCACACCCGCTCCCCGCGTTCGGCGTCCGGCAGCCCGATCACGGCCACGTCGCCCACCGCCGGGTGCCGGTGCAGCAGGTCCTCGATCTCCTTCGCCGAGATGTTCTCGCCCTTGCGGATGATCACGTCCTTGCGGCGCCCGGTGAGTACGAGGTGCCCGGTTTCGGTCAGATGCCCGAGGTCGCCGGTGCGCAGGAACCCTTCCTCGTCGAAGGCCTCGGCGGTCTGCGCCGGATCCAGGTAGCCCTGGCAGACGGCCTCCCCGCGCAGTCGCACCTCCCCGTCGACGATCCGTATCTCCATCTCCGCCGGCGGCCGCCCCTCGGTGGTCGCCAGGTTCTCGGCGGTGTCGTCCGGCGAGCCCATCGTGATCATCGGTACCTCGGTCATGCCGTAACCGTGGGTGAGCTGCACGCCCATCTCGCGGGTCACCGAGTGATAGAGGTCCGGCGGCTTGGGCGCCCCGCCGCCCGCGAGGAGCCGTAGCGTGGGGATCACCTTCGTCCCCGGCTGCCTGCGCTGCTCGGCCAGGAACATCGAGTAGAACGCCGTCGAGCCGCCGGCCACCGTCACCCCGTGCCTGCGGTAGCCCTCCAGCGCGTCCGGCAGCGCGAACTGCTCGAACATCACCGCCGGAAAGCCGTACAGCAGCAGCATCACCGTGTAGTCGGGGCCGGCGATGTGCGCGTACGGGAAGGCCATCGAGCCCACGTCGTCCGCCGTGAGGCGCAGCGCGTGCGCCAGGCACGAACCGCCGGCGATCAGCGAACGGTCGGTGTGCAGCACGCCCTTGGGGTCGGAGGTGGTCCCCGAGGTCCAGTAGATCCAGCGTACGGAGGTGCCCTCGGCGGGCGGGGCGGGGAGTACCGCCGGATCGCCGTCGGGCAGGTCGTCGTACGCCTCGAAGACCCCCTTCGCGCCGAGCCGCCGCGCCATCCCCGTGTGGTCGTACCCCCGCCAGGTCCCCGGTACCGCGAAGAACTCCGCCTCGGACGCCCGCAGCACGAAGGCGACCTCACGGTCCCGGTAGAAGGGGATCACCGGCGACTGCACGGCCCCGAGCCGGGCCAGGGCGAAGGACAGCAGGGCCGTCTCGATCCGGGTGGGCAACTGCCAGGCGACCACCGTGCCGGGGCGTACCCCCATGCCGTACAGGCCGGCCGCCACCCGCTCGGCGCCCTCGCGCAGCTCGCCGAAGGTCAGGGAGCGGTGGTCCGGCCCGTCGCCCCGGAGCAGGACCGGCCGGTCGGGGGTGAGGTCGGCGCGGCGGGCGACCAGCTCCCAGAGGGTGCGGGAGGCGCCGAGGGCGTGGGCGGTGTCGGTCACGGTGTACCCCCATTGGCTGACGGTTCGTCAGATCGTGGGCAGAGCGTAGGGCGGTGCGCCTTGTCGGTCCAGGGGTGCGGGGCTAGCCTGCTGGACCGACGGAGAATCTGACGAACCATCAGATACATCGGACGAACGGCCAGGCGGAGGGGACCATGACCGAACTGCCCCGCATCATCAGCGTCGACGACCACGTGATCGAGCCCGCGCACCTCTTCGAGACCTGGCTGCCGGCCAAGTACCGCGACCGCGGTCCCAAGCCGCTCACCGCGGGGATCGGTGAACTCGCCTACGTCGGCGGCAAGTACCAGATCACGATGGACCCCGACGGCCCGCCCACCGACTGGTGGATCTACGAGGACCTCAAGTTCCCGTACAAGCGCAACATCGCCGCCGTCGGCTTCGACCGGGACGACATGACCCTGGAGGGCATCACCCGGGACGAGATGCGACGCGGCTGCTGGGACCCCAAGGCCAGGCTGGCGGACATGGACCTCAACCACGTCGAGGGCAGCCTCTGCTTCCCGACCTTCCCGCGCTTCTGCGGGCAGACCTTCGCCGAGGCGCACGACAAGGAGGTCGCCCTGGCCTGTGTGCGCGCCTACAACGACTGGATGGTGGAGGAGTGGTGCGGGGACAGCGGCGGACGGCTGATCCCGCTGTGCCTGATCCCGCTGTGGGACGTGCAACTCGCCGTCGAGGAGATCCGGCGCAACGCCGAGCGCGGGGTGCGGGCGGTCACCTTCTCCGAGATCCCCACCCATCTGGGTCTGCCCTCCATCCACTCCGGCTACTGGGACCCGTTCTTCGCGGCCTGCCAGGAGACCGGGACGGTCGTCAACATGCACATCGGCAGCAGCTCGCAGATGCCCGCCGCCTCCCCGGACGCGCCCCCCGCCGTGCAGGCGTCGCTGTCCTTCAACAACGCGATGGCCTCGATGATGGACTTCCTCTTCAGCGGGGTCCTGGTGAGGTTCCCGCGGCTCCGACTCGCCTACTCCGAGGGCCAGATGGGCTGGATCCCGTACGCCCTGGAGCGCGCCGACGACGTCTGGGAGGAGCACCGGGCCTGGGGCGGGGTCCGCGGCCTGATCCCCGAGCCGCCGTCGACGTACTACTACCGGCAGATCTTCTGCTGCTTCTTCCGCGACAAGCACGGCGTCGCGTCGCTGGACGTCGTCGGCCGGGACAACGCCACCTTCGAGACCGACTACCCGCACGTCGACTCGACCTTCCCGCACACCAAGGAGGTCGCCCTCGACCATGTGAAGGGCCTCGACGACGAGACGGTCTACAAGCTCATGCGGGGCAACGCGATCCGCATGCTGTCGCTGGACCTCGACAAGTAACCGCCCATGGACCTGACGTACACGCCCGAGGAGGAGGAGTTCCGGGCCCGGCTGCGGGAATGGCTGGGCAAGGTGCTGCCCACGCTCCCTCCCCAGCCCTCCCCGGACGACTGGCCGGCCCGCCGCGCCCACGACCTCGGCTGGCAGCGGATGCTGTACGACGCCGGGTACGCCGACGTCCACTGGGGCGCCTCGCCGACGACGCGGCTGATCTTCCTGGAGGAGACGGAGAAGGCGGGCGCCCCCTATGTGGGCGCCAACTTCGTGGGGCTGCTGCACGCGGGACCGACGATCGCCGCCGAGGGCACGGCCGGGCAGCGCGAGCGCTGGCTGCCGCCGATCCTGCGGGGCGAGGAGGTGTGGTGCCAGGGATTCAGCGAACCGGACGCCGGGTCCGACCTGGCGGCGCTGCGTACGCGCGCGTGGCGGGACGGCGACGACTACGTGGTGAGCGGATCCAAGATCTGGACCTCGCACGCCGAAGTCGCCGACTGGTGCGAGCTGCTGGTGCGCACCGACCCGGCGGCGCCCAAGCACAAGGGCATCACCTGGCTCGCGATGCCCATGGACGCCCCCGGGGTCACCGTACGACCGCTGCGGACGCTCGCGGGGTCGGCCGAGTTCGCCGAGGTGTTCCTCGACGAGGTGCGGGTGCCGGCCGCCAACCGGGTCGGGGCGGAGAACGACGGCTGGCGGGTCACGATGGTGACGCTGTCCTTCGAGCGCGGTACGGCGTTCGTCGGCGAGGTGATCGCCTGTCGCCGGGTCCTCGGTGAACTGGCCCGCGAGGCGAGGCGCAACGGCCGCTGGGACGACCCGCCGGTGCGGCGGCGGCTCGGGAGGCTCAACGCCGAGTTCCGCGCGCTGTGGCGGCTGACGCAGTGGAACGTCAGCGAGGCGGAGTCGAGCGGCGGCGTCCCCGGGGCCGGGGGTTCGGTCTTCAAACTGCGGTACTCGCACGCGCGCCAGGAGCTGTACGACACCGCCGCCGACGTCCTCGGCCCGGACTGCCTCGACCTCGACCGGCCCTGGGTCCTGGACCGGCTGTCGTCCCTGTCGTACACCATCGCGGCCGGCACCTCGCAGATCCAGCGGACCATCGTGGGCGAGCGGATCCTCGGCCTGCCGAAGGGAAGGTGAGCCGCGTGCGGTTCCGACTGACCGGCGACCAGCGCGCCCTGCGGGACGGGGTGCGGCAGCTGCTGGCCCGGCGCTTCGGCGCGCAGACGCGGCGGGCGGCGGTCGACGCGCCGGGCCTCGACCGGGCGCTGTGGCGGGAGCTGGGGGAGGCCGGGTTCTTCGCACTGCGGCTGCCCGAGCCGGACGGCGGGGCCGGAGCCGGCCTGCCCGAGGCGGTGCTGGCCTTCGAGGAGGCCGGACGGGCGCTGCTGCCCGGCCCGCTGGTGGCCACCCACCTGGCGGCCGGGACCGTACCGGGGGCGGCCACCGGGGAGGCGGTGGTGACCGCCGTGGACGGCGGTCTGGTGGAGTGGCTGGCCGACGCCGACACCGTGCTCGGGAACGCCGCCGGGGCCGTGCCCCTGCGGTCGGTGGACCCGCTGACGCCACTGCACCGTGTTCCCGGGGTTCCTGAGGTTCCTGGGGCTCCCGGGTTTCCCGAAGTTCCCGGGGGCCGCGCACCGGATCCCGTCGCCGTACTCCTCACGGCCGCCGAACAACTGGGCACGGCCGTGCGCGTGTGCGAGCTGGCCGTGCAACACGCCCGGGCGCGAGAGCAGTTCGGGCAGCCCGTCGGAGCCTTCCAGGCGGTCAAACACCTGTGCGCCCAGATGCTGGTCCGGGCCGAGACCGCCCGGGCCGCCGTCTACGCGGCGGCCGTCACGGCCGATCCCGTGGACATCGCGGCGGCCCGGCTGCTCGCCGACGAGGCGGCCGTGCGCGGCGCCCGCGACTGCCTCCAGGTGCACGGCGGCATGGGCTTCACCTGGGAGGCAGAGGTGCACCTCCATCTGAAGCGAACGTGGGTGCGAGCCCAACGTGGCGGGGGGAGTACGGAGAGTGAGGAGCTGCTCGCCGCCGATCTTCTCGCCTGAAGCGTCCGCACGGCGCCTGCGCCGATGGGCGGCGTGCGGCGACCGGTGG
The DNA here is from genome assembly GCF_053597535.1 of Streptomyces sp. NPDC001348. NCBI lineage: Bacteria > Bacillati > Actinomycetota > Actinomycetes > Kitasatosporales > Streptomycetaceae > Streptomyces > Streptomyces sp. NPDC001348. The sequence goes on along the minus strand of NZ_JBSFIK010000008.1, from coordinate 115,633 downwards.
ATGTCGCGGATCGTGGCAGAGTGTGATCACGGAGCGTTGGTGACGGAGTGTGACCCGTCCTCGACTCGTCACCCCCCGGAGTCGATGCGTGCTCCGGTACCTTGTGTGGGATGCGAGTGGCCCAGAGCTCGAACCGTACCGGTGAGGTCCGCAAGGCGGCCTCGCGACCGGCTTGTTCGACTCTCCGGGATGACCGTCGCACAGTATGCCGTACACGTACTCCTTCGCGCTGGAATATGCCCGAAGCGCTTGTTGAGGTGACTGTACGTCAACCATGCTGTCTTCCAAGGGAATCACGTTCCGTGACCCCTGCTCTGGCCGTTGTTCTGGCCATGCAGAAAATGGCTACGATCGTGGCCCCCGTCGTGCTGTTCGCCGCGACCCCCGTCGCGGAGTCCGGGTGGCGTCGGGTCATGTGTCCGCCGGTTCGGATGGTGTGAGCGGTGCAGGTGCTTCAAGTGCAGCTGGAGATCCGACCCGACCCCGCGGAGGTGGGGCGGGCCAGGAGGTGGGCGCGCTCGCGGCTCGCCGGGGCCGGTATGGCGGACGACGAGTCGCTCGCCGAGACCGTGGTGCTGCTCGTCTCCGAGCTGGTCACCAACGCCGTGGTGCACACCGGGACGCCGGCCGTGCTGCGGCTCTCGCTGCCCGGTGCGGAGGCGCCGCAGGCCGCCGTGCGCCTGGAGGTGGCCGACTCCAGTACCCGGGCCCCCGTGCCCCGGTGCGCGGACGACGACGCCACCGGCGGCCGGGGCCTGGCCCTCGTCGACGGCCTCGCCGACCGCTGGGGCTGGAGCGCGGAGGGCGCGGGCAAGCGCATCTGGTGCGAGCTCGACCGCTGTGGGTCACCCGCGGAAGGCGCGGTGGCGTACCGGGGCGGGCCCGCCACCTTCGAAGGGTTCGCGTTCGAGGCGGTGTAGCCCGGCGCACGGGGTGCAGGTGAGCCCGTCGGGGCCTCGCCTCCTTCGGGTGGTGCGCCGGGTGTGCATCCGTGCGCGTCCGCCATGAACGGGGCGTAAGTGACATATCCCCGTTCGGGTGTTGACGGCGCGTGACCTCGTGATCACGCTTGTGCTCATCGATTCGCCGCGAGGGGACGACGAGGGCCCGGGTGACGGGGTCCTCGGCGAGTGTGGGTCGGAGCCGGGTGGCGGCGTGCGGGACCCCGCGCGAGAAGGGTGCCGGTGCGCCGCCGGCCGGATTCCCGGCCGGCTCAGAGCACGGCAACCGGCGCCACGGGGGTGCCGGTCGCGCCGACGAACGGCTCGGGCATCGCCGACAGCAGGAACGCGTACCGGCCCTCTTCTCCACAGGCTGTGGACAACTCTTCGAGGTTCCAGTTCTGGCCCTGCAGCATCCCCATCTCCACCAGGTCGAGGGCGTGCACGGGCAGCCACAGGTCTTCGATCTCCGGCGGAAAGATCTCGAAGGTGAGGGTGTCGTTGGCGACCGCGGCGACATCGCGCGCGTGGAACCACTCCGGCGTGCGCACCGACAGTCCCGGTGACGGGTAGCCGTACCCGTGCTTGTCGCCCGCCAGGTACACCTGCACCTGACCGGTCCGTACGAGCACCACGTCGCCCGCGCGCACCCGCGTCCCGGCGAGCTCCTCGGCCGCCTCCAGGTCCTCCGGGGTGACCGCGTGCCCGCCCGCCAGCCGGTCCACGCCGCGCGCCCGCGCCACGTCCAGCAGCACACCCCGCGAGACGACGTGCCGCGCCTTGTCGATACCGCAGAACTCGGCGCCGCCGTGCGCGGTGACCGTGCCGGCGGGGCGGCCGTTGTAGAGCCTCCCCGAGTGCGACACATGGGTCAGCGCGTCCCAGTGGGTCCCCGCCTGCAGCCCCATCGTCACCGCGTCGTCGCTGCAGGCCACCGTCCCCGGGCCGAACAGCTCCTGATTGATCTGCACCATCGTGTGCAGCGGATTCACCCGGCCCGGGATCATCCCGGTCTGCACGCCGTCCTCCTTCAGCGGCAGCGCGAGCGGAACCCGGCGTCCGGTGCGGACGGTGGCCGCCGCCTCGCGCACCACCTCGTCGGTGATCAGGTTCAGGGTGCCGATCTCGTCGTCGGCACCCCAGCGCCCCCAGTTGTTCACGCGCCCCGCGATGTCGTGGAACTCGGGACGGAGTGCGGCCAGTGACATCTCGGTCCTCCCCAGGGGTTGTCTCCGCGCGTCCGGCGCGCCATAAAATCTAACGGTCCGTCAGAAACCGCGGGAAGGGGCCGGGAGTGGGGAACTTCTTGGCAGGCAAGGCCGTCGCCGTCACCGGCGCCGGCCGGGGCATCGGCCGGGCGGTCGCGCTCGCGGCGGCGGCCGAGGGGGCGAAGGTCGTCGTCAACGACTACGGCGTCTCCACCGACGGCACCTCACCCACCAGCGAGGTCGCCGACGCCGTGGTCAAGGAGATCGAGTCGGCCGGCGGCGAGGCCGTCGCGGTCGCCGACGACATCTCCACCATGGCGGGCGGGCAACGGGTGGTCGACACCGCGCTGTCGGCCTTCGGCCGTCTCGACGGGGTGGTCTGCGTCGCCGGCATCCTGCGCGAGCGGATGCTGTTCAACATGACCGAGCAGGAGTGGGACCCGGTCGTCGCCACCCACCTCAAGGGCACGTTCACCGTCTTCCGGGCGGCCTCCGCGGTCATGCGCGAACAGCGGTCCGGCACGCTCATCGGCTTCACCAGCGGAAACCACCAGGGCTCCGTCTCGCAGGCCAACTACAGCGCCGCCAAGGGCGGGATCATCTCGCTCGTGCGGAGCGCGGCGCTCGGGTTGCACAAGTACGGGGTGACCGCCAACGCGGTCGCGCCGGTCGCGCGTACCCGGATGTCCGCGGGAGTGCCGATGGAACTGAAGGAGATCGGGGAGCCGGAGGACGTGGCGGCGCTGGTGGTGTACCTGCTGTCGGAGCGGGCGCGGGAGCAGCGGATCACCGGGCAGGTGTACACGATCGCGGGGCCGAAGCTGGCGGTGTGGGCACAGCCGCGTGAGCTGCGCTCGGCCTACCGGGAGGGGGCCTGGACCCCGGAGGCCCTTGCCGACATCCTGCCGGGTTCGGTCGGGGTCGATCCCATGCCGATGCTGGCCCAGCTGGAGGCGATGGAGAGGGCTGCGCGGGATGGTTCTCGGCCGAACGCCCAATAGCCAGGGGCTGCTTCTGGTTCGGCGGCTGCGAGTCCGTTGTGGTTGTTCGCGCAGTTCCCCGCGCCCCTTTGGGGCGCGTATCCCGACCGGCGACTGCAAGGGAGGCCCCCGTGGATTTCGGATTCACCGCCGAGGACGAGGCGTTCCGCGGCGAGGCAAGGGCATGGCTCGCAACGCACGCCGGTTCCTCCCAGGACCGCCGGACCTGGGAACGTACCCTCGGCTCGGCCGGGTGGATCGGGCTCGGGTGGCCGGAGCCGGGGTACGGCAACCGGACCGCCACCCTCACCCAGCAGGTCGCCTGGGCCGAGGAGTACGCGCGTTCGGCGGCGCCGCCGCGCTCCGGGCACATCGGGGAGAACCTGCTCGCGCCCACCCTCATCGCCCACGGCACCGGCGAGCAGAAGGCGCGCTTCCTGCCACCCGTAGCCGCCGGCGAGGAACTGTGGTGCCAGGGCTACAGCGAGCCGGGCGCCGGGTCCGACCTGGCGGGCGTACGCACCTCGGCGGTACGCGAGGGAGCGTCCTACCTGATCACCGGGCAGAAGATCTGGACCTCCCTCGCGCACGAGGCCGACTGGTGCTTCGTGCTCGCCCGCACCGACCCGGCCTCCCGCCGCCACCAGGGCTTGAGTTTCCTGCTCGTGCCCATGGACCAGCCGGGCCGGATCGAAGTCCGCCCGATCCGGCAGATGACCGGCACGAGCGACTTCAACGAGGTCTTCTTCGACGGTGCGCGCGCCCGCGCGGAGCACGTCGTGGGCGGTGCGGGCAACGGCTGGCGGGTGGCGATGAGCCTGCTCGGTTTCGAGCGGGGGGTGTCCACGCTCGCCCAGCAGATCGGGTTCGCCGAGGAGCTGGGGCGGGTGGTGCGGACGGCCCTCGACACCGGTGCCGCCGACGATCCCGTCCTGCGTGACCGGCTGGTCCGGCAGTGGGCCGAGCTGCGGGTGATGCGCTGGAACGCCCTGCGCACGCTGGGCGGTTCCGGCGACCCGGGCGCCCCCAGCGCGGCCAAGCTGCTGTGGGCGGGCTGGCACCAGCGGCTCGGCGAGCTGGCCATGGCGGTGCGCGGGGCGGCGGCGAGCGCGGGCCCGGCCGACTGGTCGCCGTCGGCGCCGTACGAACTCGACGCCTTCCAGCACCTGTTCCTGTTCTCCCGGGCCGACACCGTCTACGGCGGCTCCGACCAGGTGCAGCGCACGATCATCGCCGAGCGCGTGCTCGGTCTGCCGAGGGAACCGAAGGGCTGAGGGGGCACGAGCGATGCGCGGTGTGGTGTTCGACGGCAAGCAGGTGCGGGTGGTGGATGACCTGGCCGTACGGGATCCGGGCCCCGGCGAGGTGCGGGTGGCCGTCTCGGCGGCCGGGCTGTGCCACAGCGACCTGTCCGTGGTGGACGGGACCATACCGTTCCCCGTTCCCGTGGTGCTGGGGCACGAGGGTGCCGGAGTGGTGGAGGCGGTGGGCGCGGGGGTCTCGCACGTCGCGCCCGGCGACCACGTGGCCCTGTCCACGCTGGCCAACTGCGGGACCTGCGCGGAGTGCGACCGGGGCCGCCCGACGATGTGCCGGAAGGCGATCGGACGGCCGGGGCGGCCGTTCCTGCGGGGCGGGGACACCCTCCACCAGTTCGCGTCCAACTCGGCGTTCGCCGAGCACACGGTCGTCAAGGCCGTGCAGGCGGTCCGCATCCCCGAGGACGTCCCGCCGGCCTCCGCCGCGCTCATCGGCTGCGGGGTGCTGACCGGGGTGGGGGCGGTGCTCAACCGGGCCCGGGTGGCGCGCGGGGAGAGCGTCCTGGTGATCGGCACCGGCGGGATCGGGCTGAACGTCCTGCAGGGCGCACGGCTCGCGGGTGCCCTGCGGATCGTGGCGGTCGACGCCAACCCGGAGAAGGAGGCCATCGCCCGGCGGTTCGGCGCCACGGACTTCCTGACCTCGACCGACGGCGTGCAGGACCTGCTGCCCACCGGTGTCGACCACGCCTTCGAATGCGTGGGCCGCACCGAGCTGATCCGCCAGGCGATCGACCTGCTCGACCGGCACGGCCAGGCGATCCTCCTCGGCGTGCCCCCGGCCACCGCGGAGGCGTCCTTCCTGGTCTCCTCGATGTACCTGGACAAGGCGATCCTGGGCTGCCGCTACGGCTCCTCCCGCCCCCAGCACGACATCGCCCTCTACGCCGAGCTGTACCGGCGGGGCGAGCTGCTGCTGGACGAGCTGGTGACCGCGACCTACCCGGTGGAGGACTTCGAGAAGGCGCGGGCGGACGCGGAGGCGGGCCGGGTGGCGCGGGCGGTGCTCACCTTCTAGGGCTGCGACCGAAAAGGTTCACCGGCTCGCGACGCCCGGCACGGCACCTCGCCGCGTTGTCGCACCACTCGAGTACATCCAGTACGCGGGTGATGCTCCGCCTTGCGAGGCACCGCACCGGACGCCGCGAGCTTCCCGGCAAACCTTTCCGGTCGCGAAGACCCGCTGGGGCGACGCGATCGACGGCGCCGAACAGACCGCCCTCGCAATACATTACCTTCCCATTACGTTCCCTTTGCAACGCGCTTCGCTGTCGTCCCGTCTCTTTGGTCAGTTCACTCAGGGCGCGCTGGTTCCTTGCCCTGAGCTGAAGGTCCCAGCAGCCAAGACCACCAGGGTCTGGCAGTCCGGGCCAGGAGCTGAGGAAGGCAGAGAAAATGGCAATAGTTGACATGCAGGGAGTGGGCGAGGACCGAGCGGGCAGCGCATTAGCGCCGACCCGGCCCCGTGCTCTGGGACTTTTGACGCGCCGCGGATGGGCAGCGATCGTCAGTCTCGGCCTGGCCCTGGGGTTGTCGCTCGTCAACGCCAGCCCCGCCTCGGCATACACCCTCGGGCCGAATTTCCTGCGTAACTGGGAGACCGGCTTGTGCCTGGACAGCAACGCGGCCGGCAGCGTCTACACCAACCCCTGCCAGTTCGGGAACAACTACCAAAACTGGGTTGTGGTCTACGACCATCACACGACCTACGACGTTGTCAAGATCATGAATGTGGCAACCCGGCTGTACCTGTACTGGTCCCCGACGAAGCCAATCACCAACGAGTACGTCAATTCGGGGACTCCAAACTACCCGCAGCTCACGTGGCTGGCGAAGGGATCGGGCTGGGACAACGTCGAACTCTCCGACGTCGACGGCAAGAACCTCTGCCTGTACGGCACCCGGGCGAATGGCGCCTTGATGGATCTGTGCAACGGCTCCGGGTTCTCGAAGTGGAAACTGGGCTACTGAACCAGCCTTCGCCGGGGTGTGTGCCTGTTTCTGAACCCCTGGAAGGCGCGGGCTCGGTAGCCTGGTGCCAGGTGGGCGGTAGGCCAAGGTCACCGTCATCACCTTGAGATCGATCAAGGTCGCGGCCACCTGGTGGACTCCCAGTGACGCTGATGACCGTCAGCGCCACGGCGTTCGTAGCGTTCTCTCGCTCGCGCCACACCATCCCCGGCAGTTGCCGTTCGGGGAACGGTCACCGTGACCGTTCCCCGAACGCTTGCGCAAAGTACCCATTTCGGTCCTGTGGGTTTGGCCTGCTGATACGAGGTTCAGAAACAGGCACTGCGCGCCAGCCGCGCACAGGCACGCCCGGTTCACCGGGCGAGTATCACGCCGACCAGCGTGGCCATGACGGTCACGGCACCGAACGCTGCAGCGAGCGGCTGGCCCCATGACGGGTGGCGGTGCACGAGGTAGGCGGTGCCGGCCGCGAGCAACAGCACGACGACGACCAGGAGCAGCAGCACGAGCAGAGCGAGCGTGGACACGAACGGTTCCCCTTCGGGATTCGGGCACGCCCCGGAGCTGTGGGGCATGCGGTGGTTGGGCGGTGGCCGCGCCGTCAGCCGGGCAGCGGCCACCCGGACCGCCAGGGGCAGCCCGGCACACACGGCGCAGCGCGAGGGCGCCCGTTGCCTCCCTGGTCCTTGCGTCCCGGGATGGCGCTCCGGACAGGGCGACTCAGAGTGCTCGACGCGGGGGCAAGCCCCGCAACCCTGCTCTGACCAGGCCATTTACAGGCGGGCGTGGTTTCACAGAGGACGGGGCTCTCGGCCGCCGATGGCCTGACCATGGCACCCACTCGGCCGCCATTCGATAGCTTTGACCTGCAAGTTCGTCAAAACTTCCTCACCGCCAGGCATTGAATGAGCGCCACCGGTCCGGTACACGCCCGCACTTCGCCGCATCCCGACCGTTAAGAGCCCCCGTCCCACCGGACGGACAGCGCAGCGCCGGCCGCCCGGATCGGATGACGTAGGAGAGCCCAGACAGGGCGGCGCCAGAGTCATGGCCCCGGGGACTAGGGCGGGTCAGGCCCTGGTGGCGGCCTGGAAGGTCCGCCGGTACGCCGTCGGTGTCACCCCCAGCGCCGTCTGCAGGTGCTGCCGCATCGACTGGGCCGTGCCGAACCCGGCGTCCCGGGCCACCTGGTCGATGGACAGGTCCGTGGACTCCAGCAGGTGCCGCGCCCGCTCCACGCGCTGCTGGGCCAGCCACTGGCCCGGGCTGATGCCGACCTCCTCACGGAAGCGGCGGGTGAAGGTCCGTACCGACATGGCCTCCTGCGCGGCCATGTCCCGCAACTGGATCGGCTCGTGCAGCCGGCCCAGCGCCCACGCGCGGGCGCCGGTCGTGGTGGCCTGCTGCGGGTCGGGCACCGGCCGCTCGATGTACTGGGCCTGCCCGCCGTCGCGGTGCGGTGGCACGACCGTACGCCGGGCCACGTCGTTGGCGACGGCCGTGCCGTGGTCGCGGCGCACCATGTGCAGGCACAGGTCGATGCCGGCGGCGACGCCCGCGGAGGTGAGGATGTCGCCGTCGTCGATGAACAGCACGTCGGCGTCCACCCTGATGCGGGGGAAGAGACGCTGGAAGCGGTCGGCGTCGGCCCAGTGCGTCGCGGCCGGGCGGCCGTCGAGGAGACCCGCGGCGGCCAGGACGTAGACACCGGTGCAGATGGAGGCCATCCGGGTGCCGGGGCGGACGCGGGCCAGCGCGGCGGTCAGCTCCTCGGTCAGCACGCCCTCCTCGAACACCGGGCCCAGTTCGTACGAGGCCGGGACGATCACCGTGTCGGCGGTGGCCAGCGCCTCGGGGCCGTGCGGGACGTGGATGGCGAAGTCGGCGTCGGTCTCGACCGGGCCGGGTGGCCGGACCGAGCAGGTCACGACCTCGTACAGGTGCCGTCCCGCGGCGTCCTGGGGACGGCCGAAGATGCGGTGCGGGATACCCAGTTCGAAGGGCAGCAGGCCGTCCAGCGCGAGGACGGCGACGCGGTGCGGGCGGAAGGCGGTGGCCGTTTCCATGGCCCGATCCTAGCGAACACTGTCCTCCGGGCCACTCGATGGGCGCGGGCCCCCGGCGGAAGCTTGATGTCGTGACCAAGACAACCGAGGCCGTGGCCACCGCAGAGGAAACCTCACCCGCCGACAAGCCCAGGGTGCACAGGGCGTGGTTCGTCGTCGCCGTCACCTTCGTGACGATCATCGGCGCGGCCGCCTTCCGCTCGCTGCCCGGACTGCTCATCGACCCGCTCCACCAGGAGTTCGGCTGGTCGCGCGGCACCATCGGCGCCGCCGTCTCCATCAACCTCGCGCTCTACGGGCTGACCGCGCCGTTCGCCGCCGCGCTGATGGACCGCTTCGGCATCCGCCGGGTGGTGGCCGCCGCGCTCACCGTGATCGCGCTCGGCTCGGGCCTGACCGTGTGGATGACGGCGGCCTGGCAACTGCTGCTGTGCTGGGGCCTGCTGGTCGGCCTGGGCACCGGGGCGATGGCGCTGGCCTTCGCCGCCACGGTGACGAACCGCTGGTTCACCGAGCGCCGCGGCCTGGTCAGCGGCGTCCTCACCGCCGCCTCCGCCTCCGGTCAGCTGATCTTCCTGCCGGTACTGTCCTGGATCATCGAGACCCACGACTGGCGCCCGGCCGCCGTCACCGTCGCGCTCGCCGCCCTCGCGGTCGTCCCGTTCGTCTGGCTGCTGCTGCGCGACCACCCGGCGGACGTGGGCCTCAAACCGTACGGCGCAAAGGAGTTCGTGCCCAAGCCGCCCCCGGTCAGCGGCGCCGCCCGCCGCACCCTCACGGTCCTGGCCTCCGCCGTGCGCACCGGCCCCTTCTGGCTGCTCGCCGGCACCTTCGCGATCTGCGGCGCCTCCACCAACGGCCTGATCCAGACCCACTTCGTGCCCGCCGCCCACGACCACGGCATGCCGATCACGGCGGCGGCCTCGCTGCTCGCGGTCATCGGCGTGTTCGACGTGGTCGGCACGATCGCCTCCGGCTGGTTCACCGACCGCTTCGAACCGCGCCGCCTGCTCGCCGTGTACTACGCGCTGCGGGGCATCTCGCTGCTCTTCCTGCCGATGCTGCTCGCGCCGAGCGTGCACCCCCCGATGATCTTCTTCATCGTCTTCTACGGCCTCGACTGGGTCGCCACCGTCCCGCCCACCCTCGCCCTGTGCCGCGAGCAGTACGGCGAGGACAGCGCCATCGTCTTCGGCTGGGTCCTCGCCTCCCACCAGGTCGGCGCCGCCCTCGTCGCCTACCTCGGCGGCGTCGCCCGCGACGCCTTCGGCTCCTACGACATGGTCTGGTACGCCTCCGGCACCCTCTGCGCGGCGGCGGCCCTGATGGCCCTGGTGATCCGGCGCCGGCCGGATGTTCAGATCAGGGAGCCTGTAGCCGTGGACTGACGGCCTCTTGCCAAGGACGACGGGACTTTCGCAACAGCCCCTGGGCGTGGATGTCTCCGCTGCGGTGAGCTGGCCCGGGGGACAAGCCCTAGATCAGGAAGCCGGTGGGCATAGCCCGTCCGTACAGTTCGTCGAGACCGATCAACAACACCCCACCCCGCGTCGCCTCGGCCCGCAATGCCTCGCTGAAGCCCGCCGCACTGAAGCACGCCAACCCGCAATGGGAGGTGTCCAGCCCGCGTCCGGCCAGCAGTTCCTTCGCACGGTTGAGGCGCTCGAGGTGGGCGAGTCCCATGACCGTGCCCCATTTCGCCTCCCCGAGCAGTGCCACCGCCGGGCGGTTCCCGCCGGACCCCTGTTCAACCATGGCCACATCGACCTGGATCTGTCGGCGCTCCTTCGGATCGGTCACGACACCGCCGCCGACCTCGCCCAAGGATGCACTGAGCATCGAGCGCCCGGGGCCGAGAACGTACTCGCGGCAGATCGCCTCGAAGTGCGGACCAGCCACCTGTGCCGCGAAGCGTTCCCCTGCCTGGGCCCAGACCTCCGCAGCCTGACCGCTTTCCAGCCGAGTCCAGGAGGGGCGCATGACGGCCTCGTAAAAGTTGATCAAGGGTTCGGTGATGCGGTACTGCGATTTTCCGGCCCTGAAGACATCGGCTTCTCGGACCAGGAGATGGCTGTCCTCGAGCACATTGAGCGGATGGGAGATGTCGACGGACTTGCGGCCGATGTAGCCCGCGATGCCCCCGCGCGTCGTGTTGCCCTGCGCCACGGCAGCGAGGACCGAGTGGTACAGCGCCGTATCGCGGATGTCGGCTTCCTCGGCCAGGAGGTAACGAGCCTCCCGAAAGAGAGGGCTGAACGGCGAAAGAACCGTGCGGCAGATCCAGTCGTCGAAATCGTTCAGGTTCGCGGGGACATCGTCCGCCAGGAACTGCCGGCGGTAGGCAGGGGTGCCGCCGAGGACCGCGTGCAGCCGGGCGGAGAGCTCTGGCTCGGCTGCGACGCCCCAGAAGTCCGCCGCCGCACGGTAGCCGAAGGGTCGCACGACGAGCTCGAGCTGAGCCCGTCCGCGCAAGGGGGCACTGCTGGCCAGCAGCCCGCCCATGACGGACATCGCCGAACCGCACAGCAGCAGCCGCATCCGGCCTTCCTCCACCTGACCGCGGTCGATCGCGCGCTGGATCAAGGACGGCAGTTCGGGAGCCGCTTTCACCAGGTAGGGGAATTCGTCGATGACGACGAGGAAGGGCTCCGCCGTCAGGCCCGCCATTGTCCGGGGTCCGGAGGCGGCGAGGCCGAAGAGGTACGAAACGGCGTCGTGCCAGGTGCTGAAGGAGAAGGCCACCGGCGAACCCACGTGTTCGGCAAGGGCGGCGCTGAACTGGCGCAGGGACTCGGCCTCGGTGGCGTCAGTGGCTCCGAAGTAGAAACCGCCGCACTGCTCGACGAGTGCTCGCAGCAGATACGTCTTGCCCATGCGTCGCCTGCCGCTGACGATTCCGAGCATGGCATGCGGAACGGGACGGCTCACGAAGGCGGTGAGGGCGTCCCATTCGGGACCGCGATCGAAGACGCGCGACGGCTTGGCGAGCTTCGCCTGGGGCACGGCCACTCCTCTGTACCACAACTCTTAGGGGCGCAGTCCTAAGTAGTGTACACCTAAGAAGTCAGCCGGTCAGGAAACTCCCGATCGCTATCCCCAGGGTCGCCACCCCGATGAACGTGACCCCGCCCGCCGAGAGCGCCCCCATGACGCGGTCCTCGGCCGGCCGCCCGTGCCTTGCAGCCCAACAGACACCGGACGCGATACAGCCGATCAGCACTGCGCCGAGCAAGACGATCGCCACCCATACTCCTTTGATCCCGTTGCTGTCGCCGCCCATGTGAGCCGCCCACCCCTTTCGTCGAGATTCACCCGAGGTCGATGACAGAGGAGCGTAGCGCATCCTCTAACACTCACCAATATTTATGACACTCACACGCTGATAGAGTGTCGCTGCAGACGAGGCGCACTGAGAAGGAATAAAAGAGGGGACCCATGCCCGTCGACGACCGCCTGGCCGCGGACCTGTGGCAGCTCACCGCCCGCGTCGCGTCCGACCTGGCCGCACGTGCCTCAGCCGACCCGGCTGCGGAGCCCCTGCATGACGAGTACGAATGGGCAAGGACTCGCGGCGCGACGGCGAAGACGTGGCGGGCCTGGCTGGATGAGCGGATCTCCCGGAGTGCGACGGCTTGGGTGCTCGCGACCGTGATGATCCGGTTCTGCGAGGACAACGACCTTCTCGACATCTCCTTCGCCGAGGGCGGGCCCGCCGACGACGCCGTCGTCCACGCCGTCGACCGTCTCCGCTGCCACCCTGCAATGGCGGCGGTCTTCGGCGGGAACGGTCATGCCTTGTGGCGGATGAGGCCCGGCCCCGAGGCATGCTCCGAAGTGCTCGCCTTCTGGCGCCGCCGCACACCGGACGGCGCCCTCGAGCACGATTTCACCGACGCGTCGCGTTCCACGGGGTTCCTGGCGGATCTCCACTCGGTGCTCAACGAGCCGGCGCGGCAGTCGTACGGCCAGGTACCGACGCCGTCGTTTGTCGTCGACCTCATCCACGACCTGGCAGTCGAACCGGCTCTTGCCGAACACGCGTCCGACGTGGTGGGGCTGTCCGGCTTCCGGCTCGTCGATCCCGCATGCGGCACAGGTGCGTTCCTCCTCGCCGCGTACGAACGGCTCTTCCGGCGGTGGACCGAGGTCAGGCCGGAGATGAGCCCCTGGCAGCACGCGGCGCGGGCGCTGCGGTCCGTGCACGGCTGCGACATCGACCCGTGCGCCGTGCTCGTCGCACGGTTCCGCCTACTGCTGGCCGCTATGAACAGCACAGGCGAGCGGCGCATCGACGACGTTCCGGACCTGCAACTGGTGGTGGCCACGGGTGACTCCCTCCTGCACGGCAGTCACGGCGCGGACAACAGTCCGAGTCCCGCAGACGTGGACTCCGCGGCCGACGTCGACACGTACGCAGATCGTCACGGGCTCCTCGCCGAGCTTTCCTACCATGCGGTGACGACCAATCCGCCGTATGTCTCCGTCAAGGACAAGGCTCTGTTCACGGCGTACCGGGACGCCTACGAGAGCTGCAGTGGCCCTTACACTCTTCCAGTCCCCTTCACCGAGCTCGCCTTCCGACTCGCGCTGCCCGGCACGACCGCCGGTCGCGTCGGACTCCTGACATCCAACGCCTTCATGAAACGCGAGTTCGGGCGGAGCCTCATCGAGAGCTTCCTGCCCAAGGTGGCGGTCTCGCATGTGATCGACACGTCCGGGGCCTACATTCCCGGGCACGGCGCTCCTACCGCCATCCTCGTGGGCCAGAACCGCGTGCCCGGCCCGGCCACGCCCGTGCACGTCGTCGTGGGCCGCAGAGGAGAGCCCGCGCAACCGAAGGAGCCCGACCAGGGCCTCGTCTGGCGCTCGCTGCGGGACCTGGCGTTCGAGGCCGGGGTGACGAGCGAGTGGGCCGAGTCCTACCTTCAGGACCGCGAGCAACTGCTCGTCTTCCCCTGGACCCTCACCCCGTCGGACGCCCGGGACGCGCTGCGCCGCATGGAGAACGGCCTAAGGCTCCGCGATCGCGTGGTTCGCATCGGATACGCCGCCAACACCGGCTCCGACGACATCTTCTGCGCCACTGTCGGCACCTTCCGGCGCTGCGGTGCCGAAGAGAGTGCCACCGTCCCGGTGCTGACCGGATCCGAAGTGCGGGACTGGTCCGCGGACCCGGCCCTCGTGGCGTTCTTTCCCCGCTCCGGACACGACCGGACCCCAGTCGACCTCCGCCAGCTGCCCGGACACCACCGGCGCCTGTGGCCGTACCGGACGGTTCTGCAGGAACGGCCCGGTGCGAAGAAAACGGCGCCGTGGTACGACTGGCACCAGATCGCGACCGGCTGGGACATGCACCCATGGTCGATCGTCTTTCCCTGGGTGGCCACGCACCCTCACTTCAGTCTTCTGCGGGGCTCCGCCCTCCCGCTCAACTCAGCACCAGAGATCAAGCTGTCGCCGAGTGACACCGAGGAATCCCATCTTGCGCTCCTCGGTGTCCTCAACAGTTCCGCCGTGTGTTTCTGGCTCAAGCAGATGAGCCAGAGCAAGGGCAAGCCACGCGCCGATCAGATCCGCGGCGGTGAGGCCTGGGAGAAGATCTACGAGTTCACCTCCACCCGGCTCCTCGACCTACCGCTTCCCCGCACGTTCCCGCTGAGGCAGGCGGAGGAACTGGACCGCCTGGCGGCCGAGTCGAGGCAGGTCTTGAAGGAGGTTGCCGCCCCGGGCACCCGGCTCACACGCCGGTTCCTCGCGTCGGCCGAGCACCGGTGGCTCGCGCTGAGAGCGCGGATGATCGCAGTCCAGGAGGAGCTCGACTGGGAAGCGTACGCCCGATACGGCCTGATCCCCGACGAGGGAGAGTTGACGGCACCGGGGGACGTGCCAGGGATCTCCCTGGGCGAGCGGGCCTTCGAAATCGCGCTGGCCAGGAGAGTCATGGCAGGGGAGACGCGCACCACGTGGTTCGACCGCCATGCGACACCCCTGATCACTGAGATCCCCCAGCACTGGCCTTCGGCCTATCGGGAGCTGGTGGAACGTCGTGTGAACGCCATTCGGGACAACGCCCTGCCGGCGCTGCTGGAACAGCCCGAGTACAAGCGCCGCTGGGCTGCTCCTGCCTGGGACGTCTTGATGCGCGGAATCCTTCGCCGGCGTCTCCTCGACCTCTGCGAGTCGCCCCGGCTGTGGCACGAGCCCTCGCCCCAGGGTCGGCGTCCCGTCGCCCGAACGGTCCGGAAACTGGCCGAACTGCTCGCTTCAGACGAGGACTTCACCGCCCTGGCAGAGCTCTACTCGCACCGGGCGACCATGAGTGAGGTGTTGCTCGAACTGCTCGCCGACGACACCGTTCCCGAGTCGACACCTCTCCGGTACAAGGCGTCCGGTCTCGAGAAGCGACGTCGATGGGAGGAACTGTGGGAGGCGCAACGCCGAGACGACAGGTGGGGACTCACCGTTGCCGACGTGCCTCACCCGGTCCCGCCACGTTTCACGGCGGCAGACTTTCTCAGGCCGTCCTACTGGAGACAGCGTGGCAAGTTCGACATCCCGAACGAGCGTTTCGTCTCCTTCGCATCGTCCGCCTCGCCCCTGTCCCCCACGACGCCGATCGGCTGGGCGGGCTGGACTGCGTACGAGCGTGCCCTGGCGTTGCTCGACCTGCTCGAAGCCGATTTCCATGCCCATACGCATCGTCCGGAGTCGGCCCTGCCGCTGCTCAGGGCATTCGCGGACCTTCTGCCTTGGGTCACGTCGGCCGACGACGGGCTTGAAACCGAGTCGGCAGTTGACGACGGATCTCTTCGGCACGCCTACGCAGAGCACCTCACCCGCCTCGGTCTGTCGGCCGAGGATGTCAGCTCATGGCGTCCGCCCGCCCCGAAGAGAGGCAGACCACGCAAAAGCGCTTAGCCGACTAGAGGAACCGCCCTCGGTGGAACAGCAGCGGCGCCGCGTCCCCGTCCCCCGCCCCCAGCGCGTCCACCCGGCCCACCACGATCAGGTGGTCGCCCCCGGTGTGCACCGCGTGGACCGTGCAGTCGATCCAGGCGAGCGTGCCCGCCAGGCGGGGGGAGCCGGAGACCGGGGCGGCGTCGTACTCGACGCCCGCGAACTTGTCCGCGCCGCTCACCGCGAAGCCCCGGCACAGGGTGTCCTGCCGGGCGGCGAGGACGTTGACGCAGAAGGCGCCGGCGCGGGCGATGCGCGGCCAGGTCGTCGACGTACGGCCGACCATGAAGGCGACCAGGGGCGGGTCGAGGGAAAGGGAGCTGAAGGACTGGCAGGCGAAGCCGGCGGGTGCGGGGTCCCCGTCGGCCGGCGGTGCGGTGACCACGGTCACGCCCGTCGCGAAGTTCCCGAGGACGCGCCGGAACTCGGCCTGGTCGACGGGGGCGCGCTCGTCCTCGCCGACGCAGCGCAACCGCGGGCGGGGCAGGGCTTCCACGGGGGCCGGGATCCCGGCCGGGCTGAGATAACGGACGGCGGCGGCGGCCGCCCCTGCATGTCCCATCACATCCCCATTGAAGCTGACGGCATGTCAGATAGGAAGGGTCAGCGGCCCTCGTACTCGGGGTTTCTGCGCTCCACGAAGCTGCGGACGCCTTCCCGCGCGTCCCGTGTCGTCATGTTGATCTCCTGTGCGGCCGCCTCGGCGGCGAAGGCGGCGGCCCGGTCGGCGTCGAGGGACGCGTTGACGAGCTGCTTGGTCAGGGCGAGGGCGCGGGTGGGGCCCGCGGCCAGCCGCTCCGCCCACGCGCGGGCCGTCTTCTCCAACTCCCCGTCGGGCACGACCCGGTTCACGAGCCCCAGCCGCTCGGCGTCGGCGGCGGACAGCGCGTCCCCGAAGAACATCAGCTCCTTGGCCCGCTGCGGGCCGACCAGCCGGGGGAGGAGATAGGCGCCGCCGCCGTCGGGTACGAGTCCGCGCCGCGCGAACACCTCGATGAACCGGGCCGACTCCGCGGCCAGTACGAGATCGCAGGCGAGGGCGAGATGGGCGCCGAGCCCCGCCGCCGTGCCGTTCACGGCGGCGATCACCGGCTTCTCGCAGTCGAGGACGGCGGCGGTCAGCCGCTGGGCGCCGAGGCGGAGCATGCGGGCCACATCGCCGGGGATCCGCTCCCCCGCCTCCGCACCGCCCCGTAGATCGGCCCCCGCGCAGAAACCGCGTCCGGTCCCGGTGACGACCACGGCCCGCACCCCGGGGTCGGCCGAAGCGTCCGCCAGCAGCGCGATGACCCGTTCCCGCTGACCGGGCGTGAGGGCGTTGAGGGCCTCGGGCCGGTTGAGCGTGATGCACGAGACCTGACCGGCCCGCTCGTGCAGCACCCACGTCTCCTCGGCCATCAGCGGCACACCGCCAGCGCGTCCAGCGCCACCGCGCCCTGCCCCCTGGGCAGCACCATCAGCGGGTTGATGTCCAGCTCCGCCAGCTCGTCCCCGAGCTCCAGCGCCATGCGCTGCACCCGCAGCACGACCTCCACCAGGGCGTCCAGATCGGCCGGCGGCCGACCCCTGACCCCGTCCAGCAGGGCCCGCCCGCGCAGCTCGGAGAGCATGTCCCGGGCCTGGTCCTCACCGAACGGCGGTACCCGTACCGCCGCATCGCGCAGCACCTCCACCAGCACCCCGCCGAGCCCGACGGTCACGGTCGGCCCGAACAGCTCGTCGTGCGTGACGCCGACGACCATCTCCACGCCCCGCTCGACCATCTGGCACACCAGGACGCCGTCCAGCGAGACGCCCTCGTAGCGGGCGGTGTCGTTCAGCTCCCGGTAGGCGTCCCGGACCTGGCTGGCCGAGGTCAGGCCGATCCGCACCAGGCCCAGCTCGGTCTTGTGGGCGATCTGCCCGCCGGACGCCTTCATCACCACCGGGTAGCCGACCTGGCCGGCCGCCCGAACGGCCGCCGCCGCGCTGGTCACCAGCTGCTCGCGCGGCACCCGTATGCCGTAGGCGCGCAGCAGCTGCTTGGCCGCGTGCTCGCTCAGCTGCTCGCCGGGCCGCATCAGCATGCGCGCCTTGCGGAAGGAGGGGGAGGGGGTGCGGGGCGCCTCGTCGAAGGGCGAGCGGTAGGCGCGTACGAAGCGGTGGTGGTCGAGGTAGGCGCGGACCGCGGTGAGGCAGTTGCCGACGGTGCGGAAGGTGGCCACCCGGGAGGATCCGAGCAGTACCTCCCGGTACGCGGGCTCGGTGCCGACCGGGGAGCCCCACACCACGCACACCAGCTTGTCCGTGCGCTCCGCCGCCTCCACCAGGTCTTTCACGAGCCTGTCGCTGAGCGGCGGGAAGGGCCCGGTGATCGGGCAGATCAGCACACCCACCTCGGGGTCGTCGAGGATCGCGTCGATGATCTTGCGCCCGCGTTCGTCCCCGACCGGGTGCCCCCCGTTGTCCACCGGGTTGGCCACGCTCAGGTACTCGGGTATCCACTGGTGCAGCTCGGCCTGCCTGCCCTCGGACAGCACCGGCAGGTGCAGTCCCGCCCCCGCGGCCAGGTCGGCGACGTGCGCACCGGTACCGCCGGAGATCGAGTAGACGACGACCCCTTGGGCGCGCGGGGCGCGGGCGCGGGCCAGCAGGGCGGCGGTGTCCTGGAGTTCGTCCAGGCCGTCGACGCGGATGACCCCGTACTGCCGCATCGCCGCGTCCACCACGTCGTCGGCCCCGGTCAGCTTGCCGGTGTGCGAGGCCGCGGTGCGTGCGCCGGCCTCGGTGCGCCCCACCTTCACGGCGACGACCGGGACCTTGCGGCGGGCGGCCCGGTCCGCGGCGAGCAGGAAGGCACGGCCGTCCTTGAGGCCCTCCATGTAGCAGGCGATGGCGCCGACTTCCGGCCGCTGCGCGAAGTAGGAGATGAAGTCGGCGCTCTCCAGGTCGGCCTCGTTGCCGGTGGGTGCCCAGTGGGACAGCCGGATGCCGAGCTCCTGCAGGGCGAAGACGGGCCGGCCCTGGTGCCCGGACTGGGTGATCAGGGCGATGGCCGGGCCGTCGAGGTCGTCCCGGAACCGTTCGAAGGCGTTGAGGTTCGTGTTCGGCCCGAGCAGTCGGAGGCCGGAGCGCCGGACGGCCGCCGCGAGCCGGGCCTGGGCGCGGACGCCCTCCTCGCCGGTCTCCGCGAACCCGGAGGCGAAGGCGACGGCGAACTTCACCTTGGTCTCGGCGAGTTCCTCGATCACCGGGAGCGGGTCGGCGACCAGCAGCACGGCGAGATCGACCTGTTCGGGCAGGTCGGCGACGCGCGGAGCGCAGGGGATGCCGAACACGGACGGCCGGCTGGGGTGCACCGGGTGCACCCGCGCCCCCACCCGCTCCGCCCAGGAGAGCAGCTGCCTGGTGATGCCGGTGTTCGGCCGTCCCTCCGTGTCCGAGGCGCCGATCACGGCGACGGACTCGGGGTGGAAGAACCGGTCGAGATCGGGGACGTCCCGGTGCAGCGGCCGGCCGCTGACGTCCAGCTCGTCCACGTCGGCCGCCCGGCCGTGTACGGCGGGCCCGGGCCGGGGCTCGCCGCAGGCGATGACCCGGGCCCGGCGGGAGTCGGTGGTGAGGGTGCCGTGGGTTGATCCAAGCATCGGTCCGCCCCGTCTCCTGAGTGACAGCCATTGAACTGACGCTCTGTCAGATTACTCAACTGACGAGTTGTCAGGAACTGGTCTTGCACGCAAAGATGGCGGGCGCCGAAGTGCGGGTGCTCGTCCGGACATGACTGTTCGTGCCCGCGCGCGGTGGTCGTCGCTTCGGCGGCGGCGAACAGGGCGAGGACCCGATGGGGACCGGCCTGCGCACGGGCACGAACGTGTACCCGGAAGGAGAGCGAAGGGGAAGGGTCAGTCGCAGGCGTCGATGTGCGTCTGCCGGTCGATGATCGCGACACCGTCCGACCACATCAGGGCATTCACCACCACGCAGTTCGGCTGGAAGGTGGAGGCGCTGCTCTCGTACTTGACCGGCCCCGCGTACTCGGAGTACGTGCCTTCATCGGTCTTGCACGTGGTCCAGCACAGCTTCAGCTTCATGTGCTTCCGGGCCCCGGTGTTGTTGTCGAAGACGGCGCACGCGCCGTCCGTCCCACCCACCGTGTACTTCGCGTAGGTGAACAGGGTTCCAAACCGACGGGAGTCCGGAAGCTGTTCCGCGCGCGCCAGTGTGTATCCGCTTCCGCACAGCGTGGCGGCGGCACGTACCGCCTCGGGGTGCGCTGCCGCGATCGCACGTGTGTGTGCGTTCGCCGTCGGCGCGACAACGGTGCTGGACGCCTTCGCGGGAGCCGGAGTCGACTCCTGGGCGAGGGCTTGCGGAGCTGTGAAGACCGAAGAGACGGCGGCGGTGGACAGGGCGAGAGCGGGCAGCCACTTGCGCATGGCGGTGTTCCCCCAGTGTTGAAGACGCAAGGGGGCCGACCCGTGCTGGCACGCGTGTGTGGTCCCCGTTGCGCTGGGCTTGTCATGGTCGTCCGCTCCCGTCCCGCCCGGACGATACGGGCCGGCGGTTCCCCAACTGGCCGGGAGCAGGCCGCCACTTTAGGCACACGGTCACCTGGGGGCGCAAGACAATTTGATGCTGGCATGCCAGAAGGTGCCCCCGGTCGCCAGGTAAGCGGAATCGACGACCGGCGAGCACACCATGCGTCTGCCGGGGAAACGGAACCACTGGCATGCGCACGAAAAGTCGTGAAGCGCGTGCCTTCATATGCGGGGGTGCGCCCCTGCCCGCGAACCGTCGGGACCGAGCCGCGTGTGAGCGGGCTCCGGGCAGGCGTACCGCCACGGGCTCAGGACCGGACCCGGACGGATCGACGGCCCGCGCATCCGTTCGCCGGCCGTTCGTGCCGGGTCGACCGGCGCCCCGGCCGGGGGCGTGGGCCTCAGCCCGGCAGCCCCGGCAGCCGGCCGGCGCCCTGCCGTTCCACCGCCTTCGCGATCTTCTCCGCGTCGATGGCCAGCTCGCGGAACATTCCGCTGATCGGGTTGCTGAACCCGGTGAAGTACAGGCCCGGGGCGTTCCTGGGGGAGCGGCCGCCGTGCACGACCGGCTTGCCGCGGGCGTCGAGCACGTCGAGATGGCCGACCAGGCCCTCCAGGGCGCGCACGTACCCGGTCGCGGCGATCACCGCGTCGGGTGAGACGCGGGTGCCGTCGGCGAGGACGACCTTGCCCTCCTCGAACGCCTCGACGGCGGCCACGACCTCCACCTTCCCCTTGCGCACGGCGTCCACCAGGCCGACGTCCTGCACCGGGATCGACCCCTCCTCGACCCTGCTGTACAGGCCGGTCTCGGGGCGGGGCAGCCCGTGGGCGGACAGGTCCGGCACGCTCAGCTTCGCCATCGGCCGGGCGAGCCGGTCGACGAGGGCGACGGGCAGCCGCCGTACCAGCACGGCCGAGTACTGCGCGGCCCACCCGGCGGTCGACCGGCGCACGATGTGCGGTGCGGTCCGCACGGACAGCCGTACCCGGGAGGCGCCGCCCTCCACCAGGTCGACGGCGATCTCGGCGCCGGTGTTGCCGACCCCGACGACCAGCACGTCACGCCCGGCGTACGGTTCGGCGTTGCGGTACTCGCCCGCGTGCCGGAACTCGCCGCCGTAGCCCTCCAGGCCCGGCCAGTCGGGCACCCGCGGGGTGTGGTTGTAGCCGGTGGCCACGACCACCGCGCCGCCGGTCAGCTCCCGCCCGCCGGAGGCGTGCAGCAGCCAGCCCGTGCCGTCGGGCAGTCGCTCGATCCGGGAGACCTCGACACCGGTGACGATCTCCAGCCCGTGGTGCTCCGCGTACTTCTCCAGGTAGCGCACCACGTTGTCGCGGGACACCCACCGCCCGAACCGGCGGGGCATCGGCAGTCCGGGCAGGGCCGAGAGCCGGCGGGTGGTGTGCAGGTGCAACCGGTCGTAGTGGCGCCGCCAGGACGCCCCGACCCGGTCGGACTTCTCCAGGACGACCGCACGTATCCCGCGGGCGCGCAGCGAGTACGCGGCGGCCAGCCCGCCGGGGCCGGCGCCGATGACGTAGACGGGGTGGTCGGCGGGGGTCGCGGACAGGGGAGAGTCGGCCATGAGCGCGAGCGTAATCACGCACAGGGTTGATGGGTATCGGTCAAGACCGGAATTGGTTGCGGATTGGTCACGGCTGTGGGGGGTGTGGGTGGAACCGGTGCGGAAACGGCCGTGACTTCGGGCTCCGGTGGGCGCGCGTGACGCTCGTCCGGGCGGATGTGAACCCGGCGGGTGTCTCTCGCGACCGGGTGTGCGCAGGTTTTCGCTACCACCCTCTCAACAACCGCTCGTATCTGACGTACCGTCAGATGTCATGGACGCGATCTGGCTCAGCGGTGCAGAGTGGCTGGCCGTGCTCCGCATCGGGCTCGGCCTGTGGTGGCTGGAGAGCTGGCGGCACAAGGACAAGAAGGCCTGGTTCGAGCGCGGCACCGGCATCGCCTGGGCGGCGGACGTCGCCGCCAAGCACCGCTGGACCGCGGTCCGCTCCGGCTTCCGTTCCGTGGTCGAGCCCCGGCCACGGGTGATGGCGTACGTCGTGGTGTACGCGGAACTCGCGCTCGGCCTCGGCCTGGTGGCCGGGTTCCTCACCCCGGTCGCCCTCGCCGGCGGCCTCCTGCTGAACCTGCTCTACCTCACCCTCATGATCCACGACTGGGCCGAGCAGGGGCAGAACTCGATGATGGCGCTGATCTCGCTGGTCGCGCTGTTCGGCATGTCCTGGCAGGTGTGGTCCGTCGACCACGCCCTGGGGTGGTTCTGAATGGCGACGGCACGGTTCGACGTCCCCGAGCCGGACGCCTTCACCCGGACCTACTGGGACGCGGCGGCCGAGGGCCGGCTGCTCCTGCGCCGCTGCGGAGCGTGCGGCCGGGCGCACCACTACCCCCGCGAGTTCTGCCCCCACTGCTGGAGCGACGACGTCACCTGGGACCGGGCGACCGGCCGCGCCACCCTCTACACCTGGTCCGTCGTCCACCGCAACGACCTGCCGCCGTTCGGCGGGCGCACGCCCTACGTCGCCGCGGTCGTCGAACTCGCCGAGGGCCCCCGGATGATGACCGAGGTGGTGGAGTGCACGGCGGGGGAGCTGCGGGCCGGGATGGCGGTCGAGGTGGTGTTCCGGGCGGGGGTGCCGGTGTTCCGGCCGGTCACGGCATGAGCCGGGGCAGGGGATTGAATGGCTCCCATGGCCCCTCTGAGCGATCGCCTCGCCTTCCCTCCCGCTGCCGAGCCGTGCGGCCACGGCCTGCGCCTGCTCCACTGGGACGCCGACCGCGACGCTGACGTGGCGGACTGGCTGCGGGTACGGAAGGATCCTGATTTCCGGCGCTGGAACACCCCGCTGCATCCGGTCACGGATCTCGACAGCGCCCGGGAGTCCCTGCGCACCCTGGCTGCGAACGCCGCGAACGGCGGCTGTGCGCCCTTCCGCGTCACCGACGCGGACACCGGTACGACACTCGGCCACGTCGGCGTCAACGCCATCGACCCCGTCCTCCGCCTCGCCCGCGTCGGCTACTGGGTCCTCCCGGAGGCCCGCGGCCACGGGGTCGCCGCCCGGGCGCTCTCCCTCGCGGCCCGCTGGGCGTTCGACGACATCGGCCTGCACCGGCTGGAACTGGGGCACGCCCTGGGGCACGAGGCGTCGTGCCGGATCGCGGAGAGATGCGGGTTCCCCCACGAGGGGACGCTGCGCGGGGCGATGTTCGAGGCCGGACGGCGGGACGCGTTCCGGGACGTCCACCTGCACGCGCGGATCGCCACGGACCCCGAGCCGACCGTGCGGTAAATGGGAGGCGGAGCACGGGAGCGGGACGGGACCATGGGGCATGCGGCCCGACGACTGGTACCTCACCGAAGACCTCGACCACTTCCTCTCCCGCGCCGGCGACTTCCTGCGCGCGCGCCCCGCGCTGCACACGGTGCCGCTCACGGTGACCGATGCGCTGCGCAGACGCGGGCCGCACCTCTACGGGCGGGAGGCGCCCCGGTTCGGGTGGCTGGCGGATCCCGACGGCGCCGTACGCGCGGTGCTGTTCCGCACGCCCCCGCACCCGCTGAACATCACGCCGGTGACCGCCGAGGAGGCCGACGCGCTCGCCGCCCGGCTCCTCGCCCTCGGCCACGACCTCCCCGGTGTCTCCGCCGAGCGGGAGACGGCGGCCGCGTTCACGGCGGCGTGGCGGCGGCGCACGGGCAACCCCGGTGAGCTGCGCCGGCGCGAGCGGCTGTACCGCCTCGCCGGCCTGACCGTACCGGAGCCGGTGCCCGCCGGCCGGGCGCGGGTGGCCGGGCCGGCGGACCGGGAGCTGCTGGTCCGCTGGTACGGGGAGTTCGCCGAGGCCGTAGGTCACGGCGTGCGCCAGGAGGCCGCCTCCTGGGCCGACGCCCGCCTCGCCCACGGCGGCGTCACGTTCTGGGAGACCCCCGACGGCGAGCCCGTCGCCATGGCCGGGGTGACCCCCGAGGTCGCCGGGCAGGTCCGCGTGGGCCCCGTCTACACCCCCGCCGCCGTGCGCGGACGCGGTTACGCCGGGGCAGTGACCGCCGACGTGAGCCGGGCCGCGCTCGAGGCGGGGGCCGAGGTGCTGCTCTACACGGACCTCGCCAATCCGACCAGCAACGGGCTGTACCAGCGGATCGGCTACCGGCCCGTGGCCGACTTCGCGGTGTACCGGTTCGGGTCGGGAGCATAGAGGCATAGAGGCAGGGCCAGGGCCAGGGCCAAGGGTTCAGGGCCAGGGCCAGGGCCAAGGGTTCAGGGCCACGGGTTCAGGGCCACAGCAGGGTCCGCTCCCAGCCGAACCCGGTGCGCCGGTAGGCGAGCCGTACGTGCCGCCGCTCGGCGTCTCCCTGGAAGAACTCCACCTCCTCCGGCCGGACCCGGTACAGCGTCCACGTCGGGGACGGGGTGGCCGGGTTCGCCCGCGCCTGCTCCCAGGCCTCCTGCGAGACGCGCCGCAACTCCTCCACCGACGGCAGGACCTCGCTCTGCCGGCCGGTCAGCGCCGCCGCGAGCGCACCCGTGGAGCGGGCGTGCAGGTCGGCCTGGCTCTCCTGCGAGGGCGCCGCCGTCACCGTCCCCCGGACCCGGACCTGGCGGCCGAGCACCGGCCAGTAGAAGGCGAGGGCCGCGTGCGGGCGGTCGGCGAGCTGCCGGCCCTTTCGGCTGGTGGCGTGGGACCCGAAGGACCAGCCGTCGGCGTCGGCGCCGTGCAGCATCACGATCCGCACGTCCGGGTGCCCGTCCTCGTCCGCCGTCGCCAGCGACATCGTGTGCGGCTCGACCTGCCCGGCGGCCACCGCCTCGGCGAACCAGGCGGTGAACAGGGGGAGCGGGGTCGGGGGCGCGGTCGTCGGGTCGAAGGCCGGCAGTTCCGTGACCTCGGGGGCCCAGACCCGCAGCGACCTCAGGAGCTCGTGGAGATCGGTTGGTGCCATGGGGCGAGTATCGCCGGTCCGGTCCCGGTCATGCCGCAGTGAGTCCTCCCTCACCCCCGTCCCAGGACCACCGTCGCCGAAGAGCAGAACCACCCCCCGGTCCCGGAGGCCACCGCCAGCCGCGGCAATCCGCCGTCCGGGCGCCGCACCTGCCGTTCCCCGCCCTCCCCGCGCAACTGCCGGACCGCCTCCACCAGCAGAAACAGCCCGCGCATGCCCGGATGCTGGGCCGACAGCCCGCCCCCGTCGGTGTTCACCGGCAGCTCCCCGCCGCGCACCAGCAGCCGTCCCTTCTCCACGAACGCCCCGCCCTCGCCCTTCGCGCAGAAGCCGAGGTCCTCCAGGGTCACCAGGGTCATGTAGGTGAAGGCGTCGTAGATCTCCGCGAAGTCGATCTCCTCGGGTCGGACACCGGCCCGCTCGAAGGCCAGCCTGCCGCTGACCGCCGCGGGGGACACCGTGAAGTCGGGCCACTCGGACATGGTGGCGTGCGAGACGTGCTCGCCGGTGCCGAGGATCCAGACGGGGGCCGGGCGGCTGTCCCGCACGTACTCCTCGGCCGCCAGCAGCACCGCCGCGCCGCCGTCGGAACGCAGGCAGCAGTGCAGCTTGGTGAAGGGGTCGGCGATCACCGGGCCGGACAGCACGTCGTCGACCGTGATGGGCGTGCGGAACATCGCCTCCGGGTTCAGCGCCGCGTTGGCCCTGGCCTGCACCGCGACCTCGGCCAACTGCTCGATGGTCGTGCCGTGCTCGATCATGTGACGGCGGGCCGCCATCGCGTACTTGGCGATCAGTGTGTGGCCGTAGGGGACCTCGAACTGCAGCGGACCGCGGGCGCCGAAGGACAGGTCGCCGGTCCGCCGGCCCGCCTTGATGTCCGCGCGGGCCGTCGAGCCGTACACCAGCAGCACGGCGTTGGCGTGGCCGGCCGCTATCGCGTCCGCCGCGTGCGCCGCCATGACCTCCCAGGTGGAGCCACCGACGGAGGTGGAGTCCACCCAGGTGGGGCGCAGGCCCAGGTACTCGGCCACCTCCACCGGGGCCAGCGTGCCGAGCCCCGCCGAGGCGAAGCCGTCCACCTGCGCCCGGTCCAGTCCCGCGTCCGCGAGCGCGCGACGGGCCGCCTGGGCGTGCAGGGTGTACGCCGTGGCGTCGTCGACGCGGCCGCAGTCGGA
The DNA here is from genome assembly GCF_053597535.1 of Streptomyces sp. NPDC001348. NCBI lineage: Bacteria > Bacillati > Actinomycetota > Actinomycetes > Kitasatosporales > Streptomycetaceae > Streptomyces > Streptomyces sp. NPDC001348. The sequence continues at coordinate 89,523 of NZ_JBSFIK010000008.1, read as the reverse complement.
GAGGGCCGCGCCCACCACGGCGACCCGCCGGCTTCCTCGCGTCCCTCGCGTCATGGATCTGACGGTACATCAGATGACCTGTCTCACGGCAGACCGCGTACCTCTGGGCATCGGCACCCCGCCGCCCTAACATGACGCCCCGTCAGATCAGGTCGGGAGGGACCAGCCATGGACACGCGCCTCACCGCCGAGCAGGACGAAATCCGCCGCACCCTGCGCGAGTTGCTGCACAAACGCTGCGGCGCTGAGGAACTCAGGGCCGCCCTCGACAGCCCGGCCGGACACGACTCCACCCTGTGGAGCGCGCTGGCCGACCAGCTCGGCCTGCCGGGCCTGGCCCTCCCCGAGGCGTACGGCGGTGTCGGCTGCCCCGTCACCGACCTCGTCCTCGCCTGCGAGGAGGTCGGACGGGCGCTCGCCCCCTCCCCGCTGCTCGCCACCTCCGTGCTCGCCGCCCCGCTGGTCCTCGCCCTCGGCACCGATGCCCAGCGCGCCGACCTGCTGCCCCGCCTCGCCTCCGGCGCGCTCACCGCCGCCCTCGCCGTCCCCGGCACCGCCCTCACCACCGCCCTCGCCCTGACCGGCGGCAACGGCGGCGCGTGGGCGGGCGGGGGCCGGGCGGGCGGTGTGCAGGCCCGCCGGGACGGGACCGGGTGGCGGCTGTACGGGCAGGCCGACCAGGTGCTGGACGGGCACAGCGCCCGGCTGCTGCTCGTCGCCGCGCACACCGGGGGCTACGCGCGGTCCCGGACCCTGCTGTTCCTGGTGCGGGGGGACACGGCAGGGGTCGTACGGACCCGGCAGACCTCGCTCGACGCCACCCGGCCGCAGGGGCGGGTGCAACTGCGGGACGTACGGGCCGAACTGCTGGGGGACGAGGACGCCGACGTGCTCGCCGCCCTCGCCGCCCTGGGGGACACGGCCGCCGCCGTGCTCGCCGCCGAGGCCGTCGGGGCCGCCGACCGGGCCCTGGAGCGGACCGTCGAGTACGTCGGGCAGCGCGAGCAGTTCGGCCGGGCGATCGGCTCCTTCCAGGCGGTCAAGCACCGCCTCGCGGACGTGTACGTGGAAGTGCAGGCGGCCCGCTCGGCCGCCTACTACGCCGCCTGGGCGGCCGCGCACGGGGAGCGCGGCGAACAGGCCGGCGGGCTGGCGCTGGCGCAGGCCCTGCAGGCGCTGCGGTGCGCGGCGGGCGAGGCGATCCAGTTGCACGGCGGGATCGGTTTCACCTGGGAGCACGAGGCGCACCTGTATTTCAAGCGGGCCGCCGGGGACGAGCTGCTGTTCGGGCCGGTGCACCGGCTGCGGGCACGGGCGGCGGAGGCGGCCCGGCTCTTCGCACACGAGGAGGTGACGGCCCGATGACGGCCGTGGGAGTACGTCTGGTACAGAAAGTGTCGTCCACCCGGGGCTTCGCCAAGGCCGCCCCGCACGTGATACCGGCCCTCGACCGGGCCGTGCACCGGCTGACCCGGGGAAGGGTGCTGCTCAGCGCCCAGATGCTGCCCGGGGTCGTGCTCACCTCGACCGGTGCCCGCAGCGGCCTGCCCCGCCGCACGCCGCTCGCCTGCATGCCCCGGGAGGACGGCTGGCTGCTCGTCGGCTCCAACTTCGGGCGCACCGCCCACCCGGCCTGGACCGCCAACCTCCTCGCCCATCCCGACGCCTCGATCAGCTGGAAGGGCGAGGACATACCCGTCGAGGCCCGGCTGCTCGAGGGGGAGGAGCGGGCCGAGGCCTGGCGGACGCTGCTGGAGTTCTGGCCGCCGTACGCCACCTACCAGGCACGGGTGACCCGCGAGATCCGCGTGTTCCGGCTGAGCAGAAAGGGTGGTTAGGGATCGACCACCCGGAAACGCTGTGCGACGACGAGCGTCTCGTCGTCGATGACGGGGGTGCGGCCGAGGAACTCGCTCACGCCCTCGCCGCGGAAGAACTCCTCGTGGGCCGTCCGCCACTCCGCGGCATCGGCGTAGCCGCGTCCCTCGGCGCGGGCGAAGGCGTCGTCGACGTCCTTGACCGGAACGATCCGCACCTCGACGAGTTCGACGACGACCGCCGGACGGCCTTCGGAGTCGAGCACGCAGAAGCGCCGGCCGGGCCGCGGCACGGCTTCCCCGGCGTGCTCGTAGATCTCCAGGAGCCCGGTGAGCGCCGTCTTCTCCCCCTTCATGATCGCCGCCACGCCACGGTCACGCTCCGGGCCGGGGAAGGCGAGTTCGAGCGTCGGAAGGTCCTCGTGTCCCATCGCGCGAACGTACAACCGCTCGGGCGTCCGGCCTAGAGTGTCGCCAGTCGCTCCACCAGCAGGAACGCGCCGATTCCGAGCATCGCCGCCCCCGAGGTGCGGGTGACCGCCCGGGCGGCGGTGGGGCGGGCGGCGAGAACGGCGTGCGCGAGGGCGCCGACGGTCAGGTACACGGCCGCGCAGCACGCCATGTGGAGCACGCCCAGCGTGGCCGTCTGGACGGGCACGGGCAGGTGGTCGCCCCGGAGGGTGAGGAACTGCGGGAGCACGGAGAGGTAGAGCAGCAGGCCCTTGGGGTTGAGGCCGCTGATCGCGGCGCCGCGCAGGAAGACCCGCGAGTCCCGCGAGCCCCGCGAGTCCCGGGAGACCTGGGAGTCCGGGCGGTCCTGGGAGTCCGCCGCCGCGCCGGGCGCGCCCGGGCTGCGCAGGACACCCCAGCCCAGCCACAACAGGTAACCGGCTCCCGCCACCGTCAGCGCCGTGAGCAGCCGGGGCGAGCCCGCCACGAGGACCGCCAGGCCCGCCGTCGCCAGCGCCGTGTGCAGCGCGTACCCGGCGACCAGGCCGGCGACCGCGCCCGTCACCCGGCGGCCGCGCAGTCCGGCCGCGATCACGAACGCCCAGTCGGCGCCCGGTACGCACACCAGCAGCAGGTCGACGGCGAGGAAGGAGAGAAGGCTTGCGGAGTCCATGGTGGGGACATTAGGCGCGAACGGCCCGAATGTGTTCCCGGAATTTGCCCATGATCGCGAGTGATGGGCAAATATCTTCCTCATGGACGAGATCGACCAGAAGATTCTTGCCGAGCTGCAGCAGGACGGGCGGCTGACCGTCACCGAGCTGGCCGCACGGGTGCGGCTGAGCGTCTCGCCGTGCCACCGGCGGCTGCGCGAACTGGAGCGGTCCGGCGCCATCCGGGGCTACCGGGCGGTGGTGGACCCGGCGGCCGTCGGCCTGACCTTCGAGGCGCTGGTCTTCGTGTCCATGCGGCAGGAGGACCGGGACACCGTCGCCGAGTTCGAACGGGCGGTGAGCGAGGTGGAGTACGTCCTGGACGCCCAGCGCCTCTTCGGCGACCCGGACTACCTCCTGCGGGTCGCCACCGCGGACCTCGCCGCCTTCCAGCGGCTCTACGACGAGCGGCTCGCCACCCTGCCGGGCGTGCAACGGCTGACGTCCACGCTGGTGATGAAGCACGTGGTGGAGGACCGGCCGTTGTCGGCGTGAGGGTTCGCCCGCCGGGGTGCGCGTTCGCCCGCCGGTGCAAGCGTTTGCCCGGGCGGAAAGCGCGACAGGCGGTGGCCCACTCGCGTGGACCACCGCCTGGCAGACAGGACTTGAAGCCGGGGGGGAAGAGAGGACCGCCGGGCGGTCTATCTCGTCGGCTTTCTGCCCGTCACGCCCAGGTGCACCAACAGCGCCAGGTTCGGCTTCAGTTCGGCCTGCTTCACGCCCCACGACGAGAAGCCCTTCTGGTGTCCGGCCACCGCCGCGAGCATCGCGACCAGGGAGCCCGCGATCGCCGCCGGGTTCACGTCCTTGTCGACCCTGCCCTTGGCCTGGAGTTCGGCGATGGACTCCGCCAGGGAGTTGTTCACCGAGTTCAGGATCTTCATGCGGATCTTGTAGAACCGTTTGTCCCCCTCGGCGGCACCAAGGTCCACGACGCGCAGGATGGCGTCGTGCTTGCGCCAGAACTCGAGGAAGCCGTCCACGAGTTCCTGCGCGGTCTGCCAGCCCGACCGGCCCGCCCAGGACCGTCCGGCGAGCAGCTCGGTCAACCCGGCTCCCTCCGCGGCCATTTGCTCGGCGATCTCCAGGACGGCGCCCTCGACGTCCGGGAAGTACTGGTAGAAGGTCGCGGGCGAAGTGCCCGCCTTCCGGGCGACATCGATGACCTTGACGTCCCGGTAAGGGGAGGAGCTGAGCATCTCGCTGAGGCAGTCGAGCAGCTTCTGCCGGGTCGCCTGCCCACGCCGACCGGCCACGCGGCCGTCGACGGTACGCACTTGTCCTGTCATGACGTCAGCTTACCGAGGGGGGACTCCAGCGCTATTCGGCCGACTGCAAATGGGGTGCACGGGCGTGAGAAGGGTGGTGTGCCTGGTCTGCGCGGTGCGCGCGCCGGGGCTACTTTGGCGGCATGGCCGAAAACAGGGCATCGGTGTACGGAGAGGGCGTCCCGTGCTGGGTGGACGCGCAGCTGTCCGACGTGGCGGCCGGGGAGCGGTTCTACGGGGAGCTCTTCGGGTGGGCCTTCGAGGAGGCGTACGGCACCTCCGTATGGGCTCGGCTGGAGGGCCGGCCCGTCGCTGCCCTCGCGCCGAAGACCGATGGCCGGATGCCCACCGTCTGGACCGTGTACTTCGCCACCCCGGACGCCGAGGCCCTCTGCCGGCGGATCGCCGTGGCCGGCGGGCAGGTCGTCATGGCGCCCCTGCGCCTCGGTGACCTGGGCACGGCCGCGCTGGCCGCCGACCCCGGGGGCGCCGTCTTCGGCCTCTGGCAGCCGGGCGTCCACCCCGGGTTCGTCCGCCGCCACGCACCCGGCACCTTCGTCTGGGCCGAGCTCTACACCCGCGACACCGAGCGGGCCAACGCCTTCTACGGCGGTCTCTTCCACGACGCCCTCTTCGGCACCGACGCCGAGCCCGACTTCGGCCGCGCCCCGGTCTCCGACGTCTTCCCGGCCGAGATGCCCCCGCACTTCCTCGTCCACTTCCGGGTGGACGACCTCCGGGACGCGCTCGGGGCGGTGCAGCGGCTCGGCGGGCGGGTACAGGCCGGCCCTTTCGAGGCTTCGTACGGAACCGTGGCCGTCGTCACCGACAATCAGGGGGCGTCCTTCGCACTGCTCGCCCGCTGAAAACAGGGTTTTCGCCCTCTTTGTCGGGAGACATCCCGATTGGTCGCCGGGTTCGCAACATGGTCCCCGGCCAGGAAGAATCGGGGTGCGTGCCGCCATGGCGGTGCGGTGGTGAGACGCTGCACGGGGTCGCGTACATATGTGGGTGACGCGGCTCGTACGGGGAGGTGGCAGGCAAGTGGTGGATCAGCTGACGCAGCACGATCCGCGGCGGATCGGGCCGTTCGAGGTGCTCGGCCGGCTGGGTGCCGGCGGCATGGGGCTGGTCTATCTCGCGCGCTCGGCGTCCGGCCGGCGCGTGGCGATCAAGACGGTCCGTACGGAGCTCGCCGAGGACCAGCTGTTCCGTGTCCGCTTCACACGTGAGGTGGAGGCGGCCCGGGCGGTCTCCGGCTTCTACACGGCCGCGGTCGTCGACGCCGACCCGCGCGCCGCCGTGCCGTGGCTGGCCACCGCCTACGTCCCGGCGCCCTCCCTCGAGGAGATAGTGAACGACTGCGGGCCGCTGCCGGCCCAGGCGGTGCGCTGGCTCGCGGCGGGCGTCGCGGAGGCCCTGCAGTCGATCCACGGCGCGGGACTGGTCCACCGCGACCTGAAGCCCTCGAACGTGCTCGTGGTCGAGGACGGCCCCCGGGTGATCGACTTCGGTATCGCGTCCGGCGTTTCGAACACCCGTTTGACGATGACGAACGTGGCCGTCGGCACTCCCGCCTACATGTCCCCCGAGCAGGCGAAGGACTCCCGCAGCGTCACCGGCGCCAGCGACGTCTTCTCGCTGGGCTCCATGCTCGTCTTCGCCGCCACCGGACACCCGCCCTTCCACGGCGCCAACCCCGTCGAGACCGTCTTCATGCTGCTGCGCGAGGGCCCCGACCTCGAAGGCCTCCCGGACGAGCTGCGCCCGCTCATCGAGTCCTGCATGCAGATGGAGGCCACGGCCCGCCCCAACCCCGCCGACCTCCAGGCCCAGCTCGCCCCCCACCTCTTCGGCTCCGGCTCCGACGACAGCGGCACCGCCTCCGCCTGGCTGCCGGAGAAGGCCGTCGCCCTCATCGAGTCCCGGCGCGGCGGCCGCCCGGCGGCCAAGCCGTCCCCGGCCGGCCCCCTCAGCGGCGGCCGGCCCGCACTGCCCCCGCCGCCGTCGTACGACCCCGCCGTCCCGGCACCCGGCCCCGCACCGGCCCCCGTCGGCGCCCCCGACACCGGCCCCGTCCGGCTCGCCGGCGCCAAGGTGCCCATCGGCCCCGGCCCCCGCGTCTCCGACACCCGCGCCGCCGCCGTCAAGGCACCCCCGCCCGAGGCCGGCCTGGTCTCCAGCTGGTCCCGCCCCCGCCCCGGCGTCAACGGCGCCGACCCCGCCGTACCGGCGCCCCCGCCCGCACCGCCGGAGACGGCGTCCGGCTGGCGGCCCTGGCGCTTCCGCATGTCCAACGACGTCTGGGGCACCCCCGCCGTCGACGGCGACCTCGTCTACGTCACCTCCTTCGAGGTGCACGCCCTGGACGTCGCGACCGGCCGCCGCCGCTTCAAGACCCGGGACGTCGCCTGGTCCATGGCGGTCGCCGACGGCCGCATCCACGCCTCCGACGGCCCCACCCTCTTCGCCCTGGACTGCCGCGAGGGCACCGACCTGTGGCGGCTGTCCACCGACGCCTGGGTGTACTCCCTCGCGGCCGACCGGGGCACCGTCCTCACCGGCACCCGCGGTGGCGGCGTACAGGCCTGGGAAGCCTCCAACGGGCAGAAGCTGTGGGAGATCACCGGCTGCCAGACCGACTTCGAGTCCCCCGAGGCCGGCCCCGCCCTGCACGACGGCACCGCCTTCGTCTGGCAGGACGCCCGGCTGCGCGCCCTCGACGCCCGCACCGGCGAGGAACGCTGGTCGTACCCCATCGGCGACGCCGCCTCCTGCGGCGGCGTACCGGTCCGGCTCACCCACGCCCCCGACGGCCACGTCTACATCTCCGCCGGCACCCGCGTCCTCGCCGTCGACGTCCTGAGCGGCATGGTGCGCTGGCACTTCGAGGCCCCCGCCGCCTTCCTGTGCCCGCCCACCTTCGCCCCCGGCCCCGCGGTCACCGGCGGCGGCATCTACCTCGCCGACTACCTCGGCACCGTCTACGCCCTCGACGCCACCGACGGCCGCGACCGCTGGCGCATCGCCACCGAGTCCCGTGCGTCGATCGAGCCGGTGCTCGTCGCCGCGGGCCACGTCCACGTCGGCAGCGGCAAGGGCCTCTACACCCTGGACGCCGTCACCGGCACGCCGAAGTGGCGCTTCCAGGCGGGCGGCGACGTGGTGGGCGCCCCCGCGGTGGCGGAGGGCCGCATCCACTTCGGCTCGACGGACCACCTGCTGTACACCCTCAAGGCCGACGACGGCCGCCTGCGCTGGAAACTCGCCACCGGCGGCGAGATCACCGGCTCCCCCGTCGTCAAGGACGGGGTGGTGTACGCCTGCAGCAAGGACCGCTGCGTGTACGCGCTGGACGCGGAGAAGGGGACGGGGACCGCGCGGACGGCGTGACCTGACGTGGCTTCTCGGGGACGGCCGCCGTGCCAGTAGTCGCACGGAAGGGGCTGCGGACGGCGGCCGTCCACGGCTGACGCTACCCCCGGCGCCGGGCAGCCGCCACGCGGTGCACACGGCTGGATACGCTGACCACATGACCGGACGAACGCGCACGCTCAGGTTCACGGCCGTACTCGCCTTCCTGGTGCTCAGCCTCACTGGCTTCTCCACGGGCCGCCACCACAGCCGTCACGGAAGCGGCGGCGGGGGCGGCGGGTGCAGCAGTGACCGCCAGGACCACGACACCTCCACCTCAACGTCGGGCGGGGGATCGTACGGCGACTCGGGCGACGGCTCGTACGGCGACTCGGACGACGACAGTTACGGCAGCAGCGGCACGAGCGGAAGCACCGGAGGGGGCTACTACACGCGGCGCCCGACCCACCGGGCCACCTCCACCCCTTCCGGCGGGAGGGGCAAACCGCTGGAGAACGCCGAGACGAAGCTGATCAGCTGCGCGACCGAGAAGAGGCCGTACGCCACGGTCGAGGTGAGGAACCCGAACGGCCGCAAGGCCGCCTTCAGCGTCGACGTCTCCTTCCGCGACCACTCCGACACCGAGATCGACCACGGCTTCGAGTACGTCACCGTCCCCGCGAAGGGCACGACGCAGGTCCGGGTGAAGCCCCCCGGGAGCGTCGGAACCGGGATCGACCACTGCCGGGTGGCCCCGGAGGCCGAAGTGGAGTGACCGCCGCGTTCACCGCACCCGGAACCCACCACTGCGCCTCCCGGCGAACAGCTCGGCCTGCCGCTCCGCTGCCAGATTCCCCAGCGCGATGAGATGCGGCGCCTGCGCGAACGCCTGCGCACGCGCCGCTTCCTTGGCCGCCCACAGCGCCCGAACGGTCCCCTGCACCGCCTCGGCGGGACACCGCGCGATGACCTCGGCACACCGCACGGCACCCGCCAACGCCTCACCCTCCCCGGTGACTTCGGAAACGAGCCCGATCTCATGGGCCCGCCGCGCCCCGATCCGCTCGGCGTTGCCCATGAGCACCATCCGAGCGACCTCGCCGTACGGCATCCGCTGGGCCATGAGCACGGACTCGTAGGCGCTGACCATGCCGTACGTCGTGTGCGGGTCGAAGAAGGCCGCCGTCGCGTCCGCGACGACGAACTCGCACTCGCCCAGCAGGTAGAAGGCGCCACCGCACGCCATCCCGCGCACGGCGGCCACGACCGGCTTCCACAGGTCGTTCGCCTTCGGCCCGACCGTCAGCAACGGATCGTCCTGCATGTACGGCGACGAGGGCTGCGGCACGACCACGTCCCGGTCGATCCCGGTACAGAAGGCGCGTTCACCGGCCCCGGTGAGCACGACGGCCCGCACGCTGTCGTCGAACCGCAACCCACGCCACAGCGCTCGGAGTTCGTCAGCCATCTCCAGATCGACGGCGTTGAGCCGCTCGGGCCGGTCGAGGGTGACGACGGCGACGCCGGTGTCCTTGTCGGTGTCGAGACGCAGCGTCTTCCACTGTGGAGCGTTCACGCCAGAACCCACTGGGGCAGCCCGTCGGCGAACACGACCCGCACCCGGGCGCCGATCCGCACCGACTGCGGATCCAAGGAATCGAGCGGCGCCCCCGCACGGCTGACGAGATTCCCGACGAGCCGTACGCGCGGCGCGTCGTCCAGCTCCACGACGATCACGTTGTACGGCGCCTGCGCGGCGTACTCCGGCAGCAGCGGCGGATGCGGCACGACGTACGACCAGACCCGCCCGCGCCCCGAGGTGACCCGCCACTCGCAGGCGAAGGACCGGCAGTGCGGACAGCACGGGCGGGGCGGAAAGCGGAGTTCCCCACAGTCGGCGCAGGCCTGGACACGCAACTCCCCCTCGGCGGCGTACCGCCAGAAGGGGGCGCCGTCGTTGTCGATGACGGGATGCAGCACGGTGCGATCAACTCCTCAGCAGCAGCGCGGACGTCGGAACCCCTTCACCGGCGGTCACGAGACAGGTGGCGGCACCGGGCACCTGCGCGGTACTGGTCCCGCGCAACTGCTTCACGCCCTCGTTGATCAGGTTGAAGCCGTGCACATAGGCCTCGGAGAGCCCGCCCCCGCCGGTGTTGATGGGCAGCCGCCCGCCTGTCTCGAGGGCACCTCCCTCGGTGAACGCCCCGCCTTCTCCCCTCCCGCAGAAGCCGTATCCCTCCAGCGACAGCGGTATGAGGGCGGTGAAGGCGTCGTAGATCTGCGCCACGTCCACGTCGTCGGGAGTGAAGTCGGCGTGCTTCCACAGGTGCCGGGCGGCGGTCCAGGCGGGTCCGGTGAGCGGGTCGTCGTTCCAGTAGTTGACCATGCCGTGGTGCTGGGCGGGCAGCCCCTGGGCGGCGGAGTGGACGTAGACGGGGGCGTGCCGGCAGTCCCGGGCGCGTTCCCTGCCGACGACCACGCAGGCGAGGGCCCCGTCCGTCTCCAGGCAGTTGTCGAAGAGGCAGAGCGGCTCGCTGATCCACCGGGCGGTCATGTACATCTCCCGGGTGAGGGGCCGCTCGTACATCACGGCCGCCGGATTCTGGTTGGCCCGGTTCCGGCAGGCGAGGGCGACGTTGAAGAGGTGGTCCCGGGTGGCGCCGTACTCGTGCATGTAGCGCCGCGTGAGCATGGCGATCTCGTCGGCGGGCCGGAGCAGGCCGAAGGGCCGGGTCCACTGACCGGGCGTGGGCAGTTGGACGGCGGTGTTGGTCCAGGGCCGCGGCCCGGAACCGCGCTTCCTCGACCGCCAGGCGACCCCGACGGTGGCCTGCCCGGAGGCGATGGCGGCGGCGAGATGCGCGACGGTGGCACAGGAGCCGCCGCCCCCGTACCCCACCTTGCTGAAGAAGGTGAGGTCCCCGAACCCGACGGCCTTCGCGAGCTCCACCTCATCGGTCTCCTCCATGGTGTAGGAGGCGAGGGCGTCCACCTCGCCGGGGTCGATCCCGGCGTCGTCGAGGGCGGCCAGGACGGCACGGCAGGCGAGGGTCTTCTCGTCCTCGGGGAGCCGCTTGGCGAAGCCGGTCTGCCCGATCCCCACGATGGCGGTGGCGTCTTTCAGCCCTGGTCCTGCCACGGTGTACCTGCCTCTCATCTGCTGACAGGCCGTCAGGTTACAGCTAATCTGACGGTCAGTCAGCTCCGTGTGGGGAGGTCTGCTGTGGGTGACTGGGACACGATTCCGGACCTGGTGCGGTGGTCGGCCGAGCGGTACGCGACCGCCGAGGCGGTGGTCGACGGCCGCAGCCGGGTCTCGTACGGGGAACTGGGTGCCCGGGTGGAACGCGCGGCGGCGGCCTGCATCGCGAGCGGGGTGGAGGTGGGCGACCGGGTTGGGGTGTGGGCCCCCAACTCCCTCGACTGGATCGTCGCGGCCCTGGGGGCGGTGTCCGCGGGCGCGGTGCTCGTACCGCTGAACACGCGCTTCAAGGGCACGGAAGCGGCGGACGTGCTGGGGAGGAGCGGGGCCCGGATGCTGTTCGTGACGGGAACGTTCCTCGGCACGTCGTACGTGGCGTCACTGCGACGGGCGGCGGGGGAAGGGCCGGGGGAGGGCCCGCTGCCGGGGCTGCCGGAACTGGACCGGGTGGTGGTCCTGTCGGAGGACGCGCCACCGGGATTCCATACGTGGAAGGACTTCCTGGCGGGCGGGGAGGGGGTCGGGAAGACGGAGGTCGGACGCCGGGCCGACAGGGTGACGGGCTCCTCCCTCTCGGACATCGTCTTCACGTCGGGCACGACGGGCCGCCCCAAGGGCGCGATGATCACGCACGGGCAGACCCTGACGGCGTACGACATCTGGGCGGACCTGGCGGGCCTGCGCTCGTCCGACCGCTACCTGATCGTGAACCCGTTCTTCCACACGTTCGGCTACAAGGCCGGCGTGATCGCCTGCCTGACGCGCGGGGCGACGATGATCCCCCAGCCGGTCTTCAACGTGGACACGGCACTGGCGAACATGGCGGCGGAGCGGGTGTCGGTGCTGCCGGGCCCCCCGACCCTCCACCAGTCCCTCCTCGACCACCCGGCGAGGGACACCCACGACCTCTCGACGCTGAGGCTCGTGGTGACCGGGGCGGCCGTCGTCCCGTTGCGCCTGGTGGAACGCCTGCGCGGTGAGCTGGGAGTGGGCACGGTCCTCACGGCCTACGGCCTCTCGGAGGCGAGCGGCATGGTGACGATGTGCCGCCGTGGCGACGACCCGTCGCTGATCGCGTCGACGTCGGGCCGGGCGATACCCGGGACGGAGGTGAAGGTGGTGGACGCGGCCGGGTCACCGGCCCCCGCAGGCACCCCGGGCGAAGTCCTGGTCCGGGGCTTCAACGTCATGCGGGGCTACTACGAGGACGAGGCGGCCACCGCGGAGGCGATCACGGAGGACGGCTGGCTGCGCACCGGCGACGTGGGCGTCCTGGACGGCGCCGGCAACCTCCGCATCACCGACCGCGTCAAGGACATGTACATAGTCGGCGGCTTCAACGCCTACCCGGCGGAAATAGAGCAACTCCTGGGCCTGCACCCGGACGTCGCGGACGTCGCGGTGATCGGCGTCCCGGACGCCCGGTTGGGCGAGGTGGGCAAGGCGTTCGTGGTCCGCCGACCGGGGTCGGTGGTGACCGGGGACGACCTGATCGCCTGGGCGCGCAGAGAGATGGCGAACTACAAGGTGCCGAGGGCTGTGGAGTTCGTCCGAGCCCTACCGAGGAACGCGAGCGGCAAGGTGCTGAAGGGGGAACTGCGCAGCCCCGGTTGAGCGGTTGCCGTGGGGCCGCCCGCTTCTTTCGCATTGTCGGGCTTCCGCGGCCCGCGTCAAGGGCGCTGCGCGTCGGCTGCGCCGATGGCCCTTCGGGCCACCCTTGACCCGGACCACTCCAGCCCGGATGAGAAGCGAGCGGGCAGCCCGAGGAAAGCGGGGCCCGGGGTAGGGCGGCCCCTCCCGTCGGCTGGGCTGTGGACCGGGATTGCGGGCGCGAGCGCACCTCGCCTGCACGCCGGGTGGGCCAAGCGGCGATCGGCGAGTGGGGGGCTCGCCTTGCACTTGAGTCCCACAAGTCCCAGCAGAAACGCATCATTCGGTGATTGGCAGGAATGGGCGCGGGGCGGACGACAAGCCGGCAGGCCACGGGGCTGGGGTGGTGCCCATTCCTGCCAATCACGCCAGGACCCCCACCTCCTTGGCGGATCTGTTCGTTCTGGGCGGTGGTCGTGGGTGGGGGGCCGGCGAGTCGGCGACCGGACGCCAACCGCCAACCGTCAGCCGCCAGAGACGCCCCACCCTTCCACCAGCCGACCGCGCGGCCCCACTCGCCGATCGCCGCCGAGCCGACCCGGCGTGCTGGCGAGGCGCGATCGCGTCCCCGACCCCGGTCCAGAGTCCAGCCGACCGGTGGGACCGCCCACCCGGGCCCCCGCTTTCCCGGGCTGCCCGCTCGCTTCTTCCACGGGCTGGAGCGAGCCGAGTCAAGGGTCGGCCGCAGGCCGATCGCCGAAGGCGACGCGAAGCGCCCTTTACTCGGGTCGTGGAAGCACGACCATCACGAAGAAGCGGGCGGCCCCACGGTCACCGCTCAACCGGCGGCCAGTGCCCCCAGGGCGGCCCGGATCTCCGCGAGCATGTAGTCGGGCCGGTAGAAGACGTCCGCGGCACTGAAGCGGAGGAGGCTGCGGATCTCCGGGCACTGGAGGAGCTGGTTGAAGCGGACGATGTCCTGGCGGTGGGCGTCGCGGGTGCCGTGGTAGGCGTAGCCCTCGATCTCCACGCCCAGCCCCTCCCTCCGGAAGAGGAAGTCGAGGTAGCGGCGCCGGCCGTTCGGGGTGCGTACCTCCGCCTGGCTGTCGGGGTGGAGCCCGGCGTCGTGCATGCGCAGGCGGGCGATCGTCTCGGCGGGTGATCCGGCGAGAGGGTCGGCCAGCCGCAGCCACTCGCGGCCCCTGGCCGCACCGAGCGAGGTTTCCGAGAGGGCGTTGGCGATCGCGTCAGCCACGATGATCGGGACGCGGCGGAGCCCGCGGACCCTCCGCTCGGAGAGGGCGGAGTCCACGGCGACGACCGCTTCGTCCCTCGGGCCGGCGCGGAGCAGGTCGGCGAGCGTACGGGCCGGGGGCGTGAGCCGCAGCCCGTGTCGTTCCCACACTTCCTGCGGGCCGAGCGGCAGCCGGTACACGCGGACGCCGCGGCCCTCACGACGGAGAGTGAGCTGCGGGTCGGTGAACTCCAGGGATGCTTCGGAGGCGCCGGTGAGGGTCTCGATCCGCCAGATCGGCGCCGCTGAGCGGTGGCTCACGACCAGCCGGGGTTCGAGGAGCTGCACCGCCCGCAGCCGGGTGAGGAGATCCACGGTCCGCCCCGGCTCGGCCCAGACGCCGTACTGGAGCTTGGTCCAGCCCTCGCTCCGTAGCGCACGTGTGAGGTCCCGTCGCGGCCAGCCGGCCGCGACGGCTCGCGAGGTGAGAAGGACGCCCCTGTCGGCCAGCGCTCGTAAGTCCCTCCGTTCCACCCGGCCAAGATCGCAGAATCCCCGGCTCGCCGCCTGGCCTGTGGATAACCGGCGGGTCAGTCCTTCAGGGAGCCGAGGAAGGTGGTCCAAGCGGGCGGGACGGAAGTGCAGCACCTGGCGTGCGGGCGGAACCCGCCGCCCGCGGCCCTGGGTTTCCGTTCCGGGCACGCCTCGGCCGCGGCAGCTCCCCTCCGCGCTGCCGCGGCCGATCCCCGTCGGGATGGAGGTCTACTTGCCGTCCAGGTCCAGGGCGGGCGGCACGGGCGAGTGGTTCTCGAGGGTCGTGATCTTCTCTTCGGCCGGCGTGGGCGACTGGTTGTCCAGCACTGTGGCCTCGGCACCGGAGGGCGGGACCGGCGAGTGGTTCTCCATCGTGGTGACTTCGGTCGGGTTCTTCTCAGGCTTGCTCACGGCAATGGCCCCCTAGGCGTGGCGAAAGAGTTGACAGATGCCTCTGTCCGGCGACTCCCCCGAGTATCGCCGGACAGAGGATCGGGCTGGAGCTCACCCCCCAGTGAGCCCCTGGGTGACCCGTCTGCCCCCCGTGGCGACGGATCGACAGGTTGAGCATGACGTGCGGTCATAAACGTTCGATGAACGTCCCTGGACAGGGGGTCATGCTGCATCAAGGGGAGTGAGCAGGCGTCGCACTTCCGAGGCCTCAGGGGTGCCCGACCGCTCAAGGAGGGTCAGAGCCTCCAGCCAACAAGCGCGGGCACGGTCTGACTGGCCCAGTGTGCTGAGGCTCTTGCCCAGGGTGTTCAGCACGCTACCTCGGATCAGGTCGCCGCCGATGAATCCGATCGCAAGCGCCTGCTCGGCGTGTTGGGCTGCCTGAGCGGGGCGCTGAGCGGCGAGGTGCAACTGCGCGATGCGGAAATGGGCGGTCCCTTCCCACAGGCGCTGCCGGTTGCTGCCGAACATCACCAGTGCCTCTGTCAGCTGAGCGAGGCCTTCCGCCAGCCGCCCGGCTCGTGTGAGGGCGACGCCTAGCGCGTAGCGGCCATTGGCCAGGCGCAAGGTGAGCCCCAGCTGCTGGAAGATTTCCACGCCGTTTTGGGCCAGGGCGATTGCGCTCTCGGTACGGTTCATGCGCTGGTGAAGCTGCGACAGGTTGCAGAGGGCGCTGGCCTCACCCGGACGATTCCCGTCCGCCCGATAGCCGTCTCGGGCGGTGGTCAGGAGGCGCTCCGCCTCCTCGTAACGGCCCTGGTTGAGGGCGATGATCCCACGGTCGGTGGAAGCCCAGCTGATGGGCGTCATGTCGCCTGCCCTGTCGGCCAGTTCGATGGCCTGCCCAGCCTCCTGGTCAGCCTCTGAGTAACGCCCGGCGACCAGGTGGACGTTGGAGAGCGCGGTGCGGGCTCGACACTCCGCACGAACGTCCCCCGCAGCCAGCGCAGCGTCCCGCAGCACCAATGCGGCGGATTCGTACTGCTTGGCGTTCGCACCCGACTCCGCCAGGTCCTTGGCGGCCCAGAGCAGATCGACGGCACGTCGCAGTCTGCCGTCCCTCGACTGTTGCTGGGCACAGGCCAGAAGGCATTGCGCCTCGGTGAACAGCCAGTCGAGGGCATCGTTCCTGTCTCTGAAATCGAGCCCTTGGTACGAGGTCGATTCCAGGTGAACGACTGTCCGGTCCCCCGGCCGCTCAATGGCATACACCCCCGCAGTCGTCGCCAGGTAAAAGTCCAGCAACCGCGACATAGCCGCATCCCGCTCGCTAGGCGGCTGCTCGTCCCTCTCCGCACAAGCACGCGCGTAGAGCCGGACCAGATCATGGAAGCGGTAGCGTCCCGGCGCCGCCGACTCCAGCAGGGACGTGTCGACCAGGGCCTCCAGCAGGTCCTCGGTCTCCTCCGTCGGGAGGTCCAGGACCGCGGCTGCCGCCGCCAGGGACATGTCCGGGCCGTCCGCCAGACCCAGGAGGCGGAAGGCGCGGGCCTGGGCCGGCTCCAGTTGGCCGTAGCCGAGTTCGAAGGTCGCCTTGACCGCCAGGTCGCCCGCCTGGAGCTCGTCCAGTCGTCGCCGCTCGTCCGCGAGCTTGGCCGCCAGTACGGACACCGTCCAGGTCCGGCGGGCCGCCAGCCGGGACGCCGCGATCCGGATCGCCAACGGCAGGAAGCCGCAAGCCGCCACCACGTCCAGCGCCGCTTCCCGCTCGGACGCCACCCTCTCCTCGCCCACGATCTTCGTGAACAGCGACAGCGCCTCGTCGGGGGACATCACATCCAGGTCGACCAGGTGCGCGCCCGCCAGGTCGACCATCCGGACGCGGGATGTCACGAGTGCCGCGCAGCCCTCGGTGCCGGGCAGCAGGGGCCGTACCTGGGCCGCGTCCCGGGCGTTGTCCAGCAGCACCAGCACCCGCCGCCCGTCCAGTACCGACCGGTACAGGGCTGCGCGCTCCTCCAGGGAGTCGGGGATGGCGGAGTCCGCCGTGCCGAGCGCCCGCAGGAACGAGCCCAGTACCGTCTCCGGTTCCGCCGCCCGTGCTCCCGCGCCCTGCAGGTCGACGTACAACTGGCCGTCGGGGAAGGCGGATCGGGCCTGGTGGGCCACGTGGACGGCGAGTGTCGTCTTGCCCACGCCTCCGATGCCGGCCAGTGCCGACACGGCCATCACCCGGCCGCCGCCCGCCGTCTCGGACGCGGAGGCCAGTACCTCGCTCAGTTCACCCACGAAGGCGTCACGGCCCGTGAAGTCGGGCACGGTCGCTGGGAGTTGCGCCGGACGTACCGGTACGACCGCCGGTTCCGCCACCGGCGCCGAGGGCTCGGCGAGCGCCGGGTCGGCCTGGAGGATGCGCTGCTGGAGTTCGCGGAGGTCCGGGCGGGGGTCCACGCCCAGTTCCTCGGCCAGCAGGCGGCGGGTGTCGGCGTACACCGCCAGCGCCTCCGCCTGGCGGCCGCTCCGGTACAGGGCGAGCATCAGCAGTTCGCGCAGCCGTTCCCGGAGCGGGTGCGCCGCCGTGAGCGCCGTCAGTTCCGACACCGCCTCGGCGTGGCAGCCCTGTTCCAGGTCCATGTCCAGGCGGGACTCCAGCAGCGACAGGCGCCATTCCTCCAGGCGGACCCGCTGCGCCTCCGCGTACGGGCCGGGCACACCGGCCAGGGCCTCGCCGTCCCACAGGCCGAGTGCCCGGTTCAGTACCTCCCGCGCATGGCACAGGTCGGCGGCGCCGCGCGCCTTCTCCGCCTCCGCCGCGAGGTCCTGAGCGACCAGCAGGTCCAGCGCGCCCTCGGCCGGCGCGCGGACCGCGTAGCCGCCGGACTCGCTCACCAGGACGCCGGGGTCGAGCACCTTGCGCAGGCGCGAGGCGTACGTGCGGACCGCCGCCAGGGCCTGCGAGGGCGGCTCGCTGCCCCACAGGGCGTCGATCAGTTCGGCGGCGGTCGCCGTGCGGCCCTCGCGCAGCAGCAGGGCGGCGAGCAGGGCGCGCTGCTGGGGGGAGCCGGTGCTGAGCGGTTCGTCGCCGCGCCAGGCGCGCACCGGACCGAGCACACTGAAGCGCAACGCCGCAGGTTCCCCCGAGGAGGAGCCGGGGCGCCGCTGCTCCGGTACTCGCGGTACACCGTCCATGCGTTGGTCCCCCTAGGCATCCCGAACAACTACGTCAGTTTGCCTTGTTCGGGGTGGATGCGTCAGCCGTGGGAGACGCCGATCACAGGCCGACTCACGGGAGTGCACAACCCCCTCACATGCTCTGCGCACAGTTCCGCACAGACCTCACCATCGAGACCCCCGGACGATCACGAAGGAGCGCGGTCCAGCGTTGCTGACGGAGCGTCAGATCAGCGCTACGGTGGCCGTCATGGACACTGACAGCGCCGCCCAGGAGACACGCCCCGAGTTCCCGCTGATCATCTCCGTCGACGACCACACCGTGGAGCCCGCGCGCGTCTGGCGGGACCGGCTCCCCGGGAAGTACCGGGACATAGGCCCTCGCATCGTCCGCGCCCCGCTGAAGGAGATGACCTTCCTCGGTGGCCGGTTCGCGCCCGTCATGGGGGCGCCGGGCGACGACGGGCCGGTCGGTGACTGGTGGGTGTACGAGGATCTGCACCGGCCCCTCACCCGTCTCGACACCGCCGTCGGCTACAGCAGGGACGAGATCAGGCTCGAGGTGATCACGTACGAGCAGATGCGGCCGGGGTCGTACGATGTGCCCGCCCGCCTCGCCGACATGGACGTCAACCATGTGCGGTCGGCCCTGTGCTTCCCCACCTTCCCGCGGTTCTGCGGGCAGACCTTCACCGAGGCGAAGGACCGTGAGCTGGGGCTGCTGTGCGTGCGGGCCTACAACGACTGGATGGTGGAGGAGTGGTGCGGGCCCGCGGCGCGGGGGCGGCTCATACCGCTCACCCTCATTCCCCTGTGGGACGCCGAGCTGGCCGCCGCCGAGGTCCGGCGGAACGCGGCCCGCGGGGTCCGGGCCGTCGCGTTCTCCGAGATACCCCCGCACCTCGGGCTGCCCTCCGTCCACACCGACGACTGGGACCCCTTCCTCGCCGCGTGCGACGAGACGGGCACGGTCGTCGCCATGCACATCGGCTCCAGTAGCCGTATGCCGTCCACCTCCGCCGACGCGCCGCCCGCCGTCGGCTCCACCATCACCTTCGCCAACTGCTGCTTCTCGATGGTCGACTGGCTGATGAGCGGCAAGTTCGAGCGGTTCCCGAACCTGAAGGTGATGTACGCGGAGGGGCAGATCGGCTGGATCCCGTACATCCTCGAGCGGGCCGATGTGGTGTGGGAGGAGAACCGCGCCTGGGGCGGGGTCGCCGACAAGGTCACCCGGCCGCCCTCCGAGCTCTTCGCCGAGCACGTCTACGGCTGCTTCTTCGACGACGCCTTCGGGCTGCGGAACCTGGACTCGATCGGTGTCGGCAACGTCCTGTACGAGACCGACTACCCGCACTCCGACTCCACCTGGCCGAAGTCCCGTGAGGTGGGCGAGGCGCAGATGGGGCACTTGGCGGCCGATGTCGTCGAGCGGATCGTACGGGGCAACGCGATCGGGCTGCTGGGGCTCACGGAGGACGGGCTGTGGCCCGGGAGCGGTGCGAAGGGTGCCGGTTAACGGCCGGGGAATTCCCGGCGCCCTCCGGGGCAACCCCGTCGCCGCCCGGCGAGTCGTACAGGGCGACGGCGTGGGGATCTTGGGGACGTTGGATCTCCCGTCTGTCACCGACCGACAGAAAACGGGAGTTGGGTTCCACATGGGCAAGCGCAGGTTTCGTTCCCGTCTCGGACTCGTGGCCGCCGTGGCCGTCGCCGGGGCCGTCGTCGGCCCGGTGAGCGCGCACGCGGCCGGCACGGAGGCCGCCGGTGCGCGGAGCGTGCGCGCCGACTTCAACGGGGACGGGTACGCGGACCTCGCCGTCGCCGCCTCCTCGGGCAAGGTCGGCGGGCACGCGCGCGCGGGCTACGTGAGTGTCGTGTACGGCTCCAAGCAGGGGCTGGACACCTCGCACCGGCAGCTCATCAGCCAGGACACGGCCGGCATACCCGGCGGCGCCGAGGCCGACGACTACTTCGGTTCCGGCCTCGCCCTCGGTGACCTGGACGGCGACGGGTACACGGACCTGGTCGTCGGGGCGGGCGGGGAGGACGTCGGGTCCGTGCAGAACGCGGGCACGCTGACGGTCGTCTGGGGCGGAAAGCAGGGGTTGTCCGGCGGGAAGGTGGTGGCCACCGGTGTCGCGGGCGACCGGATCAACGCCCGGTATCTCGCCGTGGGTGACTACAACGGTGACGGTCACCTGGACCTGGCCACGGACACCCGGCTGCTGGGCGGTCCGTTCACCCGGACCGCCGGCGCCGCGCATTCCGGCCGCGTCTCGTTCGACCTGGACTACGCCACCGACGACATCGCCGCCGGGGACGTGGACCACGACGGCATCACCGACCTCGTCGGACTCATCCACTACTACGGCGAGGACGGGGAGCCCGAGTTCCACAGCGTGGCCTACCTGCACGGCACCAGGCAGGGATTCGACGCCCCGGTCATCCTGAAGAAGGCCGGCGGCAGCCGGGTCCCCGGCGGTGCCAGTCTCGGCATCGGCGACGTGAACAAGGACGGGTACGCGGACCTGGTCATCGGGCGTCCCCTCGACGGTTCCGAGGGGGACGCGACGGACCCGGCGCTCGTGGGCGGTCAGGTCGGGGTGGTGTACGGCTCGGCCGCCGGGCCGGACATCTCCCGCACCACGACCATCGGCCAGAACACGGCCGGCGTGCCCGGCACCGCCGAGCCCGGTGACGGCTTCGGGTGGGGCGTCTCCGTGGCCGACGTCGACGGCGACGGCTACGGGGACGTCGCCGTCGGCTCCCCGAACGAGGCCATCGGCAGGGTCGCCTCGGCGGGCGCCGTGACCGTGCTGCGGGGCGGCAAGGGCGGGCTGACCGGGGCCGGTGCCGTGTCCTTCGACCAGAACACCGCGGGGGTGCCCGGCACGGCCGAGCAGAACGACTTCTTCGGCAGCCACACCGCGCTGGTCGACACCGACCACGACGGCCGCGCCGAACTGTACGCCGCCGCCCACGGTGAGAACACCTTCGACGGCGCCGTCTGGGGCTTCCGCTCCACCGGCAACGGTCCGACCGCCGCCGGGTCCTTCTCCTTCGGGCCCACCACCCTCGGTGCGCCCGTCTCCGACGCCAAC
This sequence comes from Streptomyces sp. NPDC001348, assembly GCF_053597535.1. Lineage (NCBI taxonomy): Bacteria > Bacillati > Actinomycetota > Actinomycetes > Kitasatosporales > Streptomycetaceae > Streptomyces > Streptomyces sp. NPDC001348. Next base: position 68,690 of record NZ_JBSFIK010000008.1, on the reverse strand, counting down.
TTCGGGGACGGCTTCGCCCGCTGACGCGGGCCGCACGGTTCCATGGCGGCAGCCCCCTTGTCTGACGGATCGTCAGCTACGACGATGTGCCCAGCGGTCGTCGACTGACGGTCCGTCAGCCATTGCAGAGGGGGTCATCGTGCCCGCCCCATCCGAGGAACGCCGCGAGGAACGCCCCGAACAGCGCCTCGCCTACGGCATCCAGCTCCCCGTCCAGTCCCAGAGCACCCTCTACGCGGAAGCCTGGGAGGCCGACGCGTCTCCCGCCGATCTCGTCGAGATCGCCCGCGCCGCCGACCGCGCCGGCTTCGCCTACATCGCCTGCTGCGACCACGTCGCGATCCCGCGGCGTCTCGCCCCGGCGATGAGCACGGTCTGGTACGACCCGGTCGCCACCCTCGCCCACCTCGCGGCCGTCACCGAGCGCGTCCGGCTGCTCAGCCATGTCGCGGTCGTCGGCCTACGGCACCCGCTGGTCACCGCCAAGCAGTACGCCACCCTCGACCACCTCAGCGGCGGTCGCCTGATCCTCGGGGTCGGGGCCGGGCACGTACGGGAGGAGTTCGAGGCGCTGGGGGTGGACTTCGAGCGGCGCGGCGCCCTGCTCGACGAGTCGATCGACGCGCTCCGGGCCGCCCTGGGGCCGGAGGAGTACCCCGAGCACCACGGGAAGGAATACGACTTCGAGGGGCTCGGGCAGCTGCCCAGGCCCGCCCAGCCCCGGGTTCCCCTCTGGGTGGGCGGGTCCTCGCCCGCCGCCGTGCGCCGGGCCGCCCTCAAGGGCGACGGCTGGCTGCCGCAGGGTGATCCGCGGGACCGGCTGCCCGCCCAGATCGCCCGCATCCGGGACCTGAGGAACCGCGCGGGGATCGAGGCACCGCTGACCATCGGCGCGATCACCGAGCCCCTGTACGTCGGCCGGCCCGCCTGGGACACCGGCCGCCGTACCCTCACCGGCGCTCCCGAGGCCCTCGCCGAGTCGCTCCGGGCCTACCGCGCGATGGGTGTGCAGCAGATCCAGGTGCGCTTCCGCTGCCGGAGCCGCACCGAACTCACCGACCAGATGGGCGCCTTCGGGGCCGAGGTGGCCCCCGCACTCTACTGACTCCACGTACTCCACCGACTCGACCGAGGAGAGACATGGCCAAGCTGGACGGACGCGTCGTCATCATCACCGGGGCGGCACGCGGGCAGGGCGAGCAGGAGGCGCGGCTCTTCGCGGCGGAGGGCGCGCGGGTGGTCGTATCGGACGTGCTGGACGACCAGGGGGAGGCGCTGGCCAAGGAGCTGGGGGCGCCGTACGTCCACCTCGACGTGAGCCGGGAGGAGGACTGGCAGGCCGCCCTGGCCACCGCGCGGAAGGCGTACGGGCGGGTCGACGGGCTGGTCAACAACGCGGGCATCCTGCGCTTCAACGCCCTAGTGGACACCCCGCTGGAGGAGTTCATGCAGGTGGTGCAGGTGAACCAGGTCGGCTGTTTCCTCGGGATGAAGGTGGTCGCGCCGGCGATGGCCGAGGGCGGGACGATCGTCAACACCGCCTCCTACACCGCGCTGACCGGTATGGCGGCCGTGGGCACGTACACCGCCACCAAGCACGCGGTCCTCGGGCTCACCCGGGTCGCCGCCCTGGAGCTGGCGCAGCGGAGGATACGCGTCAACGCCATCTGCCCGGGCGCCATCGACACCCCGATGTCCAACCCGGCCCGCCTCGACCCGGACGCCGACCCCGAGGAGACCACCCGCGCCCTGGACGAGCTCTACCGCAAGCTCGTACCGCTGGGCCGGGTCGGACGGCCGGAGGAGGTGGCCCGGCTGGCGCTCTTCCTCACCTCCGACGACTCCTCCTACATCACCGGGCAGCCGTTCGTGATCGACGGGGGGTGGCTCGCGGGAGTGACCGTCATCTGACGCCGTCACCCGCACATTTGACCTGACGAGCCGTCAGCTATTGACGGTGCATGCGGGCGGTGCAACAGTCGGGCGGCAGACAATCTGACGGTCCGTCAGTAACCGTAGGGACGGTGATCCGCCTTGGAATTCGGGCTCTTTGTACAGGGATACGTGGGCAAGCGAGCCGAGACCGACCCGCTGGCCGAGCACAAGGCACTGATGGAGGAGACCGAGTACGTCATCCAGGCGGACAAGTCCGGCTTCAAGTACGCCTGGGCGTCCGAGCACCACTTCCTGGAGGAGTACTCCCACCTCTCCGCCAACGACGTCTTCCTCGGCTACCTCGCCCACGCCACCGAACGCATCCACCTCGGCTCCGGCATCTTCAACCCCCTCGCGCAGGTCAACCACCCGGTGAAGGTGGCCGAGAAGGTCGCCATGCTCGACCACCTCAGCGAGGGCCGCTTCGAGTTCGGCAGCGGGCGCGGCGCCGGCTCCCACGAGATCCTCGGCTTCCTCCCCGGCATCACCGACATGAACTACACGAAGGAGATCTGGGAGGAGACCATCGCCGAGTTCCCCAAGATGTGGCTCCAGGACGAGTACGTGGGCTTCCAGGGCAAGCACTGGCAGCTGCCCCCGCGCAAGGTCCTGCCCAAGCCGTACGGGAAGTCGCATCCGGCGATGTGGTACGCGGCCGGGTCCCCGCCCTCGTACGGCATGGCCGCGAAGAAGGGGCTCGGGGTGCTGGGCTTCAGCATCCAGAAGGTCTCCGACATGGAATGGGTGCTGGAGCAGTACAAGACGGCGGTCGTGAACGCGGAACCCGTCGGGGACTTCGTCAACGACAACGTGATGGTGACGACGACCGCGATCTGCGCGCCCACGCACGACGAGGCCATCCGCATCGCGGCCGCCGGCGGCCTGCACTACCTGCCCTCCCTCGTCTTCCGCTACCACGACACCTTCCCGCGCCCGGAGGGCTTCCCGGAGTGGCCGGAGACCCTCCCCGAGTACACCCCCGAGTTCGTCGAACTCCTCGTCGAGGAGGAGCTGCTCATCTGCGGCGACCCCGACGAGGTGCTCCGCCAGTGCAAGCGGTGGGAGCAGGCGGGCGCCGACCAGCTGAGCTTCGGACTGCCGGTCGGGGTGCCCAAGGAGGAGACGCTGCAGACGATCCGGCTGATCGGCGAGCACGTCATCCCCAAGATCGACACGGACCCGGTCCACCGGACCACCCGGTTCCGGGAAGCGGCGTAAGGGGGGACCGTGCTGGATCACGTCATCAAGGGGGCGACCGTCGTCGACGGGACGGGCGCCCCCGCCCGCACCGCCGACGTGGGGCTGCGGGACGGCCGGATCGCCGCCGTCGGACAGATCACCGAGGGAGCCCGGACCACCGAGGACGCGCACGGCCTCGTCCTCGCCCCCGGCTTCGTCGACCCGCACACCCACTACGACGCCCAGCTCTTCTGGGACCCGTACGCCACCCCCTCGCTCAACCACGGCGTGACCACGGTCGCCGCCGGCAACTGCGGCTTCACCCTGGCCCCCCTGAACCCCGACCGGCCCGAGGACGCCGACTACACCCGCCGGATGATGTCCAAGGTGGAGGGCATGTCCCTGGTCGCCCTGGAGGAAGGGGCGCCCTGGAACTGGCACACCTTCGGCGAGTACCTGGACGCCCTGGAGGGCCGGATCGCCGTCAACGCGGGCTTCATGGTGGGGCACTGCGCGCTCCGCCGGCACGTGATGGGCCCGGACGCGGTCGGCGGGCAGCCCACACCGGAGCAGCTGAAGCGGATGCTGCGCCTCTTCCACGAGGCGATGGAGGCGGGCGCCTGGGGCCTGTCCACCACCCAGTCGTCCACCCACTCCGACGGCGACGGCCGCCCGGTCGCCTCCCGCCACGCCCGCCCCGAGGAACTGCTAGCCCTCGCCCGGGCCGTCGGCGAGCACGAGGGCACCCAGATCGAGGCGATCGTCGCGGGCTGCCTCGACCAGTTCAGCGACGCCGAGATCGACCTGTTCGTCGAGATGAGCGCGACCGCCGGACGCCCCCTGAACTGGAACGTCCTCACGGTGGACGCGTCGGTCCCCGAACGCGTGCCCCGGCAGCTGTCGGCGAGTGAACGGGCCCGCGAGGCCGGCGGCCGGGTCGTGGCGCTCACCATGCCGATCCTCACCCCGATGAACATGTCGCTGGGCACCTTCTGCGCGCTGAACCTGATCCCCGGCTGGGGCGACATCCTCGGCCTGCCCGTCCCCGAGCGCATCGCCCGTCTGCGCGACCCGGACGTCCGGGCCGAGATGCTGCGCCGCGCCGACTCCAAGGAGGCGGGCGTCTTCCGGCGGCTGGCGAACTTCGGGCGGTACGTCATCGGGGACACCTACAGCGACGCCAACCGCGGACTGACCGGCCGCGTCGTCCGGGACATCGCCGAGGAACGCGGCCAGGACCCCTTCGCCTGCCTCGTCGACATCTGCGCCGCCGACGACCTGCGTACGGTCCTGTGGCCCATGCCGACCGACAACGACCCGGCGTCCTGGGCCCTCCGCGCGGAGACCTGGCAGCACGAGGACGTCCTGCTCGGCGGCTCCGACGCGGGCGCCCACCTGGACCGCATGTGCGGGGCGCCGTACACCACCCGGTTCCTCGGGGACTGCCTGCGCGGCCGGAAACTGGTCGGTCTCGAGCAGGCGGTGAAGATGCTCACCGACGACCCGGCACGCCTCTTCGGCCTGCGCGAGCGGGGCCGGATCCGGGAGGGCTGGCATGCCGACCTCGTCCTGTTCGACCCGCAGCGGATCGACGCGGGCCGGGCCACCCTGGTGCACGACCTGCCGGGTGACAGCCCACGGCTGGACTCCAAGGCCATCGGGATACGGTCCGTCCGGGTCAACGGGGTCGAGGCGATCCGGGACGACGTGGTGACCGGGGCGGTACCGGGACGGGTGCTGCGCTCGGGGCGGGACACCCGGACGGTGAGCACCAAGTGAGCGAAGGGCAGCGGCTGTTCGTCGGCGGTGCGTGGGTGGAACCGGACGCCGGCCACTACGCGGTGACCGACCCGGCGACCGAGGAGAGCGTCGGCCTGGCCCCGGAGGCCACCCGGGACCAAGCACAGGCGGCCTGCGCCGCGGCCCGCGAGGCCTTCGGCCCCTGGTCCCGCACCCCGCCCGAGGAACGGGCGGCGGTCCTGGCCCGGGCCGCCGACCACATCCGCGCCCACCTGGCGCCCTACGCCGACCTCGCCCGCGCGGAGACCGGCGCCACCACCGGCACCGCCCGCGCCATGCAGGTCGGGGTCGCCGCGGCCCGCTTCCACCGCTACGCCCGGGTGGAACCCGCCGAGTGGGCGATCCCGCCCCAGATCAACGAGGCGGGGCCGATGGGCAAGGCGGGTGTGATGGGCGCGCTGGCCGTGCGCCAGCCGGTCGGCGTCGTCACCTGCGTGACGTCCTACAACAACCCGTGGGCCAACCCGGCCGGCAAGGTCGCCCCGGCGCTCGCCATGGGCAACACGGTCGTGGTGAAACCCGCCCCGCAGGACCCGCTGTCCGTCTACCGCATGGCCGAGGCCCTGGAAGCCGCCGGGGCGCCGCCCGGCGTGGTGAACGTCGTCTCCGGACGCGAAGTGGCCGTCGGCGAGGCGGTCGTGGCCTCACCCGACGTCGACATGGTGAGCTTCACCGGCTCCACGGCGGTCGGGCAGCGCATCGCCGAGGTGTGCGGGCGGGACATGAAACGGCAGCTGATGGAACTCGGCGGGAAGGGCGCGGCGGTCGTCTTCGACGACGCGGACATCGCGTCGGCGGTGGCGGGCATCGGCACCACCTTCTCCTTCTACAGCGGGCAGATCTGCACGGCACCGACGCGGGTGCTGGCGCAGCGGCGGGTGTACGGCCATCTTGTGGACGGACTGGCCGCGTACGCACGGCGGTTGAAGGTGGGGAGCCCGTGCGAGCCGGACACGGTGGTGGGCCCCGTGATCTCCGCGGCACACCGCGACCGTGTGGAGTCGTACGTGGAACTCGCCCGCAAGGAAGGCGCGACGGTGGTCACGGGCGGCGAACGCCCGCCGCTGGACCGGGGCTTCTACGTCGCCCCGACCGTCCTCGCCGACTGCACCAACGACATGCGGACGGTCCGCGAGGAGATCTTCGGGCCGGTGGTGTCGGTCGTGCCCTTCGACGACGAGGAGGAGGCCGTGGCCCTCGCCAACGACTCCGACTACGGCCTCATCGACTACGTCTGGTCCGGCGACGTGGCCCGCGCCTTCCGGGTGGCCCGGCGGCTGCGGGCCGGCGGGGTCGGGATCAACACCGTCGGCCGCAACATGGAGGCCCCGTTCGGGGGGGTCAAGAAGAGCGGGGTCGGCCGGGACGTGGGGGTGTACGCCCTGCACGCCTACAGCGAGGTGCAGGCGATCGTCTGGCCGGGGTGAGATGTCGACCGGGACTTGCCCTTTTGGGAGCTCAAGGAGTTCCGTACGGGCAGAAATCGGCCAACCGGTCCCGGAGCCGGTGGCGGAGCCGTAACGTCCGGGGCACGAGGGCAGACGGCCGGTTTCCGGTTCGGCCAACGTCCGGCCGCTCCCTTGCTCGAACACGGACGACATCCTTCGGAGACCACTCCATGCAGCTCGCCAAGAGACTCGCCCTGACCACCACGGTGATCGTCGCCGGAGCCGCCGGCACCCTGCTGAACACGAGCGTCGGCAACGCCGCGGCCCCGCAGCACACCCCCCTGCCGGCCGTCCACGCACCCGCCGCGCTGAAGGTGCCCGCCGGCAACAAGCTGACCGCGGTCTTCTCGGCCCGCGGCGTGCAGACCTACACGTGCACCGACGGCGCCTGGAAGTTCCTGGAGCCCGGCGCCGTCCTCTCCGACCGCGCCCACCGTCCGGTCGCCCTGCACTCCCGTGGTCCCGTGTGGGTGTCCACGGTCGACGGCAGCGCCGTCAACGCCTCGTCGGTCGCGTCGTCCCCCAAGGACGGCACCATCCCCGAGCTGCTCCTCAAGGCCACCGCCACGCGGGGCACCGGGGTGTTCGGGGACGTCACCTACGTCCAGCGCCTGAACACGACGGGCGGTGTGGCGCCGACCGACGCCTGCACCGGTACGGAGCAGGTGGGGGTGCGGTACACCGCGACGTACGCGTTCTACAAGGCGGCCGAGTGACGCTCAGCCCGTGAAATCGACCCGGATCGTCAGCAGCTGAGTCCCCAGCATCCTGACGGCCGCGCTGTTGCCCCTCGGCAGGGCGCGCAGCCTGGCGACCGGGTCGTCGTCCGGCAGCAGGTGGGCGGTGCCGTGGTGCCACCGCCCACCGATCCGCACCCGCACCCGCGGATCGGCCTGGATGTTCCGCACGTACTGCGATCTCTCCCCGAACTCCGACACCAGCCAGAAGGAGTCCCCGACCCGGCGACCCCCGACCGGGGTCCGCCGGGGCAGGCCGGAGACGCGGCCGGTGGTCTCCAGGAGGGTCTGGAGGGGCAGGCGGCGCGTCACCGGGTTGGCGAGGTGGCGCTGAAAGGCGGTGGCGGCGCGGAAACGGAGGTCGGCGAGGCGGGACATCTTCCGTGGGGCTCCCTTTGCTAGGCGTGACCGGGAGGTGCTTTCCCCACGCTAGAGCCCGGCATCAACCGGCGTTGCACCTACCCGCCCCACCGCCCCAGGAAGATCGGGTTCGTCAGCGCGGCCAGCGCCCCCGGTACCGGTCCCGCCGCCGTCTCGTGGCGCAGCTCGGCCCGGACGTACGCCGCGTAGGCCGGGGTCGTGCGCCATTCCACGACCCCCGAGCCCGAGACCGGGAGCGGGTCGCTGGTCAGCAGGACGCCCTGGTCGGTGATGATCCGGGCCGTGCAGCGCGGGGCGCCCGAGACCTCCAGGCGGACCGTCACGGGGGTGTCCGCGGCGGACTCCAGCCGTTCACCGATGCCCGCGTGCCGGCCCCGGTCGTCCGACACCGTGAAGGTCAGGGAGATGTTCTTGGACTCCGCGATGTACGAGCGGCCCGCGCGGATCCCCTCCTGGACGGCCTCCCGGGTCAGGTCGTCGGCCAGGACGACGGTCTGGGGGCTGCCGACCACGTCCGGGTCGCGGTGGGCGTCGCTGTTGCCCATCGCCGGGAGCCATGTCCGGCCGCCTTCCCGCCCTTCCCGTGCGTAGGCGACGAGCAGGTTGTCCCAGTCGGCCAGGGTGACCTCGTCGTCCGGTGTGTAGGGGCCGTTCCACACCTCCACGGCGTCCGCCTCGCCGAAGCCAAACTTCCAGCCGCAGCCGACGCAGGTGGCGTGCGGGTGGGCGGGGACCACCAGGCCGCCGGCCCGGCGGATCTGCCTCGCGAAACGGCCGAAGCGGTCGTCCCGCGCCCGGTAGCGCCAGTCGACGAACGTGCCGGGGTCGGTGCCCAGGGCCACCACGTGGCCGTTCCGCGTCGTGATCTCCTCGCCGAGCATGACCAGCAGGTCGTCCCCGGCGACGTCCGCCCAGTGGGCGTGGGAGGAGTGCGTGTTGTGGTCCGAGGTGTTGATGAAGTCCAGGCCCGCCGCCCGGGCGAGGGCCGCGATCTCGGCCGGGGTGCGGCGGCCGTCGGAGTGCCAGGAGTGCAGGTGGCAGTCGCCCCGGTACCAGGCCCGGCCCCGGCCCCTGGCCCGGGAGGGAGGGTACGTCGGCGGAACCGCTGTCCCCGGCTCGCCATAGGTCAGCGTGATCGTCAGCTCGTACGTCAGGCCCTGCGGTGCCACCGTGTAGGGGCCGAGGGCGATGTGCCAGGTGCCGTCCCGCACCGGTCCGGGGATGTAGCCAGGCGTGGCGTCGTCCGCGCGGATGAAGAACTCGGTGCGCGCCCCGCCCGACCAGCCCCTGAAGCCCCGGCCGCCGAGTTCGGTGCCGTGCTGGTCGAAGATGCCGATGTCGAGGGCGTTGCCCTGGGTGCCGGCCGGGACGGGCGGCTTGTCGTAGGTGTAGGAGACCTTGAGCTCCCGCACCCCCGGGGGCACCTCGACGGGTACGTACACGTAGTCCGGGGAGCCGGGCGGCAGTGTGCCGCGTACCGTCCGGGTCTCCTGGCCCTGCTCGTCCGCGGCGGCGAAGCTCACGCTTCCCAACGTAAGCGCGGCCGCCGCTCCCGTCACCAACAGGGCACGTCTTCCGATGCCGTGCGCGTCTTCACACATGGGGTCACCGTCCGGTATGGGCGTGAACTCGCCTCATATGCAAGGGAATCGCGAGCTGACAGCTTGTCATGCACGTGATGCTGAGTGAATGTGCCGACCAGTCGGTATGGACACCGCGCCTCCACCTCGGTACACCTGGGACATGCGTATCGCCGTCACGATCTTCCTCACCGACGAGACCGTAACGCCCGTCCGACTCGCCCGTGAGCTGGAGCAGCGTGGGTTCGCCGGGCTGTATCTGCCCGAGCACACCCACATCCCCGTCGAGCGGACCACTCCGTACCCGGCCGGCGGCGAGCTGCCGCGCGAGTACGGCCGCACCCTCGACCCCTTCGTCGCGCTGGGACAGGCGGCGGCGGTGACCGAGCGGCTGGGGCTCGGTACCGGGATCACGCTCGTCGCCCAGCACGATCCGATCGGCCTCGCCAAGCAGATCGCCACCCTGGACCACCTGTCCGGCGGCCGGTTCACCCTCGGCGTCGGCTTCGGCTGGAACGTCGAGGAGGCCGCCGACCACGGGGTGGAGTGGGGTACGCGGCGGGAGCTGGTCCGGGACCGGATGGCGCTGATGCGGGCACTGTGGGCTCAGGAGCCGGCCGGGTACGAGGGGGAGTTCGGCGGCGTGCGGGCCAGCCACGCCCACCCCAAGCCCGTGCGGAAACCGCGCGGCCCGGTCGTCGGGCCCCGGACACTCGTCGGCGGGGCCGCCGGGCCCAAGCTGTTCGCGCACATCGCGGAGTACGCGGACGGGTGGCTGCCGATCGGCGGGCGCGGGCTGACCGGGACCCTGCCGGTGCTGCGCGCCGCCTGGGCGGACGCGGGCCGCGACCCGGCCGCCCTGCAGGTCGTGCCGTACGCCGTGCAGCCGAGCCCGGGCAAGCTCGCGCACTACGCCGAGCTCGGGATCGAGGAGGTCGTGGTGCAGTTGCCGTCGGTGGGAGAGGCTGAGGTACTGCGCGCGCTCGACGCGATCCAACCGTAAGATGTCGGGTCGGGTTCACATCGGACCGGCGCCTGACCCTCGCCGGTCGAAGGGTGCGGCCCGTTCGTCCTGCCGTGGCGCATCGCCCGGCAGGCAGGGGAGCGCGGTAGGGGGACACTTCACATGGGCACGGTCGCGTCATGAGGCTCTACTGGCTGGTGCGCCTCGTCCTGCGCATCAACGAGTTCGGTTACAGCAAGGGCCCGCTGCTCGGCACGGTCGGCACGGTCGCCGTGCTGCTCGGCGCCCTGCTGGCCGGTTCCGCGCTGCGCCGCCACACACCGGCCGACATGATCGCCGGCGGCCTCGTGTGCGCCGTCGGTATCGGCTGGCTCGCCCTCCACTGAGCGCGGCGGCGGGGAGCGCGGGGACGGCCCGACCGCCCTGATCACCGCACTCGTATGCTCGAAGGATGACGACTTCCGCGACCCCCGGAACCGGCCCGACCGAGAACTCCATGCGTCGCGCTCTCAAACGCGCCCGCGAGGGAGTCGCCCTGGACGTCTCCGAGGCGACGGTCCTGCTCCAGGCGCGTGGCGCGGACCTCGAGGACCTCACCGCGTCCGCCGCCCGGGTGCGGGACGCGGGCCTCGAGGCGGCGGGCCGGCCCGGTGTCATCACGTACTCGAAGAGCGTCTTCATCCCCCTCACCCGGCTGTGCCGGGACAAGTGCCACTACTGCACCTTCGTCACCGTGCCCGGCAAGCTGCGCCGGGCCGGTCACGGCATGTTCATGTCCCCCGATGAGGTGCTCGACATCGCCCGCAAGGGCGCCGCCCTCGGCTGCAAGGAAGCCCTGATCACCCTCGGCGACAAGCCCGAGGACCGCTGGCCGGAGGCGCGCGAGTGGCTCGACGCGCACGGCTACGACGACACGATCGCCTACGTCCGTGCCATCTCCATCCGCATCCTGGAGGAGACCGGCCTGCTGCCCCACCTCAACCCCGGCGTCATGTCGTGGACGGACTTCCAGCGCCTGAAGCCGGTCGCCCCGTCCATGGGCATGATGCTGGAGACGACCGCGACCCGGCTGTGGTCCGAGCCCGGCGGCCCGCACCACGGCTCCCCGGACAAGGAACCGGCCGTACGGCTGCGGGTCCTGGAGGACGCGGGCCGCTCCTCCGTCCCCTTCACCTCGGGCATCCTGATCGGCATCGGCGAGACGTACGAGGAGCGGGCCGAGTCCCTGTTCGCACTGCGGAAGGTGTCCAGGGCCTACCACGGCATCCAGGAACTGATCATCCAGAACTTCCGCGCCAAGCCGGACACGGCGATGCGCGGCATGCCGGACGCCGAACTGGACGACCTCGTCGCCACGGTGGCCGTCGCCCGGCACCTGCTCGGCCCCTCCGCCTGCCTGCAGGCCCCGCCGAACCTCGTCGACTCGGAGTACGAGCGGCTCATCGGCGCCGGCATCGACGACTGGGGCGGGGTGTCGCCCCTCACCATCGACCACGTCAACCCCGAACGCCCCTGGCCGCAGATCGAGGAACTGGCGGAGAAGTCCGCGGCGGCCGGCTTCGAGCTGCGCGAACGTCTCTGCGCGTACCCGGAGTTCGTCAAGCGCGGCGAGCCCTGGCTGGACCCGCGGCTGCTGCCGCACGTGCGGGCGCTGGCGGATCCGGAGACGGGGCTGGCGCGTCCCGACGCCGTGGTCGAGGGACACCCGTGGCAGGAGCCGGAGGAGGCCTTCGTCGCGTCCGGCCGCACGGACCTGCACGCGTCGATCGACACCGAGGGCCGCACGTCCGACCGGCGTGACGACTTCGACGAGGTGTACGGCGACTGGGCCGCCCTGCGCGAGGCCGCCGCACCCGGGATGGCGCCGGAGCGCATCGACACGGACGTACGCGAGGCCCTGCGCACGGCGGCCGACGACCCGACGCGGCTCACCGACGAGGAGGCCCTCTCCCTGCTGCACGCGGACGGCCCCGCGCTGGACGCGCTCACCCGGATCGCCGACGACGTGCGCAGGTCGGCGGTCGGTGACGACGTCACCTACATCGTCACCCGCAACATCAACTTCACCAACGTCTGCTACACCGGCTGCCGTTTCTGCGCCTTCGCGCAGCGCCGCACGGACGCCGACGCCTACACCCTCTCCCTGGAGCAGGTCGCCGACCGCGCCCAGCAGGCCTGGGAGGTCGGCGCGGTGGAGGTGTGCATGCAGGGCGGCATCCACCCCGACCTGCCGGGCACGGCGTACTTCGACATCGCGAAGGCGGTGAAGTCCCGCGTCCCCGGCATGCACGTGCACGCCTTCTCCCCGATGGAGGTCGTCAACGGCGCCACCCGCACCGGGATGTCGATCCGCGAGTGGCTGACGGCGGCCAAGGAGGCGGGCCTGGACTCCATCCCGGGCACGGCGGCGGAGATCCTCGACGACGAGGTCCGCTGGGTGCTCACCAAGGGCAAGCTGCCCACGGCCACCTGGATCGAGGTGGTCACCACAGCCCACGAGCTCGGCATCCGCTCCTCGTCGACGATGATGTACGGCCACGTGGACCAGCCCCGCCACTGGCTGGGCCACCTGCGCACGCTCGCCCGCATCCAGCAACGGACGGGCGGCTTCACGGAGTTCGTCACCCTCCCGTTCATCCACACCAACGCACCGGTGTACCTGGCGGGCATCGCGCGTCCGGGCCCGACCACGAGGGACAACAGGGCGGTCACGGCGATGGCCCGCCTCCTCCTCCACCCCTGGATCCCCAACATCCAGACCAGCTGGGTGAAACTCGGCACCGAGGGCGCCGCGGAGATGCTCCGCTCCGGCGCGAACGACCTGGGCGGCACCCTGATGGAGGAGACCATCTCCCGCATGGCGGGCTCCTCCTACGGCTCCTACAAATCGGTACGCGACCTGATCGCCGTGGCCGAAACCGCCGGCCGCCCGGCCAGGCCCCGCACGACCCTGTACGGGGAGGTACCGGAGGAACGGCAGCACGCGGCGACGGCTTCGGACGGGCATCTGCCGGAGTTGCTGCCGGTGTTGGAGTGACCACTGACACGCGACCCGCGGTGCGGGCCGCGTGTCGGAGGACTGTCGGAGGGCTGTCGGTCGTTGTCGGCGGCCCGTCGGTGGCGGGTGGCACTTTTCGGGGTGAAGGCCGGCCGGAGTTCGCCGGGCGGCCCGATCCCGAGGAGCCATCATGCACACTCCAGTCACGATCATCGGCGCCGGACTCGGCGGACTCACGCTGGCCCGCGTCCTGCACGTCCACGGCATCCCGGCCACCGTGTACGAGGCCGAAGCCTCCCCGGCGGCTCGCACGCAGGGCGGGATGCTCGACATCCACGACTACAACGGGCAGCTCGCCCTCGAGGCGGCCGGTCTGATGGACGAGTTCCGCGCCATCGTCCTGGAGGGCCGCCAGGCGATGCGGATCCTCGACCCGGACGGGACCGTCCTGTTCGAAGAGGCCGACGACGGCACGGGCGGACGCCCCGAGGCGATGCGCGGCGAGCTGCGGCGGATCCTGCTCGACTCGCTCCCGGCCGGCACCGTCCGCTGGGGACACAAGGTGAGCAGCGCCCGTGCCCTCGGCGAGGGCCGCCACGAGGTGACCTTCGCCGACGGCGGCACCGTCGAGACCGGTCTGCTGGTCGGCGCGGACGGCGCCTGGTCACGGGTGCGGCCGTTGCTCACCGACGCCGTACCCGAGTACGTCGGCACGTCGATCGTCGAGACCTACCTGTTCGACGCCGACACCCGGCACCCGGCCACCGCCAAGGCGGTCGGCGGCGGTTCGATGATGGCGCCCACGCCGGGCAGGGAGATCTTCGCCCACCGGGAGAGCGGCGACACCCTGCACGCCTACGTGGCGCTGTCCAGGCCGCTGGAGTGGTTCGCCGCCGTCGGCTTCACCGATGCGGTCGCGGCGACCGCCCGGATCGCGGCGGAGTTCGACGGCTGGGCGCCGGAGCTCACCGCGCTGATCACCGACGCCGACACCGCGCCGGTCCTGCGCCGCCTCCACTCCCTGCCGGCCGGGCACCGGTGGGACCGGGTGCCGGGGGTGACCCTGCTCGGCGACGCCGCCCACGTGCAGCCTCCGAACGGCGAGGGCGCCAACCTGGCCATGCTCGACGGCGCGGAACTCGGCCGGGCCCTCGCCGCGCACCCCGACGACACCGAGGCCGCGCTCGCCGCGTACGAGCAGGCCATGTTCTCCCGCAGCGCCGAGGTCGCCGCTCTCGAAGACGGCGGGGGCTACCGGATCGACTCCGAACACAACACAGCCCACGACCTGATCAAGTTGTTCACCGGGAAGGGTGAATGAGCCACTCGAGCCCCGAACCGGAGCTCTGCTCACCGACCGAGCCGTGAAGTTCGTCCTGCTGGGGCGGCGGACCCCGCAGGACTGTTCTCCTGGGCCGCCCCCGGCAGGTACGTCACCAGCAGTGCCACCCCCGTCAGGACGATCACCCGGGTGGCCGCGTCCAGCCCGTTCCAGGTCTTGGACTGCCACATCGCGAACCACTCCCCGCCTATCGCGACGAACCCGGCCCCGAACAGCAGCAGGAGCATCAGCAGACCGATGGTGGAGGCCTGCCGGGCGCGGGGGTGGTGGCGGGCCCAGAGGTACGTCGCGGCGATCAGGATCAGTGCCGCCAGGGTCTCCCAGACGATGATCCCGACGTACGCCGCGTCCTGACAGGCGTGGGAGGTGATGGCACGCCACATCAGGTCGTCGTCCTTGAACGTCGTGTCCATCGCGAGGACATGCCGGACGAACTGCTGGTTGGTGCCGAAGTCGGTGATGTTACCGAACGCGACGAGCGCGATATAGAGGGCGACCGTGCCGGTCAGGAGGGTGGCGGCGAGCCATGGGGTGCGTGAGGCTGATGTGGTCATGGCCGGTTTCTTCCCCGGCTCAGCCGCCCGGTCTCGTGCACATTGAGCCAGAATGCGCTACGCGGAACGCCCCGCGAACGCCACGAACTCGGCCCACGAGGTGTCCGTGAACGCGAGGCGGGCGCCGCGCTCGTTCTTGGAGTCGCGTACGTGGACGGTGGCTTCGGTGGGGGGTATTGCTACCTCGACGCAGTCGGGGCCGTCGTTGCTGCTGTAGCTGCTCTTGAACCAGTCGAGGTCGCTCATGTCTCTCCCAGAACTTTCTCGATGAAGGCCAGAGACTCCCGTGGCGGGAGAGCCTGCGCCCGGATCATGCCATAGCGCATCTCCAGGATCTGGACTTCCCGGGGATCGCTGATCACACGACTGTGCAGCTGGGCCTCCGAGTGCCCGAGCGTCTTGCCGTCCCGGAGCTTCAACAGCCTGATCGGGCCACCCATGCCCGCGTGATCCTCGCGGTCCGTAGGCATCACCTGAATGGAGACATGCCGCAACGCACTGATCTCCAGCAGGTGTTCGAGCTGTTGCCGCAACACCATTCTGCCTCCGATCGGCCGCCGCAGTGTCACCTCTTCCTGGACAAACGTGAGGAGCGGCGCGGGCAGGCGCTCGAAAACGTGCTGCCGGGCGATACGCGCGGCGACGTGGCGGTCGATCTCCTCCTCCGTGAACGCGGGGCGCCGCATCGCGTACAACGCGCGGGCGTACTCCGGCGTCTGGAGCAGGCCGTGCATGTTGTGGCTGGCGTACGCCCCGAGTTCAACCGACTCGTCCTCCAACTCCTTCAGATCCCGCACCTTCTTCGGATAACGCGCCTTCTCCACGTCCTCCTTCATCGCGGACAGCTTCCCGCCCGCGCCCAGCACCTCGTCCGCCTTGTCGAGGAACTCCGGCTTGGCGACCCGCCGTCCGCGCTCCACGGACGAGACCATCTCCTCGCCGTACCCGATCGCGGCCCCGAACTCCGCCTGCCGCATCCCGGCGGCCTCGCGCCAGACCTTGATCTGCCGTCCGACCGCCTTGAGTACGGCCGTGGCCTCCTCGTCCTCCATACCGCCCACCTCCGTGTACCCGGCCGGACGACCCCGGAACGTACCCGGACAGTCGCTCTCCGTACCCGCTTAAGTGCTGTTCAGAGTAGAAGGGAGCGACCACGCTGAGTGATGTGAACCCGGAAATCACCCACACCGCCCTCCACGTGCGCCACTTCACCGTGCTGCTGTCCTCGACCCGCAGAGGCGCCCGACTCGCCCGCCTTCTCACGGAGCGTCAACTCGCGGACTGGGGTGAGCCGTACGGCCCCGCCCTGCACGTCGTGGCCGAGCTCGCCGCCAACGCCGTGCTGCACGGGCGCGTAGCGGGCCGCGACTTCCGGCTGACGCTTCGGCTCGACCAGGCCTGCGCCTGCGTGACCGTCGCCTCCACCTGGCCGAGCGCGACGTACGCCGTCTCGTTCCCGCCGTGGTCGCCTGGCTGGAACGCGGTGTCGATCCGGAGGACGTGCAGCGAACGCTCTGTGCCGGGCTCCCGCCGGAAGGCGTGCGCCATCCGGCGGGCTTCCTGGCGCACCGCCTCACGGCTCTCGTTCCTCCGGTTCTCGAACCCGTGCCGGAGCCGGCCAGGCCCGCCCCCTTGCAGACCTGCGACGGTTGCGACCGCGCGTTCCGCGCCCCCGCCCCGGGCCGCTGCCGGGACTGCCGGATCATCGAAGGGAGAGCGGCGTAGTCGTGCGGGGCACGAACAGTGCGGCCGGTGCTCCGACTCCGGACGCACTTCGGGACGCGGTGGCCCGGATCGCGCCCAGCCGGCTCCCGGCACTCACGCGGCACCTGTTCGAAGCCACGACCAATGCACAGCAGACCCAGAGCCTGGCGCCCCTGCGTGCCTTCGTGCACTCCTGGGCCGTGTTCGTCGCCATCGAACGCTACCCCGGTCGAGCCGCCCGGCTGCGGGAGCTGGAGCGGATCGTGGACGCCGGTGAACTGGATCCCACTGAGGCCATCGCCGAGATTCACGCCATTCGGGAGGCGGCGGAGGCAGAGGCAGCCCAGCACCCCCACCCATGACCGGAACCGACCGCCCGCGTTCACGCCACCCACACCCCACCCACCGATCCGGCCCTCTACCGACCGTCCCCGTTCGATTACAGTGCTCAGCGTCGTACGTACGGACGGTGCCACGTGGGAGGTCAGGATGGGTGCGACGTCCGGGGCCGTCTGGGGGCGGGTCGAGCAGCAGGACTTCCGCAGCCGGGTGCGTGGGACGTTGCTCGGTGTGGCCGTCGGGGATGCGCTGGGGGCGCCCGTCGACGAGCTCGGGACGGAGGAGATCCGGGCCGGGTACGGGGTGGAGGGCCTGGTCGACCTGGCGGTGGGGTACGGGCGGCGGGGGGCCGTCACGCATCACACCCAGCTCACCCTCTTCAGCGTGGACGGGCTGATACGTGCCCAGGTGCGGCGGGACACCGGGGCCTGGCACCCGCCGACCGATCTGCACCGGGCCTATCTGAGATGGGCGGCGACGCAGCGGGACTGGGGGCCCGACGAGCGGCGGAAGGAGGACGGGTGGCTGGCCCGGGAGGAGTGGCTGTACGCGCGGCGGGATCCCACGCGGGCGCTGCTGCTCGGGTTCGGGGACGAGAACATGGGCACGCTCGAGAAGCCCAGGAATCCCGGTGAGCTCGGCCCCGAGGCGGTTGCCCGCTCGGCGCCGTTCGGGCTGCTCGTCGGCTGGGAGCCGCAGCTGGTGGTCCAGCTGGCCGTGGAGTGCGCGGCGCAGACCCATGGCCATCCCACCGCCTATCTGTCGGCGGGCGCGTACGCGCTGATCGTGCACGCGCTGGCGCGGGGCGAGAGCCTGGACGCTGCCGTGCAGCGGGCGCTGGCCATGCTGGCCGCGCGGCCGGGGCACCAGCCCGTCTCGGACGCGCTGCAGCAGGCGCTGGGCACGGTACGGCAGGGGATGCCGACGCCGGCCCGGGTGGAGGAGCTGGTGGGCGACGGGGCGGCGGACGGGATGCTGGCCGGCGCGGTGTACTGCGCGCTGGTGGCCGAGGACGTGCGGCACGGGCTGTGCCTCGCCGTGAACCAGGCGGGGCCCTCGGCCGCCGCCGGTGCGCTCACCGGGGGACTCCTCGGCGCCCTGCACGGTGAGACGGCCCTCCCGCCGGCCTGGCTGGCCGAGCTGGAGGGCCGTCCCACGATCCTGGAGCTGGCCGACGACTTCGCGATGGAGATGACCCAGGGGCCCGCGCTGCACGGTCCGGCCGGGTCGTCTCCGGGGTGGCTGGCCCGCTACCCGAGGGGCGGGTAGCCGGCGGCGGTCAGTCCTTGACCGGGGTGCCGACCATGTCGTCCCCCGCGTCGGCGGGTGCCGGGACCGCGGCCGTCGCACCGTCGCCGTCGGTGTTGATCCGCTCGAGGACGGCGAGGCGTTCGGGGGTGTCCTCGGGCTTCAGGTAGCCGACGAGGACGTACAGGACCAGGGAGACGGCCAGCGGGACCGAGACCTGGTACTGCAGCGGGACGCCGCCGTCGACGTTCCAGTTGATCGGGTAGTTGACCAGCCAGAAGGCGAGCAGGCCCATCGACCAGCTGGTGAGCGCGGCGGTCGGGCCGGAGCGGCGGAAGGGGCGCAGCAGGCCCAGCATCATCGGGATCGCGATCGGGCCCATCAGACCGGCGACCCACTTGATGACGACGGTGATGATGTCCTTGAAGGCGGGGGAGTTGACCTGGGTCGCCACCGCCATGGACAGGCCGAGGAAGACCACCGTGGTGACGCGGGCCGCGATCAGCCCCGACCGCTCGCCCCACGCCCGGGCCCGCGGCGACACCACCGGTGCGACGTCCCGGGTGAAGACGGCGGCGATCGCGTTGGCGTCGGAGGAGCACATGGCCATGGTGTGGGAGAAGAAGCCGACGATGACCAGGCCCAGCAGGCCGTGCGGGAGGAGCTGTTCGGTCATCAGGCCGTAGGAGTCGGAACCGTCCGGTTTCTTGGCGTGGACGAGGAGCGGCGACATCCACATCGGGAAGAAGAGGACGACCGGCCAGACCAGCCAGAGCACCGCCGACAGACGGGCCGAGCGTTCGGCCTCACGCGCGCTGCCCGTCGCCATGTAGCGCTGGGCCTGGTTGAGCATGCCGCCGTTGTACTCGAACAGCTTGATGAAGAGGAAGGCGAGCAGGAAGACGGTTCCGTACGGGCCGGTCAGGCCCTTGCCGTGGCCGTGCAGGGCGGGCTGGTCCCAGGCGTCGAAGAAGCCGATGCCCTTGTCGTTCAGCTTCAGCACGACCGCGACGAACATGGAGACGCCGGCCAGCAACTGGATGACGAACTGGCCGAGTTCGGTGAGTGCGTCCGCCCACAGGCCGCCGATCGTGCAGTAGACGGCGGTGATCGCGCCGGTGATGAGGATGCCCTGGTTCAGGCTCACCCCGGTGAAGACGGACAGCAGGGTCGCGATCGCGGCCCATTTCGCCCCCACGTCGACGATCTTCAGCAGCATGCCGGACCAGGCCAGGGCCTGCTGGGTCTTCAGGTCGTACCGGTTCTTCAGGTACTCCAGCGGAGAGGCCACCCGCAGCCGGGACCGCAGCCGGTTGATGCGCGGGGCGAACACCTTGGAGCCGATCGCGATGCCGAGGGCGATCGGGAAGGACCAGGTGACGAAGGAGGTGACGCCGTAGGTGTACGCGATGCCCGCGTACCCGGTGAACAACACCGCGCTGTAGCCCGACATGTGGTGCGAGATGCCGGACAGCCACCACGGCATCTTGCCGCCTGCCGTGAAGAAGTCACTGACGTTGTCGACACGCTTGTGCGACCAGACGCCGATCGCGATCATCACGCCGAAGTAGCCGATGAGCACGACCCAGTCGAGACTGTTCATGCGCCCCCCTTCCAGGGTCCGCCTTGTGAACTCCGCTCAGCTGGCTGGCACTTCGCATAAGCGGAGCGTGGACGGGGAAGGCCGCGAAGTGCCCGCTCATCGTGGGTGGGGTTACGCGGGCACGACAAGCGAGCGTAGGGTCAAGAGCGGGTAAAAATGTTCGGCTCACTGACCTGGGTTCATCTATATGAACAATGCGAGTGGCTGGAAACAGCTGGTGGTCAGCGCATCAGCTCCCCGGCGTTGACCAGCAGCGACTGGCCGGTGATCGCCCTCGCCCGGTCCGAGGCCAGGAAGACGGCGGCGTCGGCCACGTCGCCGTCCGTCGCGAGGTCCGGCAGGGCCATGCGTCCGGTGAGCCGACCGAGGACCTCGGTCTCCGGCACGCCCTCCGTGTGGGCGGTGAACTGGACGTACGCCTGGACGGGCGGACCCCACATCCAGCCCGGCAGCACGGTGTTGACCCGGATGCGGTGCGGGCCGAGTTCGCGCGCCAGCGAGTACATCGCACTGGTCAGGGCGCCCTTGGACGCCGCGTACGCCGCCTGCGCGACCTGCGTGGGCGCGGCCACCGCCGACTGTGTGCCGATGAACACCACCGATCCGCCGCCCCCCTCCTTCAGGGCCGGCAGACATGCCCGGGTCATTCGCAGCGTTCCCAGCAGGTTCACGTCGATGACCGACTGCCAGGTCGTGAAGTCGGCGTCCTCCAGCCCCCCGAAGTAGGAGTCCCAGGCGGCCACATGGACCACCGCGTCCAGCCCGCCGAACCTCTCCCGCGCCAGCCCCGCCAGCGCCTCGCACTGCCGCTCGTCGGTGATGTCGGTCGCCCGGTGGGCCGTCCGGGCCCCCTCCGGGTCGATCTCGGCCGCGCTCTTGGCGAGGTTCGCCTCCGTGCGGGCGCCGAGCACCGCGTTCCCGCCGTCCCGTACGACGGCTGCCGCCACCTGGTGGCCGAGCCCGGCCCCGACACCCGACACGACGACCGTCTTGCCCTCGAGCAGTGACATCCGGGCCTCCCGGGGGATGGCTAATTACCTGACGGGGCGTCAGAGTATGGGCGTCCGGCGGTGGAAGGAAGAGGAAGGAAGGGGAACGGCATGAGCGAGGACACCCGCAGCGACACATACGCGGAACTGGCTGCCCTGGGGCCGTACGGGGTGCACCCCGGCCACGCCCTGATCACCATGGTCGAGCCCCATCCGGGGCACGAGTACGCGTACAACCGCTGGTACGAGGACGACCACTACTACGCCGGTGCGATGGCCATGCCCTGGATGTACGCGGGCCGCCGCTGGGTCGCGACCCGGGACCTCCAGCTCCTGCGCTACCCGGAGAAGTCGGCGGTGGCCCAGCCCGTCACGGCCGGCTGCTACCTCTCCACCTACTGGGTCACCGACGGCCGCTACGACGACCACATGAAGTGGACCGTCGCCATCAACAAGCGTCTCAACCGCGACGCCCGCGTCTACCAGGACCGCACCCACGTCTTCACGGCGTTCCAGGACCACGAGGTGACCGTCTACCGGGACGGCGCGGCCGGACCCCGCGACTTCCACGCCCTCGACCACCCCTACGCGGGCCTGGTCCTCGAAGTCGTCGACGCCGACAGCGCCGGGCAGCGCGCCGAACTGCTGGAGTGGCTGCGCTCCCGCCACCTGCCCAGGCGCGTCGCGGGTTCCCCGGCCGCCCTGGTGACCGTCTTCCGGCCCACCCCCCTGCCCGGCGACCGTATGACGTACGTCAAGCAGGTCGAGGGCGTCGACACCCGGCTGACCCTGCTGTGGTTCCTGCAGACGGACCCGCGGGAGTGCTGGGAGCGGTACTTCACGGGCCTGGACGAACAGGTGGGCGAGTCGGGGCTGGGCAGGGTGGAACTGGTGGCCCCGTTCGTCCCCACGGTGCCGGGCACGGACATGTACGTCGACAGGCTCCGCTGAAACAGCCGGCGGCTCAGTGGCTCAGGGGGGTCTTCAGCTCGTCCGGGCACGGCGTCCCCCTGGGCAGCTGGTACGGCGCCGCCAGCCGGTAGATCCCCGCCTTCGGCGCGAGCAGCATCGTCCACTTGTCGCCCTTGGCGTCCTCCGGCGTCTCCCACAGACAGCCGTTGACGTTGTCGTACGTCTTGGGCGTGCCGTCGGCCCGGTGCTTGGAGGCCTTGGTCTCCTGCGGCGGCTTCAGACTCTTGCCGTGCTCGTCGACGATGCTCAGCCACGGCGAGTAGGGGATGCGGATGAGGATACGGCCGGCCTTGCGGACCTCGATCGTCATCTCGCCCTGCTCCGCCCGGTCGACGACCGCGTTCGGCTCGGCGAGCGGCGTCGGGTCGGTCACCTTGAACAACTGCCAGTCGGCGTCGCCCCAGATCTGCGTCAGGTACGGCATGCCGCGCTGCACCAGCGCCCGTTCCCGCTCCCCGCCGGTGACGTCCGGGTCGTCCTTGGGCAGGACGACGAAGTGGACGGCCCAGCGCTGGAGCCACTCGTGGTAGTTCGCCGAGTTCAGGGTGCCGTCGTAGAAGAGCGGGTTGCGTTCCATGTCGGCCTGGCGCAGCCAGCCGCGGGCCAGGTTGACGTACGGTGCGAGCGCGGAGGCCTCGCGATGCGAGCGGGCCGGGACCACCTCGACGCGGCCCTTCTCGGCGCCCACCTTCTGCAGTTCGTTGACGAGCGGGGCGAGTTCACGCGCCCAGGCCGCGTCGGGGGTCGTGTGGATGATGTCGTCGACCGACTTGTAGCCGATCCAGCCGACGAAGCCGAGGAACGCCAGCACCGTCGTGTACCACTTGCGTGAGCGCGGCACCGTGAACGGCAGCGCCGCGATCAGTGTCACCCCCGCGAACAGCATCGGCAACCGCGAGATGTTCGACCCGATCTGCGAGCTGAACAGCCAGACCAGTACCACCGCGAGGCTGAAGACGGCGGCGGTCAGTCGCACGGTCTTCCACTCCTCGGGGACGAGGAACAGGCAGAGCAGCCCGTACAGCAGCGGCATGACCACCGAGCCGATGGTCATCGGCTGGGTGCCGGAGAAGGGGAACAGCAACGTCGACACGGCGACCACCGCCGACGGCGCGAGCCCCAGCGCCCAGGCGCCCGGCCGTCGCTTCTGCAGGAACAGCGCCGCCGCGACCAGGCCCAGGAACAGGCCCGCGACCGGCGACGACATCGTGGCGAGCGCGGCGAGGGAGGCCGCGACCGCCGCCTTCGCCCGGCGTTTGTGACGCCAGCGGTGCGGCCAGCAGAACACGGCCGCGACCGCGCCGAGCGCGAACACCGTGCCGAGACCGAAGGTGACCCGGCCCGAGATCGCGTTGCAGACCAGGGCGAACACGCCGGCCGACGCGGCCCACAGCGGGTTCTTCACCACCCTGCTGCGGATGAGGATCACCGTCAGCAGACCCGCCGACACCGTTCCCGCGATCATCATCGTGGTACGGACGCCGAGCAGCGACATCAGGTACGGCGACACCACGCTGTACGACACCGGGTGCATGCCGCCGTACCAGGCGAGGTTGTACGCCGAGTCCGGGTGCCGGCCGACGAACTCCGCCCACGCGTCCTGGGCCGCGAGGTCGCCGCCGCTGTTGGCGAAAGTGAAGAACCAGATGACGTGCAGCACCGCGGCGAGCGCGGTCATGGACAGGGCGGGGTGCAGCAGCAGCCGCTGCCGGAGCGCCTCAGCGGCGGCGCGCAGCCGGTCCCGCCGTCCGGACGGGCCGTCCGTGGGTCCGTCGGCCGCGGACGCGCGTATTCGCGGGCCGGTTCCCGGGCCCGGTTCGGCGTCGTCGGCGCGTGTCGGCTCCGCAGTGGCCACCTGAAGGCACTCCCCGTGTCCCGTCTTTTGTTCTCGGCCGCGTTTCACGGTGTACCCGGCCGCTTCCTGTCCGGTTCGCGGCCGCGTCCCCTCGACCGGCGAAACCCGCCCCGTTTCGTGACGCTAGCACGCACCCCGCCGCGAGGCTTCGTCGGCGGGGTGCGAGGGTGGCGACCGGTGTGCCCCGGGTCAGCCGAGGCGGGTCAGCTTGCTGCCGAGGCCCGGCTCGCCGAGCTGCTTCTGCAGGGCCACCGGGACCTTCACCGCGCCGCTCTTGCCGTCACCGACGGTGAGGGTGCCCACCTTGGTGCCGGCCTTCGCGGTGTGCGGTACGGCGCCGGCGTCGAAGGACAGCTTCGCCTTCAGCCCGGCCCAGCCGACCGCGGTGACGTCCTGGGTGACGGCGATGGGGGTGTGGCCGCCGAGACCGTCGTCCACATAACCGACGACGTCACCCTTCTCAAGGATCTTCTCCGAGGTCAGCGCGCCCTTCGCGGCGACCAGCGCGGTCTTGCTGACCGCGTTGACGGTGGCGAGGATGTCCGGCTTGTGCTGGCCGAGGATCGCGCCGACGACGGTGACCGTCTCACCGCCCACCTCCTTCCGCGCGGCGAAGAGGAGGTTGCCGCCGGCCGCGGTGGTGCTGCCGGTCTTGATGCCGATCGCGCCCATGACGTAGGGGAGCGTGTTGGGGTTCGGCCAGTTCTTGCCGGTGGGGTCGTCCCAGCTGGCCGCGCTGGTGATGGCCGTCAGGGCCGGGATCTGCACGACCTTGTTGCCGAGCTTCACCTGGTCCTCGGCGGTGGAGACGGTGGTCTCCTTCAGACCCGAGGGGTCGGTGTACGTGGTGTGCGTCATGCCGAGCTTCTTCGCGGTGGCGTTCATCTTCTTGACGAACGCCGCCTCGGAGCCCGCGTCCCAACGCGCCAGCAGACGCGCGATGTTGTTCGCGGACGGGATCATGACGGCCGAGAGCGCCTGCTTCTCGGTGAGCTTGTCGTTCTTCTTCACCGTGTCGAGGGTGGACTCGCCGGCCTTGTTGTAGCCGCCCTCCTTCTCGGCGGTGGCGTCGACCGTGATGGAGGGGCCCTCGGCGCCCGGCTTCAGAGGGTGCTCCTTGAGGATGATGTACGCGGTCATCGTCTTGGCGACGGAGCCGATGGCGACCGGGGTCTGCTTGCCGAAGGTGCCCATCGTGCCGACGCCGTTGACGTCCATCCAGCCCTGGCCCTCGGTCGGCCAGGGCAGGGCGAGTTTGTCGCCCTTGAACTGGTACGTGTCCTCGGCCGTCAGGGCCAGGGTGGGGGCGGGCAGCGGGCGCACGGCCTGTACGACCGCAAACACGACGGCCAGGAGCAGGACCAGCGGGGTCCAGATCTTGACCCGGCGCACGATCGTGCGGACCGGGGTCTCCGGCGGCGGAGGCGTGTTCGTCAGCTCGGCGAGCAGGTCCAGCGGCGGCTTGGGCGGGAGCGGCTGCTGGGTGGTGCGCTCGGGGCCGAGCTGGGGGACGGGGGTGGTGGCGTCCGCGGGAGCCGCCCCGGCGCCGGACTTGGCGGCGGGCTTCCGGGTGGACGGGTCGTCGAGGGGCTTGAGCGCGACGAACTTGCTGGTGCGCTCGGCCTCCGGCACGGGGGTCCCGGGCGCGGTGGACTTGCCGCCCAGCTTCAGCATGGTCGTGGGCTGGTCGACCCGCGGCTTGGGCTTGGGGGCCTTGAAGACGGCGGTGGGCTGATCCACGGCCTTGGCGTCGTCTTCGGCCTTCTCGTCCCCGCCAGCACCGTCCGTGCGGCTCTCGTCGTCGGCCGCGGGGGACGCGTCCGGGCCGGAATCGCGGTCGGTGGCGGGCCGCTCCGGGGTGGCGTCCGCCTTCGCGTCCGCCTTCGGCTTTGCCGTCGCGTCCGCTGCTGCGGCGGCGCCGGGCTTCGCGTCGGCCTTCGTGCCGGTGTCCCGGGCGGGCCCGGGGGCCGGCTCCGCGTCGGTCTCCGGACCGGACGCCGTCTCCGCCTTCCGCTCGGCGTCGCCGGCGTCGGCACGCTGATCGGCGTCCTCCGGACTGTCGAGGTCCGGGACGGCGTCCTGCGGCTCCGGGGTGTCCTCGGGCGCGCTGTCCTCGGGTTCGTCGTCGTCCTTGGCCGGGACGGCGTCCTCGGGTTCGTCGCCGTCCTTGGCAGGGACGGCGTCCTCGGGTTCGTTGCCGTCCTTGGCCGGGACGGCGTCCGTGGGCTCGTCGTCCGTGGCCGGGACGGCGTCCTGGGGCTCGGAGGCGTCCTCGGGCTTCTCCGCGTCCGCGGAGGCGTCCTCGGGCTCGGCGTCGGCGTGCTGGTCGGCGGCCTTCGGCTCGGCGGGGGCCGGGACGGCGTCCTCGGGTTCGTCGGTGTCGCCGGTGGCGTCCTGGGGCTCGGAGGCGTCCTCGGGCTTCTCCGCGTCCGCGGAGGCGTCCTCGGGCTCGGCGTCGGCGCGCTGGTCGGCGGCCTTCGGCTCGGCGGGGGCCGGGACGGCGTCCTCGGGTTCGTCGGTGTCGCCGGTGGCGTACTGGGGCTCGGAGGCGTCCTCGGGCTTCTCCGTGTCCGCGGAGGCGTCCTCGGGCTCGGCGTCGGCGCGCTGGTCGGCGGCCTTCGGCTCGGCGGGGGCCGGGACGGCGTCCTCGGGTTCGTCGGCCTCCCCGGTGGCGTCCTCGGGCCTGTCGGCGGCCCCGGTCGCGTCCTCCGGCTCCTCCGTCGCGTCGTCCGCGGCGTTCTCCGCCTCCGGGGCGTCCCCGGTCGCCTTCTCCTCGCCGGCCGAGTCTCCCGACCGCACCCACGCGGCCACGGCCTCCCGGAGGCGGGTGTCGTCCTGGGGGGCGGAACCCTCGGCGTCGTCCGCGGCGGCGTCCTCGGCGGAGTCCTCGGCGTCGGGCGTCAGGTTCCGGGTCGACAGCACCCTGGTGGCCGTGTCCACGCCGCCGCGCTTCTCGGACTTCCGGGACACCGCGAGCCGCGGATCGCGTGCCTCGGGAACCGGACCCCCCTTCCCCGACGTCGGTTCGACCGACGACTCACGCTGCTTCGACCTGTCGGGGGACTCGCCCGCCACCGATGCCTCCTCATGTGCCGCACGACTGTCATGCGCCTTCATAGCCGACCGCCGTACGACGACCGGCCACCGACCCGGACAACGCCTCCCCCACCACTGTCCGAACCATGTACCAGTGTCCTGTGTGCGGGCATGTCCCCTGCAGTAGACGAGAACGACATACCTACCGGTTCCACTACGAACCGGTCACGCGCTCTCGACAGACCAATGTGAGAGGGGTCACCCTGTCATTCATCCACGCGGGGAGGCATGGATGGGCAGGAGCCGCAGAACACTTCCGGAGGAGCTTCTGTTGCTGGCACTGGACCCGGCCACGGGTACCACTGCACAGCCGCAGTCGCTCGATCTAGGTCTGGCCGGAGCACAGCTAGTGGAGCTGGCGCTGGCCGGACGGATAGCCCCAGACGGGGATCGTATCGCCGTGGTGGCACCACGGCCGACTGGAGATCCGACACTGGACTGCGCGTTGGAGTTGCTGCGAAGGCGCGGCGCTCCGGTACGGGCCGTCCACTGGATCGGCGGGCCGCGTCTCGGGCTCCGCCAGATCTACCTCTCGCATCTGGAGCGGTGCGGCATGGTCGCCGCCGTGCCGGGTCAGATGTGCGGGGTGCTGCCGACGACTCGCTACCAGGCGACGGACACCGCCATCAGTCGGGAGATCAGGTCCCGGCTGGATTCCGCGATCCGCACCGGCGTACCGCCGGACCCGCGGACCGCGGCGCTCGCCGCACTGGCGCACGCGGTCGGCCTCGGCAAGCACCTGTACCCGGGCAACGAGGGACGCTCCTCCAGGTCCCGGCTCAGGGACCTGATCAGGCACGACCCGATGGGCGGTCTCGTCGCGCACGCCGTGATGGACGTCCAGAACGGCGCCGCCGCCCAGCCGCGCCGCAGCCCGGCCCCGGCCGGCCGCCAGGCCGGGCCAGGAGCCAGGACCGCGCCGGAACCCGCTCGTGGCGTTCCGATGCAGCCGCACCGCGGATCCATGGCACGCGTCGTGGCCCACTAGCCGCGGTCACGGCGCCCACGCACCACAGCACCGCCGCACAGACGCACCGCCGCACCGCTGTCCCCAGACCCGGTTCGGGAGCCGCTGGTTCGAGCGGGGTGGTGAGACCTCAGGGGTCTCGCCACCCCGCTCGACCGCATGTCCGCCCGTTTCTTTGCCCGAACTGACGCGTACGCGCCGCATATCCACCGTTTCCCAGCGGTAGGAAGCCCCTTGGTGGCAGTCTGCTCAACAGCAGATACGCAAAGTGGTAGGTACAGGCAGTCAGCCGGAGGTGCACGTCTCGTGGCGTCCAATGTCAATCCCACCGTCAGGCGGCGCCGGCTGGGCCAGGAGCTGCGCAGGCTCCGTGAGCTCAAGGGCATGACGGCCGAGGAGGTGGCGGAGAGACTGCTGGTGTCGCAGTCGAAGATCAGCCGCCTGGAGAACGGCCGGCGCAGCATCAGCCAGCGCGACGTCCGTGACCTGTGCGGGGTGTACGAGGTCGAGGACCAGCGGATCGTCGACTCCCTGATGGAGATGGCCCGTGACTCCCGGCAGCAGGGCTGGTGGCACGCGTTCGGTGACATCCCGTACAGCGTCTACATCGGTCTGGAGACCGACGCGGAGTCGCTGCGCGTGTACGAACCCCAGCTGGTGACCGGCCTGTTGCAGACCCGGGCCTACGCGGAGGCGCTCGTGCAGGGGGCGCTGCCGGAGACCTCGACGGCGGACATCGACAAGCGCGTGCAGGTGCGGCTGCGGCGACAGGAACGTATCACCGCCGAGAACAACCCGCTCCGGCTGTGGGTGGTGCTCGACGAGGCGGCGCTGCGCCGGGTCGTGGGCAGCAGGCTGGTGATGCGGGAGCAGTTGGAGTACCTCATCGAGATGTCCCAGCTGCCGCACGTCACCGTGCAGGTGCTGCCGTTCGAGGTGGGCGCGCATCCCGGGCTCAACGGCCAGTACGCGATCCTGGAGTTCGCCGACGCGGCCGACTCCAGCGTGGTGTACCTCGAGGGCGTCACCAGCGACCTGTACCTGGAGAAGGCGCAGGACGTGCAGAAGTACGCCGTGATGTACGAGCATCTGCGGGCACAGTCCCTGAATGTGGAGCAATCCCGCCAGTTCATCGCCGACGCGGCCAAAGACTACGCTCGCTGACTCTTTGGGCACATGGGGCGCCGGATCTTACACCGATGTCACGTCTCAGCGTAAGTCCCTATTGGAATATGCCATCCGGATGAGTGAACGAGTACTCCAGGAGGGGCTGTTGCCGAGTAGCGTCGATCACGCCAACCGGTCGACACGGTTGGCGTGAATCGCACTACAGAGCAATTGCAACAGGAGTGGACATGGCACTGCTTCAGGGCGCCACGGAGACGTGGACGAAGTCCTCCTATTCCGCCGGGAACGGGGCGTGCGTCGAGGTCAAGTCGCCCGCGACCGCGGAACTCGTCGTTCGCGACTCCAAGGTCCACGAGGGCCCCACCCTGGCCTTCCCCGCCCTTGCCTGGAACGCCTTCGTGGCCTCGGTCAAGGCGTAGGGGGCTTCCCTGACCCACGTCGCCCGCCAGGCCCCGACGACCACAACTCCACAAGCACCACCCAGAGCCCTCTCGACCAGCCCGCCGTCCTTGCCGAGGGGGCTCGCCCTTGCCGTCACTTCACCGGAAACGCCACATCGCACACCGCGTCCCCCGGCCCCGCCGCGTCCCAGTCGGCGAAGTACACCTCACGGCAGGGCCCCACGGGCTCGAGGCCCTGCCTCGCCATCCACTCCTCCACCGCCTCGAACGCGGCGTGGATCTGCGGGTTGGCCACCTGCGCCTTGGTGATCCGGGTGTACGCCAGCCGCCGGGCCGGCTCCACCCGTACCGCCGTCTCCCACGCCCGGCCCCGCCGCTCGGCCCACTCCCGGGCCGCCGCCGCGTCCGCGACGGGTACGCACGACTCCGCGGGGCCGTCGCTCTCCAGGGACACCTCGGCGTAGTACACGACGAACGGCGCCCCCGCCACACCCCCGCACTCCCGGGCCGCCTCCTCCAACCGCCCCAGCGACGCCCCGATCCACGCCGGCAGCTCGTCCGCCAACGCGTGCCGCTTCTCGGTGAGCACCACCTGCTCGGGCACGTCCACCGTCTCCACCACGAACCTGTCGTACATCTCGGAGCTCCTCCCCGACAGCCGTCCACGGAGGTACTCGGCGAGCGTCCGCTGCCCCGCCACCCGCGCCTCGACGCCCGCCCAGTACGCCGCGAGCAGCCCGGCCGCCTCGGCCCCGTCCGCCCCGACCACCTCGGCGATCCGGGCGAGCGGCATGTCCAGCTGCCGCAGCAGCGCCACCAGCCGGGCCCGCCCGGTCTGTTCGGCGCGGTAGTAGCGGTAGCCGCTGGCCTCGTCGACGTGCGCCGGGGACAGCAGCCCGAGGCGGTCGTAGAGCCGCAGCGCCTTGGCCGACAGCCGCGAACGCGCCGCGAACGCGCCGATGGTGAGCAGTTCGTCGTCCACGAGAGCATCCTCCGTCACCGGGCGGGTCCTTTCCGCCCGGTGACAGGGACGCTCGGCCCTGCCCCAGGGGCAAGGTCAACAGGTCATCGGGACAGCTGCGCCTCGATGGCCGCCACGACCTCCGCGGACTCCGGTTCGGTCTGCGGCGAGAACCGGGCGACGACCCGGCCGTCCCGGCCGACCAGGAACTTCTCGAAGTTCCAGCGGATGTCCCCGCTGTGCCCCTCCGCGTCGGCGAAGCCGGTCAGGCGGTCGTACAGCGGGTGCCGCCCCTCGCCGTTGACCTCGACCTTCTCCGTCAGCGGGAAGGTGACGCCGTACGTCGCGGAGCAGAACTCGGCGATCTCCTCGGCGCTGCCGGGCTCCTGCCCGAGGAACTGGTTGCACGGCACCCCGAGCACGGTGAAGCCCCGCTCGGCGTACCGCTCCTGGAGGCGCTCGAGCCCGGAGTACTGCGGGGTCAGCCCGCACTTGGAGGCCACGTTCACGATGAGCACGGCCTTGCCCGCGTACTGGGAGAGGTCCGCGGAACCGCCCTGGAGGGCGCCGATCCCGGTGTCCAGTACGGAGCCGGTGTGGTCAGTAGTCGTCATGGGCGGATGCTAGCCCCGCCGGCCGGCCGCGGATCCCGCGCCCCCGCGGCCTCCACCAGCACCTCCCCGGCGGCCGTCCGCGCGTACAGCACCGAGCGTCCCGCCCGCCGGCGCCGCACCAGCCCCGCCTCCAGCAGCACCTTCAGATGCCGGCCCACCGAACCGAGCCCCTGGCCGGTCACGGCGGTCAACTGGGTGGTGGACATGGGGGAGTCGAGCAGTACCAGCACCCCGGCCCGGGCGGCCCCCAGCAGCGCGCCCAGCGCCGTGGGCACCGCCCGGTCGTCCCGGCCGGCGAGCACACCGTCACAGGAGTAGACCAGGGCGTACCGGTCCGGCTCCTCGCAGGACACCCAGCCCGTCCTCGGGGTCACCGGTACGAAGTACAGCGCGCCGGATATCTCCCGGGGCGGATACTCGTGGAGGTTGACCTGCAGGCGGTTGGCGCCCAGCCAGCGGGTCCGGCCGGGCCGCAGCGAGTCGAGCACCTCCGCCCAGCCGCCCCGGCTCACCCGGTCCGTACGGGCGACCACGTCGGCCTCCAGCACCCGCCGGCGCCGCTCCCAGTACGGCCGCACGGTCTCGGTCCAGACGTACTCCAGCAGTCCGGCCGCGCGGGCGGGCAGGTCGTCGCGGTCCAGGACGTCGGGCAGCGGCCCCGCGAGCGAGACCCGCAGATGGGCGCGGGCCTCCTCTGGCCGGGCGGCCTCCACCCGGGCGATGCCCTCCTCGGCGCTCTCGCCGTCCCGGGGCGTGGGGGTGAGGAAGTCGGCGATCCAGTCCCGGCCGAGACCGGCCCGTACCAGCAGCGCGGTCACCGGGTCGGCGGCCAGCCGCTCCCGGTAGCCGGGCAGGTGGTCGCGCAGCCACCGCTGCTCACCCGGATGCCCGCCGGTGCCCGTGTGCAGCAGATTCAGGCTCGCGAAGGTCTCGGCGAGCGGCGAGACGACGAACCGGCTGCGGGCGAGCGTGTCCGCGTTGACCTGCCACCAGCCCATGACACCCCCGGACGTTTCGCGCAGACGCGAAACTGTAACGCCCGCCGAACGGCTCCTCCCAGACTCCCCGCATGACTTCCCGCAGCTACCGAGACCTCTTCCGCACGCCCGAGTTCACCCCGCTCTTCCTGTCCGGCGCGGTACACACCGCCGCCCAGACGGTGGGCGGGCTGGCGCTCGGGACACTGGTGCTACGGACGACGGGTTCGCCGCTGCTGTCCGCCGTCAGCATGTTCGGGCCCTCCCTGGCACAGGTGCTCGGTGCGTCCCTCTTCCTGTCGGGCGCGGACCGGCTGCCGCCGCGGGCGGCGATGACGGGCATCCCCCTGCTCTTCGCCGCCTGCACCGCGCTCCTGGCGCTTCCCGGACTGCCGGTGGCGGCGGTCTTCGCCGTCCTCCTCGTCCAGGGGTTGGTCGCCTCGCTCGGCGGGGGAGTGCGCTGGGGCCTGCTGAACGAGATCCTGGCCAAGGACGGCTATCTGCTGGGGCGTTCGGTCTTCAACATGATGAGCGGCGTCGCGCAGATCACCGGGTACGCGACCGGTGGCGTCCTCGTGGCCGCGCTGTCCCCGCGCGTGACCCTGCTGACGTCGGCGGCCCTGTACACGGCGGCGGCGCTCGGTGCCCGCCTCGGCCTGACCCGGCGCCCGCCGCGCACCGCGGGCCGCCCCTCCGTCGCCGCGACCTGGCGCACCAACGCCCTGCTGTGGTCGGACCGCCCGCGCCGGCTGGTCTATCTGGGCCTGTGGATCCCCAACGGCCTGGTGGTGGGCTGCGAGTCCCTCTTCGTCTCCTACGCCCCCGACGCCGCCGGCACGCTGTTCGCCTGCGCCGCGCTGGGGATGCTCGTGGGGGACGTGACCGTGGGCCGGCTGCTGCCGCCCGGGGTGCGGGCACGGATGGCCGTACCGCTGCTCCTGCTGCTGGCGGCGCCGTACCTCGTCTTCTTCGGCCACCCGCCCCTGCCGCTCGCCGCGGCCCTCGCCGCCGTCGCCTCCGTCGGCTTCGGCGCGGGTCTGGTGCAGCAGGAGCGCCTGGTGGCCCTCACCCCGGACGAGCTCGGCGGGCACGCCCTCGGGCTGCACTCGGCCGGCATGCTGACGATGCAGGGCGTGAGCGCCTCGCTGGCGGGCTCGGTGGCGCAAATCACCTCGCCCGCCACGGCGATGACGGTCATGGCCCTGGCGTCGACCGGGGTGACGCTGGCGCTGGCTACGGCTGCTCGGCGGCAGGCGCCGGAACGGCTTCAGCCGGCGTAGCGGGCGGGAGCACGGGAGCGGGGGAAGCCGGGGGAGCGCCGGCCTCCAGGGCCTCGGGGTTCGCCGGGGCCTCGGGGCTCGCGGGGGGCTCGGGGTTCGCGGGGGTCGCCGGGGCCGACGGGGCCGCGAACTGCTGGGCCGCCTTGTCGAAGTAGCGCAGCAGCTCCACCGGGAAGGGCATCACCAGCGTCGAGTTCTTCTCGGCGGCGACCTCCACGACGGTCTGCAGCAGACGCAGCTGCATGGCCTCCGGGGTGTCGGACATGATCCGGGACGCGTTGGCGAGCTGCTGCGCGGCCTGGAACTCACCGTCCGCGGTGATGACCCGCGCCCGCCGCTCCCGCTCGGCCTCGGCCTGCCGGGACATGGACCGCTTCAGCGACTCCGGCAGCTGTACGTCCTTGATCTCGACGCGGTCGATGTGGACGCCCCAGCCGGCGGCCGGGCTGTCGATCATGAGCGCGAGGCCCTCGTGCAGCCGCTCCCGGTCGGAGAGCAGGTCGTCCAGGTCGCTCTTGCCGATGATGGACCGCAGGGACGACTGGGCGACCTGTCCGACGGCGAAGACGTAGTCCTGCACCTCGATGGCGGCCCGCAGCGGGTCCGCCACCCGGAAGTAGACAACGGCGTCCACCTTCACCGACACGTTGTCCTTGGTGATGCCCTCCTGTGTGGGCACCGGCATGGCCACCACCTGAGTGTTCACCTTCCGCATGCGGTCGACGAACGGGATCAGGAACGTGACGCCCGGCTGCCGGTACTCCGGCAGCGCCTTGCCCATGCGGAACACGACGCCGCGTTCCACCTGGTTGACCACACGCATCCCACTGCGCAGCACGAGCAGGGCCAGCAGGGCCACGAACACGACTGCGACGACGGTGCCTTCCATGGCACTCCATTCCTTCTGCTGACTCGGTAGTACGAGACACGGATGAGGACATCCGGAGAAGGCCCGCGGATGCGGTGCGGGGCGTCAGAAATGCGTAAAGGAATCACGAACTCCTCGGCGTGGCCGGCGACTCCGGTGACTCGGGCGACTCCGGCAGTTCGACGGAGTCCCGTCCGCGGTCAGCCGACGCACACCACCAGCAGGCAGAGCTGCGGCGAGGACGGCGTCGAGGTGGCGGGGTCCGTCTGGGACGTCCCCTGGTCCGTGCCGTTCGCGGGAGCGGGTGCGGACGTCTGCTGCGGGGCCGTGTCGTTGGTGCCGGTGGTCGTCCCGCCCGAGGACGTGGAGCCGGAGGACGTGGAGCCGGAGGACGAGGAGCCGGAGGAAGAGGAGCCGTTGCCCTGTGCTGGCGCCGGCGTGGCCGCCGTACGACGGGTGGGGGCCGTGTGCACCGTGTACGCGGTGGAGGGCCCGTGCGCGGCGGGCGCGGCGTCCACGTGCGTGCTCGGCGGGGTGGTGCCGGGCTGGGCGGGGACGGAGCGGGTCCGCGGGAGGCCGGCCGCGGGGGTGGACCGGTGGGTGGCGGGTCCGGGGGCCGCCGGGCGGATGTGCTGTGACGTCGGTTCCTCGACGGCCGGTGTGGTCGGGGTCTCCGGCGCCGTGGAGGCCTGGTCCCGGTGGGTGGACTGCCGGTCCATGGCGGAGACGGTGAGGCCGCCTCCGACCAGGGCGACGGCGGTCGCGACCACGGCCCGGCGCTGGTTCTTCTTCCAGCGGGCGAGCTGACGGCGCCGTGCCGCCCGTCCTTGCGGAGCGGGCGGCACGTCCTCGAGACCGTCGGACGGGCCGGACCGCGGCGCCTCGTCCATGGCTTCCCAGGCCGCGGTGCCCGGCGCCGCCTGCGCGGCCAGGCCCGGGACGGGGTAGCCGTCGGTGGCGGTGGGAGGGATGACCGGGGCGATGTCCGGAGCGTACGCGCCGCATCCGGGGCACATCAGGGCGCCGTTGAGATGCCGGCGGCACGACGAGCAGTAGTCCATCTGTTCCGGTCTTCCTCGGTTGACGTGCAGTCGTCCCACCGGATCGCGAACAGGTCACGTTCGCACGTGGGATCGGATAACAGGCACGCTAACGAGTCAAACGCAAGACTGTGTGCAGTCTGTGTGATGCTCCTGCGAGGATCCCCCGGGGGTCATCCGGTGCCCCCGGCGCCGCGGGTGAACGGCTCGAAGGCGTGGCTGAAGTACCAGGTGTCCTGGGCGATGCCCGAGCAGCCGTTCGCGCCGGCGGTACCCACGCAGCCGCCGTTGTCGCGCTGGAGCGCCCAGAAGGAGAGGGCGTTGACGCCCTTGGCGACGGCCCAGTCCTTCACCGTGACCGCGTCCTGGGTGGTGAAGGTCTCCTCGGGGCCGAAGTCGTCGATGCCCGGCATCTCGGTGACACCGATCATGCTCCACAGCTTCGCCGGGCTCTTCTTCGGGTAGAGGGCGGCCAGTTGCGAGTGCAGACCGGCGGCGGCCGTCTCGGTGTCGGCGGCCATGTCGTGCGTGGCGCCGTCCCAGTAGTCGAACGTCATGATGTTGACGACGTCGACGCGCGCGCCGTTGTCGACGGCGTTCCGCAGCAGGGCGACACCGCTGGGGGCGAGGCCGGTGTTCGTCGTCGGCAGGGTGTAGGAGAACTGCACCCGGTGGCCGGTGCGTTCGGCCCAGTGCTGGACCTGGGCGATCGCCTTGTTGCGGCGGTCGATCCCGGCGGAGTTCGTGATGGAGTCCGCTTCGACGTCGAGGTCGATCCGGGTGACGCCGTAGGTGGTGACGAGACGCTCGTACACCTTGGCGATGGAGTCCACGCTGGTGCAGCTGTCGGCGAGTTCGGTGCCGGTCGTGTCGGCGCCGTAGCCGCCGAAGGACGGTATGACGTTGCCGCCGCGCGCCTGGATCGCGGCGATGTCGCCGCCGAAGGCCGCGGGGGAGACGGGTTGTGTGGTGTCGCCGTTCCAGTAGGCCGTGCACGAGCCCGCGGCGGCGGTCTGCAGGAACGCCATCGTGAGGTACTTGTTGCCCGACTGGGCGGCGAGCGCGGCCGGGCTCTCGCCGGTCCACGACTCGAAGTACGGCGCCGCCACGTGCGCCGGCATGGGGCGGGCGGTCGGCGAGGGGGCCGGTTGCGCGGCGGCCGCGCCACCACCGCCGAGGGCGGCCAGCCCGGCTGACAGGACGGATACGGTCGCGCCGGACAGCAGGGCGCGAAGCGGGCGGACGGGACCAGGTCGTCTCATTGACGCTCCCAGAGTGAGGACGAGCAGGCGAAGACAGCGGAAGGGCAGCACTGAGAACGTCCGCCGGACCGGTGGGGCGTCAGGGTTCTCCCTGACCAGGGGCGAACAGCGACCATAGTTGGACTAGACCAATCCCCTGTCAAGGTTCTTTACGGTTGGCTGACCGAACCGGCCGCCGCGCACGCGGGAAGGCAACACGGCCCCCCATAGGGGTCGGATCCAAGTGCCGGTGAGTTCCGGCGAGTTGCCGTGACCCGGATCACCGGCCGTGGGTTGAGTGCGGTCGCCCGTGGCTTTCCGTACACCCGTGTGACGACCGGAGTCCGGATGCCAGGATGAGGCGCCATGACAGCTGGGTGGTGTGCTCGCACGCTGCGCGCCGCGGTGTTCGCGGCGGTGTGCGTGCTGCTCGCCGCCCTCGGTCACGTGCTGATGTCCGGCAGCGACGTGCCCGCGTGGACGCTGGCCGGCTCGGGCGTCGTGACGGGCGCCGCGGGCTGGTGTCTGGCGGGGCGTGAGCGCGGGCTGCCGTCGGTGGTGGCGGTCGTGGTCGCCGCGCAGGCGGTGCTGCACGAGGCCTTCTCACACGCCCGGCCGGCCTCCGGCGGCTCGTTCGCCATGGGCATGAGCGGCATGGGCATGGGTGGCATGGGCCCCATGGACATGGGCTCCGCACGGATGGACTCCGTGACCATGACGCACATGGGCGCGAGCGGCACGGGCCTCTCCCCGGACATCGGCTCGCCGTCGCTCGGCATGCTCGCCGCCCACCTGCTCGCCGCGCTGCTGTGCGGCCTGTGGCTGGCCCACGGGGAGAAGGCCGCCTTCCGGATCCTGCGGGCCGTGGCCGGACGGCTGGCGGCACCGCTGCGTCTGCTGCTGGCCCTGCCCGTCACCCCGGACCGCCCCCGCGTCCGCATGCGGCGCCGCCGCTCGGACCGGGCGCCGCGCGGCCTTCTGCTCGTCCGTTCCCTCACTTCTCGGGGTCCGCCCGTGGGCACGGCAGCCGTCTGAGACGGCTTGCCCGCCGAGGCCGCCTCCCCGGCGCGCCTCGGGCCACGGCCGTACGACCGCACCGGCGTCACGGCGCCGCACCGGCGTAGGGCCGTCTCCCCCACTTCACCGGACCGTGCGCTGCCGCGCGCCCTCCGGATCACGGTCGACCCGAGAAGGACACCAGGTGATGACCTCTGCCCTGCCCGCCGTGCCCGCGACAAGCGACAGGACGGCGACGCGCGACGAATCGATCACCGCATGGGCGCTGGCCGCCCGGGGCGGTGACGCCGACGCGGTCGAGCAGTTCGTGCGCGCCCTCGACCGGGACGTCCGGCGTTATGTCGCCCACCTCTGCGGCGACCCCCAGGCCGTGGACGATCTGGCCCAGGACACGTTCCTGCGGGCGCTCGGCAGCCTGCACCGCTTCGAGGGGCGCTCCTCGGCCCGGACCTGGCTGCTGTCCATCGCGCGCCGCGCGGTCATCGACAGCTACCGGCTCGCCGCCGCCCGCCCGCGCCGGGCCGACGCCCCCGACTGGCAGCTGGCCGTGGAGCGGGCCCAGCCGTGCGACCTGCCGGGCTTCGACGACGGCATCGCCCTGCTGGACCTGCTGACCGCGCTGCCCGACGAGCGGCGGGAGGCGTTCGTCCTCACCCAGATGCTCGGCCTGCCCTACGCGGAGGCCGCCGAGGTCAGCGACTGCCCGGTCGGCACGGTCCGCTCCCGCGTGGCACGGGCCCGCGCCACCCTGATGGACCTGCTGGACGAGTCCGGGGAACCCGCCGCCGTGGCGGCCTGAGCAGCCCTGGACGTTCGTGCCGTGGGCCGTTTGCCTCCGGGAACGGCGGGCACTCAGTCGTCCATGCAGTCCCGACCCGTGCCGGCCCGGACCATCCTCACGGCGATCGGCTTGGTACTGGCCACCTACCTCGCGCTGGAGCTGGTGGTGCAGGTCCGGCGGGTACTGGTGTGGACCGTGGTCGCGCTGTTCTTCGCCGTCGCCGTCTACCCCGCGGTCGACCTGGTCGAGCGGCGCATGTCCCGCTGCCGCCGGGCGCCGGCGACCCTGCTGGTGTTCCTCGTCGCGGCCGTCGTCATCGGGGGACTGATCGCCCTGTTCGTGACCCCGCTCGCCCAGGAGGGCAGCCGGCTGGCGGCCCGACTGCCCGGCCTGATCGAGGACGCCCGCGCCGGCCGCGGACCGATCGGGGACCTGCTCGAACGTACCCACGCCCTGAAGTACGTCCGGGAGCACCGCGGGCAGATCCGGAACTTCGCCACCGGCCTCGGCACGCCCGCCCTGGCCTTCGTCCGCGGCGCCGCGACCACCGTGGCGGGCGCCGTCACGATCTTCGTACTGGCCTATCTCATGGTGCTGGAAGGACCCAAGGTCGTCGACGGCACCCTCGCCCTGGTCGACGAACCGAGCGCGGCCCGCATCCGCCGGGTGGGCGCCGCCTGCGCCCGGACGGTCACCGGCTACCTCACCGGCAACCTGCTGATCAGTCTCATCTGCGGGCTGCTGACATACGCCGCGCTACGGGTGGTCGGGGTTCCGTTCGCCGCGCTGATCGCCCTCTTCGTCGCGATCGCCGACCTCATCCCCCTGGTCGGCGCGACCCTCGGTGCCGTCGTCGCCGGCCTCGCGGCCTTCGTCCACTCGGTGCCGGCCGGTATCGGCGTCGTCGCCTTCTTCATCGTCTACCAGCAGGTCGAGAACCATCTCCTGCAGCCGGTCATCCTGTCCCGCACGGTGCAGCTCAACCCGCTCACCGTGCTGCTGGCCATCCTGTTCGCCGCCGAACTCGCCGGGATCCTCGGCGCCCTCCTCGCCATTCCCGTCGCCGGCATGATCAAAGTGGTCCTCCAGGACATCTGGGAGCACCGCGGTGGCCGTCCCCTGAGACTGCCCATGGGCGGCGACGACGCCCCGTCCGCGCGTCCCGCCCCGAAGGAGTGAGGACCGGCTCGCGTCGCAGGCGCTCGTTCGGACGCACACCTCATGCGCGTCCCGTCCGGGATGCCGAGGATGGGCCTCGCGAGGTGTTTCCCACGTGAAGGCGGAAGAAGATGCCGACGTTTATCGCGTTGCTGAACTGGACCGACCAGGGAGTCCGGAACTACAAGGACACCGCGAAGCGAGCCGAGGCCTTCGGCGCCGCCGTGCAGAAGCTCGGCGCGAAGCTCGTGAACATCTACTGGACCGTCGGCTCGTACGACCTCGTGGCCGTCGTCGAGGCGCCCGACGACGAGACGGCCACCGCGGCACTCCTGCAGCTCGGCGGAGTGGGCAACGTCCGTACCACGACCCTGCGGGCCTTCGGCCGGGAGGAGATGGAGGGCATCATCGCCAAGGCCGCCGGCTGACGGCCTTGGCGATGCAGGGCGCTCCCTTCATCCCGGGCCGAGGGCAGGGATGAGGCCGAGGGAGGCTCCCGCCCCGCTCAGGACCGCCCGTCACGCGTCACGCCCCGGGGGCACGGAAGTCGACCTGCCGGCGGGCGGCCGCGTCGATCTCGTCGACGGTGAGGAGGGGGGTGGCCCGGGTCTGCAGGCCCCCGCCGGCCTTGACGGTGAGGCTGACGGCGGCCATGGACACCGGGTCGGGGAGGTCGATGACGAGGACGATGTCGTCCTGCCCGAAGGCGTAGTACATGGCCTCGACCTTGCCGCCGAGGCCGGTGACGACCTGCTCCACGGCGGCGCGGCGGCCACTCGCGCCTTCCCTGAGCAGCCCCTTGCTGCCCTCGGGCGTGTAGGTGGCCTGGATGAGGAACTTCGGCATGGGGACGCTCCCGCCCATCGCTGGTCCGGTGTTCCGAATGGGCCTTCCCGCTCTCACCTCGGCCGCCACTCACCGGACGGCTGGATTCACCCGACCGGCCCGGGCCCCGGGCCCCGGGCCGGCGGCCGGACCGCGGCGCGTTCGCCCACCGGCCGGCGGGCCGCCGCTCACGACCGGGTGGCGGTCCCGCATCCGGCGTCGCCGTTCTCCCGCATGCGTGTGTCCAACGACTTGCTGCGGTCGTACGGATCGATCTCGGCTCCGTCTCCGGGGCTCGAGGTGGCGCGGTCGCTGCCGAACTTCGGGGTGAGGTAGCCGGTGAAGGTGTCGCAGCCGCCGTTGGTGGTGTCCACCTTGTAGGAGACCAGGGAGAACGTCCCCGGCTCGGTGACCACCTTCGCCGGGTCGTCCCAGCTCATCACGACCTCGCGGCGCACGATGGTGCGTACGACCTCGTCGCTGCCCGCCGCGGCGCGCACCACCGGATAGACGTACGTGACATCCGTGGCGACTTCGAGCGCACCGCGCCGGCCCTCCCGGTAGGTGACGCGTCCCCGGGTCTTGACCACGTCCCCGACGAGCCGCACCTTCGCCTTCTCGAACCGGCTGAACAGCAGCAGGGGATCGTTCTCGCGACTGGGCGCGCGGAACGCGGTCGCCAGGTAGTCCTGGACGTCCCGCTGATGCGGATTGATCAACGCGATCGCCTTCCGCGGCCGCTCCCCGCCCAGCACACCGCGGTCCAGACTGGACTCGGCGAGGAAGTCCCGGGACCGCTGGAGCGCCTGCGCGACCCGCGCCTTGCTCATCCAGCCGGTCGCCCGTGCCGCGGGCATGCTGATCCCCGCCGTCCCGTCGGCCCACCGCACCGCGGGCGAGCCCCGGAACGGCTGGTCGAGGGTGGGCGGCTGGGCCGCCGCCTCGGTCGCCGGCGGCTTGTCCGGGCGTTGCGACTCCGCGGCGAGCGGCGCGTTCCCGCCGTCCGCGTCCCCGACTCCGAACCAGCCGGCCAGCCGCCCCGGCGCCAGTGCCACCACCAGCAGTGCGACCGCGACCAGCACACCGGCCGCGTACCCCAGCTTGCGCCGGGTCCGCGGGACCGGTCGGTGAGTCCGCCACCCGTCCGCCGGGCCGGTCTCCTCCTGCAGTCGCCGCCCCACCATCCGGGCCCTCGCGGACGGCTCCCGGGGCGCCCCCTCGCTCCCGGCCTCGGCCTCCCTCAGGAAGCGCTCCCACTCCTCGTCCGGTATGGACGCCCCACCCTTGCCCATGCGCGCTGCCGCCCCTTCCCGCGCCCGACCCCTCCCCAGGGCCCGGTCGTTGTCAGTGCATCATCACACGGGGAAGGGGATCGCCGTCGTGGCTCGGGCCCGGCGCGGATCCGGCAACGGCGCGCGGTGGCCGTCGAGTTCGGGGCGACGATCGAGGGCGGGGCGGGGCCGGCGCGGGTGACCGGGCAAGTCGGCGGGCTCAGGGGTCAGATGACGGGGTTGTCGCGCACGTCGCGCTGCGCATCGCGCTGTGAGACCGCGAGGAAGCCGACGAATCCGATGATCGCGACCGTCCACGCGAGGGTGACGGGCCCCAGACCGAGACCGAGCCCGCCGCGGACGGGACCGATCGCCATCCAGTCGGCGAGGGAGGCGCCGAGCGGACGGGTGATGACGTACGCGGTCCAGAAGGAGGTCACCGCGGTCAGGGCGCCGAAGCGGTGGGCCAGGGCGGGCACACAGATGGCGGCCGCGAAGAGGACGACCGACCCCAGATAGCCGAGTCCGGCGGTGGCGGTGAGGTCGCCCGCGGCCGTGCCGAGCGCGAAGGTGGCGAGGACGGCCGCCCAGTAGAACATCTCCCGGCGGCGGGTGTGGATGCTGTGGATGGACAGCGTCCCCTCGCTCAGGTACCAGAGGCCGAAGACCGCGGCCAGCGCGACGAGGAAGGCGGGGGCCGACACGGTGTAGGGCACGCCGAGGCCGACGTGCAGCACGTCGGCGGCCATCGTGCCGAACACGCTGACCATGACGATGGCGGTCCAGTAGGCCCAGGCGACGTACCGGCGGAGGGTGAACTGCACGGCCAGGGAGGCCACCAGGGCGAGGCCGCCGAGCGCGACCGCCGGCACCGGGCCGAGGACACGGGCGAGGAGGTCCGACGCCGTCTCGCCCATGCCGGTGGTCAGTACCTTGATCATCCAGAAGTAGACGGTCACTTCCGGCACCTTGCTCACCATCTGCCGTAGGGAGACGGGGGGCCGGTCGTCAAGGGCGTGCTTCGCGGTCATGATCCGCACGATGACACGGTGAACGCCGCGTCGCCCAGGTCCCTTTGCCATTGTTTTTGCGCTTCTGTGGCATCAGTTGCCGCAGGCGGCCCCGAGCCTGAAAGCAACCTGAACGGCGCCGGTGTCCGGGAACTCCGTGCGCGCCCCGCGCATCGGCCGCGGGCTCGTCGACCGCTTCGCCCGGACGGCTCTCCGGCCCCCGAGCGCGGCTTCCGTCCGGTCGGGAGGCTTCTGACGCGCAAGGCGCGGCCGAGCCGGAGAGCGTCGCCCCCTCCAGTGGCCTGACCAGTGCCGCAGGCGTTCAGGATGTTTTCAGGATCTGACTGGCAGAGTCAGCTGGCCATGGCCGTCGCTCACGGCCGGCTCATGTCACAGGGCGCCCGTTTCCCTCCGGGGAACGGGCGCCCTGCCGTACCCCCCACGGAAACAGGAGTGCCCAGCCTTGGAGAATCCGGACATCCTCACCGATCTCGACGTCGCGAGTACGCACCGGTCGGCGGCGAGCGGAACGAAGTCGGTGATGAAGAAACTGCCCGAGGTCACCCTGGCGTTCTGGATCATGAAGATCGCCGCGACCACCCTGGGTGAGACCGCGGGTGACCTGTTCGCGCAGACCCTGAAGATCGGCTACTTCCTCACCACGATCGCCCTGTTCCTGATCTTCGTGGTGACCCTGGTCGTCCAGCTCCGCTCCTCGCACTACAACCCGTTCTTCTACTGGACCGTGATCCTGTCGACCAGCATGGCCGGCACCACGATGTCCGACTTCATGAACCGCGACGCGAGCGCCAAGTTCCTGTCGAACGGCGCCAAGTCACTCGGCTGGGGCCCGCAGGGCCTGGGCCTCGGCTACCCGACCGGCGCCGCCATCCTGATCTCGATCCTGCTGGTCATCTTCGCGGTGTGGAAGGTGTCCGGGATGACGTTCCAGATCCGGGACATCGTCAGCTTCCGCGGTGAGGCCCTGTTCTGGGCGGCGATCCTCGTCTCCAACACCCTCGGCACCTCCATGGGCGACTTCCTGTCCGACAGCTCCGGCCTCGGCTACCTGGGGGGCGCGGCCCTGGTGACCGGCGTGCTGCTGGTGCTCCTCGCCCTGATGAAGGTGCCCGCGGTCCCCAACGTGCTGCTGTTCTGGATCGCCTTCGTCCTCACCCGCCCGCTCGGTGCCACCGCCGGCGACTTCCTCACCAAGCCGGTCGCCAAGGGCGGCCTGAACCTCGGCACCGCGGGTTCGTCCGCCGTCCTGCTCGCCGTCCTGTTCGGCCTGATGGCCTACGCCCAGGTGCAGGAACGCCGGACCAACGCCCCGCGCGCCGGTGCGGAGGAGACGGTCACCCGGCAGGAAGGCTGACCGTGAACCGTGCTCCCGGCGTGTGCACGGGGTCGTAGGACACGTCACCGCCGGCGGCGCGGGCCAGGCGTCGCGCCAGCGGCAGCCCGAGGCCCGCGCCGTCGTGACCGTCACCGGGTTCCGCACGCCGGCCCGGCTGGAACAGCTCGCCGGTGAACGACTCCGGCACCCCGGGCCCGTCGTCGACGACATCGATCAGTACGGCGCCCGAACCGCGCCGCGCCGACACGGTCACGCTGGAGCGGGCGTAGCGGGCGGCGTTGGCGAGCAGAGGGCTGACGATCCGTTCGAGGAGGGCGGGGGCGACCCCCGCCTCCAGCACCGGCGCTCCGGTCTCCACGGCGGTCCGTACCCGGCCCGCCGCGTCCACGTGCTGGACCAGGCGGCTCAGCACGGGGACGATGTCCGTCGTTCCGGGGGCCGTGGACGCGTTCAGGGCGCTCTCGCGGGCGTCGTCCAGGAGCGTGTCGCATATCGTGCGCATGGACTGGGCGGCGTCGGCGATCGTCTCGTGGGTGGCGCGGGTCTCGGCCTCCGTGCGGGGGCGGGAGCGCCACCAGTCGAGTTCGATGATGATCCGGGTGAGCGGGGTGCGCAGTTCGTGGGACAGCTCACCGGTCAGTTGCTGTTCGTGGCGCAGCACGGTGCGGATGCGGTCCAGGAGCGCGTCCAGTGACGCGCCCAGACGGGCCAGTTCGACCGGGTGCTCGGCCGCGCCGAAGCGGTCGTCGGAGCCCACGGCGCTCCACTGGGTGGCCTGGTCGGTCATCGTCCGTACGGGGCGAAGGGCCCGGCCGACGGCCAGGCGGGTCAGTGCGTAGGTGCAGGCGAGCATGATCGCGTCCAGGATCAGCGACCCCAGCAGCAGGGTGTCGGCCGAACTGCGGTAGGGGCCGAGGTCCAGCGCGGTGACGACGGTGGCGGTGGCGCGAGGGCCGGGGACGGGCCGGGAACACAGCCGGACGGGCCGCAGACCGTGGGCGTGCACGGTTTCGCAGAGATGCCCGCGCTGTCCGGCCAGCCGGGCGACGGCGGGGGTCAGCGGGCTGTCCGCCATGGCCGAAGGAGGCTTCTCGAGCAGTCGCGTTCCGGCGTAGATCCACACGTTCGCGTCGAGGAGCCGGTCGTTGACGGTCTCCAGGACGCGCACCCGGGGACCGCTGGTGTCGACGGTCGTGGCCACGGCGGCGGCCCGGTTGCGCAGTTCGTCGTCCGCCTGGTGCTGCAGGTGACGGTCCATCACGGCGTTGAACACCACGGTCAGGACGGCCATCAGCAGCGCGGCGGTGGTCAGTGCCACGAGGGACAGCCGCCCGCGCAGTGTGCGG
Organism: Streptomyces sp. NPDC001348; assembly: GCF_053597535.1. Taxonomy (NCBI): domain Bacteria; kingdom Bacillati; phylum Actinomycetota; class Actinomycetes; order Kitasatosporales; family Streptomycetaceae; genus Streptomyces; species Streptomyces sp. NPDC001348. The sequence goes on along the minus strand of NZ_JBSFIK010000008.1, from coordinate 23,724 downwards.
GGCGCCAGGCGGCGCAGTACATGGCCGGCGTTCATGACGGCTCGGGGTTCATGAGAGATGGTGTCCGACCCCGCGTGCGGTACGGATCGTCAGCGCGCTGCCGGCCTCGCGCAGCTTGCGGCGCAGCCGGGTCAGGTACTGGTCCAGAGTGTTGTCGCTCACCTGTGCGCCTTCGGGCCAGCCGGCCCTGACCAGCTCGCGACGGCGTACGGTGCTGCCGGCCGCGGCGACGAGTGTGGCGAGCAGCCGGAACTCCGTCGGGGTCAGCGCGAACCGCACACCGTGCACGGCGACGCTGTGCCCGACCGCGTCCAGGACCAGGTCCCCGGTCGTGGCCGCCGTGGCCGGTGCGGCCCGTCTCAGGGCCGCACGCAGCCGGGCGACGAGCTCGGCGAGGTGGAAGGGCTTGGGCAGGTAGTCGTCGCCGCCGGCGGAGAAGCCGGACAGCCGGTCGGTGAGCCGGTGCCGTGCGGTCAGGAAGAGCACGGGGGCGAGGAAGCCGTTGGCGCGCATCGCCTGGCACACGTCCCGCCCGTCGGCGTCGGGCAGCCCGACGTCCAGGACGGCCGCCGCGATGTCGGCCGTGGCCAGCCGCAGGGCGGTCGCGCCGTCGGAGGCGAGGACGGTGTCGTACCCTTCGTCGTCCAGACCACGGTGCAGCACGTCCCGCAGCGCGTGATCGTCCTCGACGACCAGGATCCTGTGGCGCACGGAGGACCCGTTCGGGGCCGTGGTCATCCGCGCTCCTCCCGCGTCCCGGCGGCCCGGCGGGAACGGACAACCTCGGCCGCCAGGGGCACCAGCGAAACCACGACGATCAAGGCGACCAGCGGCAGCAGGTAACGGTCGACGTTCGGGATCGAGGAACCCAGCGCGTACCCCGCCAGGGTGAGGCCGACGCTCCACACCAGGCCACCGGTCACCTGCCACACGGTGAAGGTCCGCACCGGCACACCCAGCGCGCCCGCCAGCGGATTGAGCACCGTCCGCACCACCGGCACGAAGCGCGCCAGCACCACCGCCTTGGCGTATCCGTACCGCTCCAGCAGCTCCTCCGCCCGCTGCGCTCCCTCGTGCAGCCGCTGCGAGCGGTTGCGGGCGAGCAGGGCTCCGCCCGCCTTCCGGCCGATCAGATACCCGCACTGCGCGCCGGCCAGCGCGCCGGCCGCCGCCGCGACCAGCAGGGGGGCCAGGGTGAACTGCACCGTCCGGTCGGCCGTACCCGTGCACAGCAGGCCCGCGGTGAACAGCAGCGAGTCCCCGGGGAGGAAGAAGCCGACCAGCAGCCCGGTCTCGGCGAACATCACGACGCCGACGCCCAGGACACCGAAGGCGGCCAGCAGCGACCGGGCGTCCAGCGGGTTGACGGCCGACTGCGACGCGAGGAGCAGCGGTGTGGTCATCGGCCTGGAGCCTCCTATGAGTGACTACAGTCATGTAGACGTTTCGTCCACTGTAGACGAGTGGCGGGCGAGGGGCGTTCCCATCGGTCTGGACGCATAAAAATGTGAACAGCCAAGGGCATTAGATTGCATTTTCCGACTCGACCGTCCGTCCGTGCTTCTGGATTGGTATTTTCCAGGCACGGAGGGCGGATGGGGGGAAGTGAAATGACTGCATCCTCGGAGGGGGAGGCCGGACCCGCGGGTATTTCCGAGGGGAGCGGGGGGCGTGTCTCGGTGTGGGTGCAGAATCACACCCCGCTGGCCATCGCGATCGCAGGACTGTTGTCCGCGGTCTTCACGCTGCTCGCCGCCGTCCTGACGATAAAGACGCACGACGATCCCGGGGGAGGCGCGAAAGAGGTGTCCTACCCGCAGAAGGTCACGGCAGAAGTGGTGACACCTGCCGGCAGCGAGATCTCGCAGGATCCGACGCTGGAGGTCTCGGGGAGGTTCGACGGCGCGCTGCAGGGCAGATCCCTCTGGGCTTTCGTGAGGAACGTCAAGAACGACACGCTGTGGCCGTCGCATGAGCCGTGTTCCGTCGCCGGCAAAACGGGACAGTGGAGCTGCAGGATCACCCCGCTGCCCGATGTCTCCGACCTCCAGGTGCGCTTGGTGGATTCTCGCGGCGTGAATGAAATCCTACAATGGGTCGTCGCGGAAAACGCCGGCAGTGCGCCGGCTCTGAACAAGGTAAACGGTTCTGAAATCCTGGTCCAGAAAACCCTGTCTCGACAAGGTACGCGAGACGGTGCTGCGGCAGCGACTGGTCAAGTCCGGCCGGACTGAGGGCACGTACATGCCTCCGGCCGAGGAGTCGGTGCCCGTTTCCTTCGCGGAACTGAACGAGCTCGTTCACGACCGGATGAAGCATCTGATCCTCACCTACGACAAGAGCAAGGCGGATGACCTCGACGACGACCTGAAGAGCTCCACCTGGGCGTCGAAAGCATGGGGCGCGCTGCTCGCCCTGGATTCCTACAGCGCGAGCAGCGCCGGCGACGAGGGCTTCGGCGGGACCTTCCGGGACTTCTGCGAGGCCGCTCCCCAGGGCATGCGCACCTATCCGGTGACACGGGTGGCCATGGTGGAGTCCGACTCCGTGCGCAACGACAGGAGGTTCCGGCAGCAGAGGATGCTCTTCGTGCCGCCGGAGGTCGACGCCTCCCGCAGGGTCTTCATGGAAGCCCACATAAAGATCGACAACAAGGGGAGGATCGCGCCGCGTATACACTTCTACGACGACACATCCGGTGCCACCGGTAAGGTGATCGTCGGCTACATCGGGCCGCACCTGCCCAACACCCGCACGAACTGAGCGTGTCCCGGCCGGCGCTCGCGGCGGGTCAGGCCGACGGTACGGTCCGAACCGATGGACGGCGGGGCACCGCAGACCGGCTCAGGCGGCGAACCAGGGAACACGGCACGTGTGGGGCGCCATGCCATCCGGACACAAGGTCCTGATCACTGTCCGGCGGACCGCTCGCCACGTCCGCAGGGAACACACCAAGCGGAAGCGCAGCTCGACCGGCTCCCGCGCACCACTGTTCCGACCAGGGCGCTCCAAGGCCCACTGTTCCGCCAGGAAGCCGTACACGTCAGCGGTCGACAGCCCGTTGCCGGGAAAGGTGCGCGCGACGGTCTCGCTGACGATCCGGGCGCTCCGGCCACCCACGGCATCCGCGACGAGTTCCCTGACCCATGCCAGTCCCTGCTCGTCCGCGTACAGGCCGAACCCAAGGGTTCGCGTCCTCATAGAGCCTCACCGGTCATGGGCGCAGCCTGTCAGCACCGCCGCCATCGCGGCACCTGCTTTTTCGCTGCTCGGGCGACCGGACATCCACACCGCCGAAGGGTTCCGGCGCATGCGGAGTCGGTGAGCGCGCTGGACAACCGGATGAGGAGCGAGGTTGGGTGATGGGCGCAGTCGGCGTCGCCGCCCCATCCGCCCAGGCCCAGACGGAGACACCCGCACCATGACGAGCACTGAGCCCGAGGGGCTGCTGGACGTGTTGATCATCTACGAGCGTCCTTCGGCGCACCGGGTGGTCTGCCACGCCCGCAGTGTCAGTCTGGAGCGGGGCGTCTTCCTCGGGGATTCGGTGCTCCCGGTCGACACCCCGCCGGGAGCCGTGGTCCGTGCGGCCCGGGTGGTCCGTATGCACCGCGAGCCGTTGATGGAGTTCACCGAGTTGCCCCCCGTCTGGAGTGCCGCCGTCGTGCTAGAGGGCCCGGACCTGTCCTGGGTGCGGCTCCACGCGAAGCTCCGGGCGATCCCGTCGGCAACCGGCGGGGAGCGAGGACAGGCGGCCTGAGTACCGCCTACGGCGCCAATGGAGCCCGTACGGAAAACGATTGGCGGACCACGGCGGCCGCTGCTACCTTCACGGAGGCCGTGCGAGAGAACGAGGAGGTGGTACCCGTGAACGTATCGACGTGGGTGCTCTCCTCCGGGGTCACGGTCGGGCGATAGGTCGCCCGGGAGCGCCGTTCGAGCGCACTCCCGAAAGGCACGACCATGGCCCTTCAGTTCACTTCCGCACAACACCTCGACGACGGCGTCCTCGAACGCGAATTCACCCTCGGCGAGATCCCCGGCATCCTCTGGACGCCCCCGTCCGCCTCCGCGCCGGCGCCGCTGATCCTGCTCGGCCACCCCCCGCTCGGACTGCACAAGATGTACCCCCGGCTGGTGGGGCGGGCCCGGCACGCCGCCGCGGACGGCTTCGCCGCGGCCACCATCGAGCTTCCCGGGAGCGGTGACCGGCCCCGCTGGGCCGCCGTCGACCAGGCCCGCGCCGACCTGCGCCGGGCCAGGGAAGCCGGCGAGCCGGTCGGTGACGAGATCATCGACGCCCTCGTCCTCCCGCTCGTCGACAAGGCGGTCCCCGAGTGGCAGGCCGCCCTTGACGCCCTGCTGTCGCTGCCCGAGATCGGCGGTCCGGTCGGGTACTCGGGAGGAGTGATCTCCATCGGCGTTCGCCTCGCGGTGGTCGAGCCGCGCATCGTGGCCGCCGGTCTCTTCGCCGGAAGCCTGGTGCCCCGCGCCGTGTTCGAGGAGGCCCGCCAGGTCACCATTCCCCTGCACGTCCTGCTGCAGTGGGACGACGAAGGAAACGACCGGCAGGCGGCCCTGGACCTGTTCGACGCCTTCGGCTCCCAGGAGAAGTCCCTGCACGCCCATATGGGCGGACACACCGGCGTCCCCCGGTTCGCGGGGGACGCCGCGGCCCGGTTCTTCACCCGTCACCTGAGGTGAGGCCGGGCGGCCGGGCCGACAGCAGACGGTAAGTCATGCCGGCCAGGACGCTGCTCCTCCAGGGCAGGTCCCGGCGCTCCTCCGCTGCTCAAGCCGCGGGCCTCCGCCGACTCGGCAGAGGCCCGCGCTGCCGGACACGACCTAGCAGCTGGCGACGGTCTTGGCGCTCTCCGCCTCGTCGTTGAAGACCCAGCCGTTCTTCAGGTTGTTGATGGAGGTATGCGCCTGGACGCAGATCGAGTAACCCGTGTAGTCGTCGTTGTCGTAGACGCGGATCTTGTAGTTGGTGTTGTTGATCAGCGACGAAATCTCGTTGTCACCGTCCCAACCGTCGATCTGGTACTTCTGGTTGGTGCCGGTGGGCTTCCAGTTGACGTACTTGCTGCCGGTGTAGTTGGCGTCCTCGTACATGCACATGCGGCCGGAGTCGCAGCTCCAGTCCTTCACCGTGACCGCGGTGCCCTCCTGCGCCTGAGCCGGAACGGCGCCGAGGGCGACGATCGCGGACGTCATGGCGAACCCGAGGGCCGCGCCGCGACCGAGGCGACCCACGAGGGTCTTCTTCTTCGTCTTCGTACCTGCCATGTCCTGCTCCCCCTTGTCACGAGGCACCGATGGTCCCGCTGGTGCCGCTGCGCCGCGTTGCCGGGCGGCTCCGGACGGAGCGCCGCCGGCCGATGGGCGACGGAACTCCTGCTCGGGCGCCTTCGGCTGTGACCCCGGTTGCGCATGGGGTGACCGAAGACGACCGGTCGGCAGCTTAAGGAGTTGGCCAGTTTCCGATCAAGTGATTTCCGAGTACTCGTCAAGGATTGTTCAAAACGGGGGAGTTGAGCGGCAGGTCCGACTCTGGAGCCCTCCGCTGGGGTGTCAGCCGCATTCTTCTCGCCGAACACGACGCCGTAACCGGTATCCGCTGATCCGCCGGCGGAGTTCGGTTGCCGCGCCGAGGACCAGCAGCAGCGCGAGAAGTGCGGCCAGGACCGCCTGGGACACGCAGGCCAGCGGCAGACCGGCCCGAGCGAAGCCGTAGCCGATCAGCGCCGAGGAAGCCGAGCCCGCGCTCAGTACCAGGAAGAGGCGACTCGTCGCACCGGGAACCGGCCCTCCCTGGGCAGCCCACTTCCTCACGCTTTCGACGAACCAGAAGGCGACCAGGGCCGCCACTTCAAGCCCTGCCGTCACAACCGTCAGGCCAAGGTCCAGAACCCACTCCACCATGGTCACCATGCTGAGGCGGACGGACGGCCGCAGGCCCGAGTACGGCTACTCAGAGCCACGGCCCCGGGACCTGAGTATCAGCATCGACGTCAGTGCTCGCGGCTGCCGCACCCAGCCGGGCAGAGGACGGAACCCGGAAGGGGCTCGTGCCTTCGAGAGGGGCGAGGCCGGCTGCCGCGTCCCCGGTCTCATTGGCGGTGGTGGACACCGTCAGCACCCGCTCAGTCCCGACGGCTACGGGGCCGCAGCTCCCTGGCCTCGTAGTCCTGCCGGGCCTGCTCACTGCCGGCCATCGACCCGGCCGACATCGCCTAGGTCGCCGCCGTGGCGTTGCGGGACGCCGGCCACGTCGGCAGGGTGTACGAGCTGACCGGGCCGGCGCCGATCTCACCTCGGCAGCAGGCCATGGCCATCGCGGACGCGTTGGGCGAGCCGGTGCGGTTCGTCGAGCAAAGCCGCGCGGAGGCTCGGGCGCGGATGCTGCGGTTCATGCCCGAGCCGATCGTGGAGACCACCCTTGACATCCTGGGCCAGCCGAAAGCCGCCGAGCAGCGGGTGAGCCCCGACGTCGAGCAGGTCCTCGGCCGCCCGCCCCGCACCTTCGCCGAGTGGGCCGCACGCAACGTAGCGGCCTTCACGTAGCTGCCGGCGACACCCTCTTCAGGAGTGGGCACGGAAGGACGTCCCGGCGGGCGGCTGCCGGTGTTCCTGCGGGTCGGGGTGGCCCACCAGCCAATCCTGCAGTTCACGGTGACGGAACTGATAAGCCGCGCCGGAGATCCGCAACAGCCCCGCTTCGGCCGCCCAGTGCAGGAAAGCACCCAGTCTCCACGGCACTCGCCCGCGCAGACAGAAAAGTGCCACCAGGTAGCGGCGGCCGGCGCCTGCCCACCAGTAGAGGCCGAACATCAGCCCCACCGCGAGCCCGAAGGTGCAGGCCACGGCGAGTCCCAGGGCCGGCCCGAGCCCCAGCCCTACCGCCGCTCCGAAGGACGCCGCGACCAGCAGACCGGTGACCAGGTCTTCCCTGACCAGCTGACGGGGATCGGTGGGCTGCACATAGCTTTTCGTGGGCGCCGCGTCGGCCACGGGAGCGGTGAGCGCCGCCGCCAGACCCAGCGCACATCCCACGACCGAGCCGCCCGCGAGACCGTAGGCGCCGGCCACCCCCCAGGGGCAGTCGAAGGCGTAGGAGATCTCGACTGCTCCGAGAAGACCGGCGAGCGATCCGCCGAGCAGTCCGATCACAAGGGGGAGACGCATGTGCCGACGCTGCATCCGGAAGCGCAGCCGGTGCAGTTGCAGGGTTCTCGGTGCCGGTACGGATGCCTTCCCAGCTCTCCACAGGGTCGGCAGCCAGAACAGTTCCACGGGGGGTGCGAGGACTCCAGGCCGTGGGAAAAGACTGAGCATGCCCTGGACCGACGCGAGAGCGGTCAAGCACAGCAGGCTGGTCAGGAGCGCGTCGACGAGGCGGACGCGATGGACTCCCGCAAGGGGCCACAACTCGTGCAGGGCGATGTCCGTTCCGCCCCTGCCCGCGGACTCCGCCGCGGCGAGCCCGGTGGCGAGCTCGGCGAGCCAGCGGTGTGTCCGCTGCGGGCTGTACCGGTCCCCGTCCGGGTGCCGCCCAAGGGTCGCGGACATGTAGTGGGACAGCAGGTGGTCCCGGATGTCGGCCGCCGAGGCGAAGGTGAGCAGTTCAGCCGGATCGGCAAGGTGGTGAGACTCTGAGACGAGACGGTTTCGTTCGTAGACAGCGGTCACCAGATTGAGCCGCCAAGGGCTGTTGAGCGCCTTCGTCAGTACGCGGTCCCGGTCGGCGATGGCTTCCAGCACCGGTCGCCAGCGGGTCGGGTTGGCGATGCGGTCGGTCAAGTACGCGATGATCTGCTCGTGCCTGAGCGGGCGGATCTCCACACGCGCCGCGTCACGCATCCCCGCTTCGGAATCCGCCAGTTCCTTGTACTGGTCAGTACGGCAGGTGAGGATCACCGGAGCGCTTCCCTCGGCATCCTGATAGAAGTCCAGGTGATCCAGGGCGCGAGCGGCACGACGGTTCTCGACGGGGGTGCCAGGAGCATCCATCTCGTCCAGGCCGTCCAGGACCGGCAGTACCCGGCGCTGTCCCACGAGCGCCTTCGCATGCCGTGCCGCGATACCGAAACGGACGCTGATCTGCTCGGCGAGCCAGTCCTCCAGGGGGAGGACGGTGTCCCAGCCCGTCAGGGAGAACCGCACCGGAACCCGTAGCGCGTCGCGGGAGTCCAGATTGTCCAGCATGAGTTGCAGAGCGAGGACCGTTTTTCCGGCACCTGGCGCACCGGTGATCACCAGCCGGCGCGGACACAGCTTTCTGTAGTAGCCCAGGATGTCGGTGAGCTGGCCTTGGGCGTCCGCTCCGGCGGCCGTGTTCCCGGGCTCCGGCACGTACTGGTACACCAGGTCGATGCGTTTCCCGCGTTCACCGAGCAGCTTGCTCACCTGTTGGGTCTCCATGGCCAGCACCGCGCCCGCGAGCTCAGCCGCTGTCGCGTCGATCCTCGACGGATTCCCGGCGAGGATGCGGTTGTTGTCGCCGGTCACCGCGATGTTGATGCTCTGCCCGGCGATCGAACGCTCCCCGGAGGCGGTCACCGAGCCCGGTCCTCCTGGTGGGGGTGCGGCGGTCACCTGTTGACCTCGTTGTGGTCGCCCGTCACCGCGATGCCGATGTGCTGCGCGGCGATCGCCCCCTTCCCGGCCGTGATCGTCACCGGCCCGGCGGCGGGCAGCAGAGCGGCGACCTCCCGCAGCAGCCGGGCATCCTCCCGCAGCGTGCGCTTGATCTCCTGGCGCAGCGCCGCGGCGGCGTCCTCGTCCTCGAGATCGGTGGCCGCCTCCCGCACCGCCTCCTCCAGCGCTGTACGCCCCGGCTCGTCCCGGCGGCGCCAGACCAGGCCCAGGATCCGGCGCCCCACATCGGCCGTCGCGTCCACCGCCGCACTCTCCGCCCGCACCAGCACCGCGTCCCCATACGCCGCCAGCGCCGCCGACAGATACGGACCCGCCTGCTGCACCATCTGCACGATCTCGGTACTCATCCCCGCCCCAACCCGCATCTTTCGCACACGTTGCCGGAACTCAGTGTAGGGAAGCCACTACGCCTCGTGGTCGATATGCCGGAAGTCCAGCCACCCGTTCCCGCCGGGGGTGCGTATCGAGTCGTGAGCAAACTGCCTGCCGCGCAAGCCGGTTGGGGCCATCCGCGTCGACGCGCGTGGGATCATCCGTCCATGAGCGGTGATCTGGAAGTAAGTGCTCTGGCGATCAATGTCGTGATCCCGCAGGAACTCCGCTGGACGGACACCCGGCGCGGTGAAGCGTTCACGCTGACCACGCTCAACGTCAGGCTTCTCCCGGACGGTCACCTCGCCGTGAAGGCGTATGGCAGACCGGTCGGTGGTGGCCGGGGCGCATACGTCTCGTTCCCCGTTCCCGACAAACCCGAACTGGCGGCTCTGGTCTCCGACGCCGCCGGCCGTGCCGGGGAGTTGTGGGCCGCCCATCGTGGTCTCGGCTGATCAAAAGGCGCAAGTCGGGCAGTGGTCAATCCAGGGGAACCGCTCTCCGGTCGCCCCGCCCCGGCCGGTGAACCTACGTACTCGATTACGTAGTTCTACTGGCCCCTCCGGAAGACAGCGTTGGGAGACTTGGCCCCACGAGCTTCCTGCCGGAGCCGTGGTGCCGCCCCGGGAGCTTGCTGCCTCCCCGCCGGGCAACCGCCGCCGGCGGTCCAACGGGGAGCGAACGCCGTCCGGTCCGTAGAGCCCAGCCGAACATGGGGGAGTCCTCCGTTGGTTTCCAAGATTCGTGTCCTCGTGGGCATGCTCCTGCTCCTGGCACTGGCCATCGGCGCCATCGCCCTGCTCGCGGCCATGAAAGCCGCTGCCATCTGGTTCACCATCGTTCCTCTCGGCATCCTCTTCATCGGCTCGTCCGTCGTCCGGTCGCTCGGCTGGTTCGACAAGAAGACCGGCAACTGACCTGACGGCTCGCAGCGCACACGGCTCTGCTGCAGCGCCCTGCTCGCGGCCCGTCGAGCAGTCGGTCCGCGCGCTTCCCGTCCTGCTCAATTGATCGCGACAACGGCTGACCGCCGCCCCGTCCGCGATCACCGTGGTCCGGCCCACCGGCTCGGCCCAGAACGCGGCCCATGGCCGATGAAGAGCGCCACGAGGCACAGGCACCCACGTTCCCGTCATCCGTGGCCGAAGCGGCTCGACTGCTGGACGTCGGCGACGCGTCCGGCGTGCCGGAAGACCGACGCGCGCGACACCTGGCGCATGCGGCGCGCAAACCACTACTCGAACGCGCCGGCCTGCCCGAGGAGTTCTTCGCTCCGTTGCCGGCCGCAGCCGTCCACGGCCCTGACCCGAACTCTTGCCGTTGGTTCGTCGAACCGGCCCTCTACACATTCGGTTGCGGGCCTCGCGGCCTGAGCGGTGCGCGGCTGAGCGGCTGCCATGTCCACCGAGTCCTCGCACAGGTCACCGCCCCGGTGACCTGTGCGACGGCTGTGACGTGTCTCACCGGAACTCGCCCGCACCGACCGTCAGTTCAAGACGTGACCACAGATATGCGAACCCGGGTGCGAAACGGAGATCCGGACGCCTTCGCGGAACTCTTCGACGAGTGCGCCCGCGCGGTGTACAACCACGCCTTCCGGCTGACCGCCGACTGGTCGCTGGCCGAGGACGTGATGTCGACGACCTTCATGGAGGCGTGGCGGCGCCGGGCCTCGGTCGAGGCGGAAGGTGGCTCGCTGCGGCCGTGGCTGCTGGGCATCGCCACCAACGTCGCCCGCTCCCACCACCGCAGCAACCGCCGCTACCGCAACGCGGCGAGCGCCGCGGCCGCAGCGCACGCCGCCGAGGAACGGGTCGAGGACCACGCCGAGGAGACCGCCGGACGCCTGGACGACCGGCGCCGTATCAACGCCACGCTCGCCGCCCTCAGCCTGCTCAAGCGCCCCGAGCGTGAGGTCCTGACGCTGTGCCTGTGGGAGGGGATGGAGTACGCCGAGGCGGCCCGCGCCCTCGGTGTCCCGGTCGGCACCGTCCGCTCCCGCCTCTCCCGTGCCCGCGCCAAGCTGCGCAAGCTCGCCGACGCACAACTGCTCGGAGAAAAACGGGAACTCACCCGCACGAACCGGCAGATAACAGGTGATCGCGGATACGCGGTCCGGTCCGCACAGGAAGGAAACCGATGAACGCCAGCCCCTCCCACCGGCCCCACCCGGCCGAGTGGACGGAGACGCAGAGTCTGCTGCCCTCCGCCGAGCGGGATCTGCCGGCGGGCCGCCACCAGTTCCACAAGGAGCAGATGATGGCCCGGATCCACGAAGACCTCCGCACCTCCTCCCGTACGTCCGGTACCTCTCCGGTCGCGCCCGTGAAGCGCTCCAACCCGTTCCTGCGCCGTACGATCCTCCTGCCCGCCGCGGCCTTCGCCCTGGCCGGCGCGGTCGCGGGCGGCCTCGCCCTCACCGGCGGCGGCGCGGACGACGGCGGGACCGCCCTGGCCACCGGCCCCGCACTGACCACCAGGATCGGCGCCGCCGATGCCAAGGGCGCCCCCCAGCTCCTGGAGCGCATCTCCCTGGCCGCCGCCGACACCTCCGCGCCCGCCCCGCGCAAGGGCCAGTACATCTACATCGCCTCGAAGGTGGCCGACAGCTACATCAAGACCGTCGGCGACAAGAGCGAGGCGGTCAGCGACGAGCTGCACTCCCGCCAGGTCTGGAACTCCCTCGACGGCAGGGACGGTTGGCTGATCGAGGCCGGCAAGACGAGCGACAAGGGCATCACCCTGAAGGGCGACACCCCGTTCAGCGGCGCCTACAACGCCCTGGCCGGGCTGCCGACCGACCCCGACGCGCTGCTCCAGCGGATCTACCGCGAGTCGGACGCCGTCCGGGACCCCGAAGTCCCGCGCGACCAGGCCGCCTTCGTCGCGATCGGCGATCTGCTGTTCGAGAGCTACCCGCCCGCCGAGGTCGGCGCCGCCCTCTACAAGGCCGCGGCCAAGATCCCCGGCGTCGTCGCGGTGAACGACGCGGTCGACGCCACGGGCCGGCACGGGGTCGCGATCGCGCGGGAGGACTCCGGCAACGGCGAGCGCACCGAGTGGATCTTCGACAAGAAGACGCTGCGGTTCCTCGGCGAGCGCATCGTGGTGGTCAAGGCCACGGCGGACAATCCCCTCAAGGTCGGTACCGTCACGCACACCAGCGCGATCACCGAGCGCGCGGTCGTCGACGCCAACAAGCAGCTCCCCGGGCAGGCGAGCTGAATGCGCGACAGAACCACAAGCGCCTCGCTGGCCGCCCTGCTGGTGGCGGGGCTGATGACGGGCGTCTCGGTGGCGGCCACGGGCTCCGGCCTCGGCGTACGGACGCAGGACACCGCCACCGTCGCGGCGCCCGGCGGCTCCGCCCTCGGCGCGCGGACCGCGGGCTCCGTCTCCGCGGCCGGCCGGTACGTCACCCTCCTCACCGGCGACCGGGTCCGGCTGGACGCCCGGGGCCGGGTGACGGGCGTACGGCGGGCACCGGGCCGCGAGCACGTCCCGGTGTCCGTGCGCGGCGTCGGGGGCGATCAGTACGTCGTTCCCGCCGACGCCGCAGCCCTGATCGGCCAAGGCCTCCTGGACAAACGGCTGTTCGACGTCAGCGGCCTGATACGCGCCGGCTACGACGACACCCGGCGCGGCACGCTCCCGCTGATCGTGTCGTACGAGGGCAAGTCCGCCCAGCGCAGGAGCACCCAGAAGTCACTGCTCGCGGACGCGGACGCCACCGTGCGCCGGGAGCTGCCCAGCGTGGCGGGCGCCGCGATCACCGTGCCCAAGGCCGGGGCCGACGACATGTGGCAGGCCCTCACCGAGGGGAAGGGAGTCGCGCGGGTCTGGCTGGACGGCCGGTTCAAGGCGTCGGCGGACGAAGACGGCGCGAAGGCCGGGGAGGCGGGCGGCGGCGTCGCGCAGATCGGCGCCCCGGCCGCCTGGGCGGCCGGATACGACGGCAAGGGCGTCAAGGTCGCCGTCCTGGACACCGGCGTCGACACCACACACCCGGACCTCGCCTCGGCGGTGAAGGCGTCGAAGGACTTCACCGGCACCGGCAGCACCGACGACATGGCCGGCCACGGCACCCATGTGGCCGCGACGCTGGCGGGCTCGGGCGCACGGTCCGGCGGCCGGTACAAGGGCGTCGCGCCCGGTGCCGGGATCCTCAACGCCAAGGTGCTGGACGACAGCGGCGAGGGCAGCGACTCCAGCGTGATCGCCGGCCTGGAGTGGGCCGCCGGGCAGGGCGCCAAGGTGGCCAACCTCAGCCTGGGCCAGGAGGACACCCCGGGGGAGGACCCGGTCGAGGCGGCGGTGAACGCCCTCTCGAAGAGCACCGGCATGCTCACCGTCGCCGCGGCCGGCAACGAGGGCCCCGACGCGGGAACCGTCGACTCCCCGGGGGCCGCGGAGTCGGCGCTCACCGTGGGCGCCGTCGACGGCGAGGACCGGCTCGCCGACTTCTCCAGCATCGGCCCGACCGCCGACAGCGCGCTGAAACCGGACCTCACGGCGCCGGGCGTGGACATCGTCTCGGCGAGGGCGGCGCACGGCCACATGGGCGACCCGGCCGCCGACGGCTACGTCTCCATGTCCGGTACGTCGATGGCGACGCCGCATGTCGCGGGGGCGGCCGCGATCCTCGCCCAGCGGCACCCCGACTGGACCGGCGCACGGATCAAGCAGGCGCTCACCGCGTCCACCACCCCGACCACCGGCGCGACCGGCTACCAGCAGGGGACGGGACGGGTCGACGTGTCCAGGGCACTGGAGGGGGCGGTGGCGAGCGAACAGACCTCCGTGTCCTTCGGCAAGCAGCTGTGGCCCCACACCGACGACCGGCCGGTCACCCAGCACATCACCTACCGCAACGACGGCGACCACCCCGTCACCCTGGACCTGACGGCCACCGCGACCGGCCCCGGCGGCAGCACGTCCCCCGAAGGCATGTTCACGCTGAGCACCACTCGGCTCACCGTCCCGGCGGGCGGCACCGCCGGAGTCGACCTCACCGCGGACACCCGCGTCGAGGCGGCGGACGGCGCCTACTCGGGCACGCTGGTCGCCACCGCGCGGAACGGCGCCGACCCCGCGGCCGTACGGACCGCCTTCGGCGTCGTACGCGAGGCCGAGGCACACGACCTCACCCTGAAGTTCCTCGACCGCGGCGGCAAGCCCGTGAGCGCGCCGCTGACCGAGATCCTCGGGTACTCGGGCAAGTACTGGACCACGAACCTCGAGGACTCCGAGCAGATCTCCAAGGGCGTGTACCGGGTGCGGGTCCCGCGGGGCGACTACGTCGTGGACACCCTGATGGAAGACGCCAGGGGCACCTCCGCGCTGGTCCGGCCGCGGCTCTCGCTGACCGGGGACACCACGGTCGTCTTCGACGCGCGCAAGGCGAAGCCGGTCGGGATCACCGCGCCGCAGGGCGCGAAGATGTCCGACGGCCAGCTCAACCTCGCCGTGGGCACCGGGGACACCGGGAGCGAGCCGCACAACACCACCCTGTTCCTGGGGGCGTTCAAGAACCTGCGCACCGCGACCCTGGGCCCCGCCTCCCCGGCCGGGAGGCTCAGTACGCAGCTCGGCGGCCTGTGGCAGAAGGGAAGCACCACCTACCACCTGCTCTACAACCTGCCCGACCGCTTCCCCACCGGCTATCGGCACACCACGCGCATGAACGAACTGGCCCTGCTGAAGCGGAACTTCGGCTCCTCCGTCGCACACCGCAAGGGCATCGTCAACGTCCTGTGGAGCGGCCCCACCCTGTCGCTGGGCACGGTGAGCGACCCCTTCCCGCTGCCGGCGACCGCGAAGATCTACGTCACCACGCCCAAGGGCTTCAAGTGGACGGCCAACCTGGGCCAGCGAAACGCCTCCGGAGACGACGATGACGTCTTCTACGGCACGGAGAGCGCGAAGTCGTACCAGGCGGGCCGGACCTACGCGGCCACGTACAACGTCGGTGTCTTCAGCCCGATCACCGGCGGCCCGTACGGCGCACGGCGCGACGGCGACACCCTCGACCTGTGCGTCCCCGACCTCGCCGACGGGACCGGACACCCCGCCTTCTCCACAGCGAAACGCCACACCACGGTCACCGCGGACGGCAGCACCCTGCTCGACAACGACGGCGACCTCTGCCAGACCGTGGAGAAGCTCCCGTCCGTCCCGGCCCGCTACACGATCCGAACGGACCTGACGCGCCCGCCAGGCGTGGCCACGACCACGAGCCGCCTGACAGCGGCCTGGACCTTCACGTCCAGCCCGTCCGACTCCGGCTCCCTGCCCCTCTCCACGGTCCGCTTCCACCCGAAGCTGACCCCGACCGGCACGGCCCCCGCAGGGCGCCGCGCCACGATCCCCCTCTCCCTCCAGGGTCCGGCGGCCACCGACCTGAAGTCCCTGACGGTGAAGGTCTCCTACGACGCCGGCAAGACCTGGTCCCCCGCCCCGGTGACCACCACCCACGGCAAAAGGACCCTCACCCTGACCCACCCGGCAAACGCCCGCTCGGTCTCCCTCGAATCCACCCTGACCGACACCACCGGCAACACCTACGCGGTGACGATCCTGAAGGCATACCTCCTGACCTGACGTGGTCACGCACCATCTGGAGCACTTCGCCGCTGCCGACAGCGACACCCGTCTTCGTCGGTCGGCAGAGGCGGGCAACCGCGGCGGAGGGACGACCGGGCGAGGACACGGAAGGCTGCGGGCGTCTCAGCCGAGCCGCACCTCCACGACCTTCGGCACACGGGCAAGACGCTCGCCTCCACGGCCGGAGCCGGCACCCGGGAACTGATGACCCGCATGGGCCGCAGCAGCTCCCGAGCCGCCCTGATCCGCCAGCACATGACCAGCGACCGGGACCGGGCCATCGCCGAGCGGCTCGGGGCCATGCTCCGGGGTGGTGGGGGAGTGGCTTCCGAGCCCTCCGAGAAGGACCCGGCGGGCCCGTAGCGGCACGCGTGGGGCACGGGGCCTGAAGCGGCCAAGGGCCGGCCTGGGAGGGAAACCCTCCTGAGCCGGCCCTTCTGTCTGTGCCCCCGGCAGGATTCGAACCTGCGACACCCGCTTCAGGAGAGACCCCATTGATCACCCTGTTTGGCCTGGCCTTTCCCTGGCTTCGCTCTTCCTGCTGGTCAGCGAGATGCGGTCTTCCGTCCTTGTCTGATCGTTCCCCGGGCCTCGAACCACTCGGCCGCCTCCAGCCGCACCCGCTCCCGCCTCTCCGAGCCCGGCGGGCGTCAGCCCGCCCCCTTGCACGTACCGCGCACAGTCGTACCCTGAAAAAACACCGTGGTTTTCTGTTCTGGCGGCCACTGTTCGGGTTGCCGCTGCGGTCCGGGGAAGTGTTGCGCGCGAGCAATATTGTCGATCTAGTCGGCCGGATCAGACCGTTGGATAAGGCCAGCCAAAACCGCCACGGTCCAGGTGGGTCGCTCTGTTCCGGACCCAGCTTCCATAGCAGTCCATGCACGCGCGTTGACCTTGTTCACGTATTTCAGCGCGCCTGCATCGATTGCTCACATTGTGCAAGGGACCCAGCTGATGGGAAATTCTCACGAAGTCCTTACCGCTGATTCGGCTGGCGATCTGATCACTCTGGCCAAATGCGAGCAACGTTTCGCGGAGGTGCTGGCCGATATCGTGGGCACCGGGCATGTGTCGGTTGACAGTCACTTCTTCGATGATCTCGGTGCCGACTCGATGCTGATGGCCCGTTTCTGCGCGCGGGTGCGGAAGCAGGCGGATCTGCCGTCGGTGTCGATGCCGGATGTGTACAAGCATCCGACGGTTCGAAGCCTTGCAGCCGCCCTCGCCAACGATGTCTTGGCCGCTGATCCGGCTGGCAATCGGAGCGCCGAGGCCAAATGCGAGCAACGTTTCGCGGAGGTGCTGGCCGATATCGTGGGCACCGGGCATGTGTCGGTTGACAGTCACTTCTTCGATGATCTCGGTGCCGACTCGATGCTGATGGCCCGTTTCTGCGCGCGGGTGCGGAAGCAGGCGGATCTGCCGTCGGTGTCGATGCCGGATGTGTACAAGCACCCGACGGTTCGAAGGCTTGCAGCCGCCCTCGTCAACGATGTCTTGGCCGCTGATCCGGCTGGCAATCGGAGCGCCGAGGCCAAATGCGAGCAACGTTTCGCTGAGGTGCTGGCCGATATCGTGGGTAGCGGGCATGTGTCGGTTGACAGTCACTTCTTCGATGATCTCGGTGCCGACTCGATGCTGATGGCCCGTTTCTGCGCGCGGGTGCGCAAGCAGGCGGATCTGCCGTCGGTGTCGATGCCGGATGTGTACAAGCACCCGACGGTTCGAAGGCTCGCAGCCGCCCTCACGGACACCAACACCAAAACCGACACCGAAACCAGGCCCGCCGCGCAGTCGGCAACTACGCCGGCTCTCAGTGAGCCGCCGCGGCGGGCGCGGAACGGTGAGTACGTCCTCTGCGGGGCGTTGCAGCTCCTGTTCCTCCTCGGCTACCCCGGTCTTACCGCGGTCGTCGCGGTGAAGGGCTATGAATGGGTCTCGGCCGGCCCGAATCCGGTCGACATCTACCTGCGGGCGGTGGCGTACGGCGCCGCGATGTTCCTCGGCCTCTGCGCCCTTCCGATCCTGCTCAAGTGGCTGCTCATCGGCCGGTGGAAGCGGCAGCAGCTCCGTGTCTGGAACATGGCGTACTTCCGCTTCTGGCTCGTCAAGACCCTGGTCCAGCGGAACCCGATGGCGCTGTTCGTCGGTTCACCGCTCTACGTGCTCTACCTGAGGGCACTGGGCGCGAAGGTCGGGCGCGGCGCCGTCGTCCTCTCCAGGAACGTGCCCGTGTGCACCGACCTGCTCAGCATCGGCGACGGCGCGGTGATCCGGAAGGATTCGTTCTTCAACGGCTACCGGGCCTACGACGGCGTCATCCAGACGGGCCCGGTCAGCCTCGGCAAGGACGCGCTCGTCGGCGAGATGACGGTGCTCGACATCTGTACCTCGCTGGGTGACGGGGCCCAACTGGGGCACTCCTCCTCGCTGCACTCCGGACAGACCGTGCCCGACGGGGAGTACTGGCGCGGCTCCCCCGCACAGCCGACCGACGTCGACCGCCAGCGGATCCCCACGATGGACGTCAGCACCCGGCGACGGGTGGTCTTCGCGACCGTGCAGCTGCTGAACCTGCTTCTGGTGGGTACGCCGCTGGCGTTCGTCATCGCCGTCCTCGCGCTCAGGAACATCCCGCAGCTCGTCAAGCTGTCGGCCGCGGGACCGGTCTCCTTCACGAGCTGGGCGTTCTACCGCGACGACGCGCTGGTCATATCCGCCGTGACCTTCTTCGGCGCCGCGCTCGTCGGCCTCGTGTTCCTGGGAACCGTTCCACGCTTGCTGAACCTCTTCATCAAGCCGGACAAGGTCTACCCGCTGTACGGATTCCACTACTGGATCCACCGCGCGATCGCCCGCACGAGCAACAGCAAGTTCCACCTCAATCTCTTCGGTGGCACCTCCTACGTCATCCCCTACCTGCGGTGGCTGGGCTACGACCTTCGCGGGGTGCGGCAGACCGGTTCGAACTTCGGTGAAATGGTCAAGCACGACACCCCGTTCCTCAGCGCGGTCGGCAGCGGAACGATGGTCGCGGACGGCCTGTCCATCATCAACGCCGATTTCTCGAACACGTCGTTCCGGCTGTCCCGCGTGTCGATCGGGGCGGAGAACTTCCTTGGGAACCAGATCGCCTATCCCGCGCAGGGCAAGACGGGCGACAACTGCCTCCTCGCGACGAAGGTCATGGCTCCCGTCGACGGACAGGTGCGGGAAGGTGTGGGTCTGCTGGGCGCGCCCAGCTTCGAGATCCCGCGGTCGGTCAGGCGTGACAGGCAGCTCGACGTGGCGAACGAGGACGAGGTGCGCCGCCGCCTCCGGGCCAAGAACGTCTACAACACCATCAGCATGGCGCTGTTCCTGCTGGCGCGCTGGCTCCTCGTCTTCCTCGTCGCCGTGTTCTACCTGGCGGCCGTCGACCTCTGGGCCTCCCTGGGTGCGTTCGCGTTCGCACTGGCCACTGCCGCGGTCTTCGTCTTCACCGTCGTCTACAACGTCCTGGTCGACCGGATGATCATTCCGCTGCAGGCCTTGCGGCCGCAGGGCTGCTCGATCTACGACCGCGCCTTCTGGCGGCACGAACGCTTCTGGAAAGTGACCAGCCTCGGCTATGTCCTCCTCTTCAACGGCACCCCGCTCAAGAACGTGATCTGGCGGCTGCTGGGTCTGCGGATCGGCCGCCGGGTCTTCGACGACGGCCTCCGCGTGCCCGAGCGGACGTTCACCACGATCGGGGACGACTGCACCTTCAATGTGGACACCGTCCTTCAGTGCCACTCGCAGGAGGACGGAGGATTCAAGTCGGACCACATCGTGATCGGTGCCGGCTGCACGCTCGGTGTCGGCACACTCGTCCACTACGGCGTGACGATGGGCGACGGTGCGGTGCTCGCCACCGGATCCTTCCTCATGAAGGGCGAGGAAATGCCACCGCACGCACTGTGGGGCGGGAACCCGGCCAAGAGGATGCGCGAGAAGCCGGCTGAACTCCAGGCGCGCGGGATCAGCCTCGACGACCGCGCCGCCGTGCTCGTCCGCGACGACTGACACCCGGCAAACGTGGAACGTAGGGACGACTCCATGGGCAATCGGATTGCAACCGGCCGGGAGTTCCGGCGGGCTGTCCCGCGCGCGGGCGGCGCGACCGCGATCCGCGGAGGACGCTCGCCCCGGCACCGGGCGCCGCCGGGCACATCGCGCCCCTTGATGACGACCTCGCGGCAGGCGTGCGCCGGCTGGTCCATGAGCTGGAGCTGCCGCTGTACTCGGTGGCGCCGGCCACGCACACGAAGGTGCCGACGGCGCTGTTCGGCGGTGCGGCCGGCGATCGCCCCGGACCGCGCAGTCTCCCTCGAGGACCTCACCCGGGCCTCGCCGATCCGGCCGTGCCGGCCGACGACAGGCTCGAGACGGCACCGGGCGTGCGTGCCGTGTGTCACCGAATCGGTGGCTCCTTACTGAGTGGACATCGAGGAATCAAGGAGAAACGAGATGTCGGCCTCTTCCCACGCGGCGCTGCTCGAGGTGGACCTGCAACCTGGCAAACCGCCGATCCTGCACACCAGGCCTGCCGGCGACGCGGTGCGCTGGGCAGCCGAGCACCGCGTGGCGTTGCGCGCGGTGGTCGCCGAGCACGGATCGGTACTGGTCCGCGGCCTCGGGCTGCACGACGCGGCCGAGACCGTCGCCGTCTTCCACCCACTGGCCCGCACCGGTCCGATGACCGAGAGAGAGGCCTTCGCCTCCCGGCGGACCTACGCGGAGGGGGTGTACTCCTCCTCGAAGTGGCCGCCGAACCAGCCGATGTGCATGCACCACGAACTGAGCTACCGGCTCGAGTTTCCCGGCCTGATGGTCTTCGCGTGCCTGTCCGCGCCCACCACGGGCGGGGCGACCGGTGTGGCGGACTCGACGGCCGTGCTCGACGCGCTGCCCGGTGACCTTGTCGAACGGTTCGAGCGGGAGGGCTGGATTCTCGTCCGCAACTACAACGAGGAGATCGGCACGTCGGTCGCCGAGGCGTTCGGTACCGAGGACCGTGACGCGGTCGAGAGATACTGCCGCGCCAATGCCATCGAGTTCGAGTGGCGACCCGATGGAGGGCTGTGCACCTGGCAGCGCCGCAGCGCGGTGGTGCGGCACCCGGTCACCGGGCGGCGCTGCTGGTTCAACCAGATCGCCTTCCTCAACGAGTGGACGCTCGACCCCGAGGTGCACGAGTTCCTGGTCGACACCTACGGCGCCGAGGGGCTGCCGTTCACCACCCGCTTCGGGGGCGGCGAACCGATAGGCGAGGACGTCGTGCAGCTGCTCAACGAGGTGTACAAGGCCAAGACCCTGCGGGAGCCCTGGCAGGCGGGCGATCTGATGCTCGTCGACAACATCCGCAGCGCACACAGCAGGGAGCCCTTCACCGGACCGCGTGAAGTCCTGGTCGGGATGGCCGACCCGGTGCGCCTGGCCGACTGCTCGCCGACCGTCGAGGTGAACGCCTGGTGATCACGTCCGTCGGGCGACCGCTCGCGGTCATCTCCGGTGCCCGGGTCCCCCGCGCGAGTCGTCGAACCCCGCGTCCAGTGCCCGGGCGATCCCGGCCCCGCGCTCGGAGACGAGCCGGCGCAGGGCAGAGCGCTGGGATTCGCCGGCTGCCGGGCGAAGGGGCAGAAAGGAATCCGCCGAAATGATCATCCGATTGCCGGACCTCGTTGCGAGGTCCGCCCAACGCAACCCCGGCGCGCCCGCTGTGACCGCACGCACGACCACGATCTCCTACTCCGATCTGCACGAGCGGACGGAGCGCGCGGCCGCCGGCCTGCGCGACCTCGGCCTCGATGGTGGCGAGCGCGTCGCGGTCTACCTCGACAAGAGGATCGAGACCGTCGTGGCGCTGTTCGCCTGCTCGCGGGCCGGTGGCGTGTTCGTCCCGGTGAATCCCGTGCTGCGGGCCCGGCAAGTGAGGCACATCCTCGACGACTGCGCCGTGCGGGTACTGGTGACCTCCCCGGACCGGCTGCGGACCCTGCGCGCCGAGCTCGCCGCCTGCAAGTCACTCTTTTACGTCCTCGTGCTGGGCGACTCGCCTGTTCCGGACGAGGAAGCCCCTTACCGCGTGCTCCCCTGGTCGAAGGTCGCCGAGCCCGCGAGCCAGGCCGTGTGTCCTCCGACGGGCGGCGTCGACACGGATGTGGCCGCGATCCTCTACACGTCGGGGAGCACCGGGACCCCGAAGGGCGTCGTGCTGTCGCACCGCAATCTCGTCGTCGGCGCGGAGAGCGTCAGCACTTACCTGAACAACACGGCAGAGGACCGAATCCTGGCCGTTCTCCCGCTGAGCTTCGACGCCGGGCTGAGCCAACTGACGACCGGCTTCTGCGTCGGCGCCCATGTGGTGCTCGCCGACTACCTGCTGCCGGGAGATGTCGTCCGGCTGTGCGCGAAGCACCGCATCACCGGGATGGTGGGCGTACCCCCGCTGTGGATCCAGCTCGCAGCCCAGACGTGGCCGTCCGAGGCCGTGGCCGGGGTGCGCTACTTCGCGAACACCGGGGGGCGACTCCCGCGCGTCACCCTGCAACAACTGCGAGCGATCTTCCCGACCGCAACGCCATACCTGATGTACGGCCTCACAGAGGCGTTCCGCTCCACCTACCTCGATCCCAGCGAGGTCGACCGGCGGCCCGATTCGATCGGCAAGGCCATCCCGAACGCCGAGATCCTCGTCGTCCGGGAGGACGGCGGCCTGTGTGGTCCGGGAGAGCCGGGTGAGCTGGTGCACCGAGGTCCGCTTGTCGCGTTGGGTTACTGGAACGACGCGGAGCGCACGGCCGAGCGGTTCCGGCCGCCGCCGAACCGTCCGGTCGAGCTGTGTATGCCCGAGCCGGCGGTCTGGTCCGGCGATGTCGTCGTCAGCGACGAGGAGGGCTTCCTGTACTTCGTCGGACGGCGTGACGACATGATCAAGACATCGGGATACCGGGTCAGCCCGCAAGAGATCGAGGAAGTGGCGTACGAGACCGGTCTGGTCCACGACGCCGTCGCGCTCGGCCTCGAGGACGAGGCACTCGGCCACCGGATCGTCCTCGTCGTGACACCCTGCGATCCCGCCGGCTTCGACCCGGCCGCGGTGACCGCACGCCTGCGGCAGGAACTACCCGGTTACATGGTGCCCGCCGAGGTGGTGGTCCTCGGTGTCCTGCCTCGATCGCCGAACGGCAAGTTCGACCGGGCATTCCTTCGCCACGAGCTCACCGCCTCCCGCCCTCAGGAGCCCGCATGACCGCAGGCGCCTACGAGCACCCCAACGATCAGCCGGTCCGCGATCGCCGGCGAAACGTTCCGCTCGGCGGCCTCCCGGTCGGGTTGCCCGCTGAGCGCGCCGGTGCCACCCCGTTCCGCACCTACCGATGAGGAGAAGCCGTTGACTCGCTCGCCAGAGATCTCGCAGGCGATCTTCGAGGAGGTCAAAGCCGTCGTGGTGGTCACGCTGGACATCGAGGACCGGGCCGA
The DNA here is from genome assembly GCF_053597535.1 of Streptomyces sp. NPDC001348. NCBI lineage: Bacteria > Bacillati > Actinomycetota > Actinomycetes > Kitasatosporales > Streptomycetaceae > Streptomyces > Streptomyces sp. NPDC001348. The sequence continues at coordinate 582 of NZ_JBSFIK010000008.1, read as the reverse complement.
TGACCTCGGGCCGGAGACGGGCCTGTACGGCAATCTTCCCGAGCTCGACTCGCTCACCGTCGTCAAGCTCATCGTCGCATTGCAGAAACGGTTCGGGATCGAGATCGGGATGGAGGTCGTCGGTGACACTTTCGACACCCTCGGGCGGCTCGCGGCCTTCGTGCAGTCCAAGGTGCGCTGAGATCCGCTCCGCGGAGTCGAGTACCGAAACCGGGCGCAATGTGACCCGCGTGGAAAACGCCCCTCCTTGGTTCTCAGCTGTTCACGGGGTTTCCCGTCCTCGTGTGCGCCGAACGTGTTCCGCAGGGATGCCTTCCTGGCGAGGCGTCATCATGCGTCGGGCTGGAGGCGGTGCCCTGGCTGGACCGGGCGGTTCGGTCTCGTAGGAGGCCGAGCCCGTACCCTTCGTGGTGTCTACAGCGTCACATAGCGGGCGCCAAACACTGGAGGCAATACCTCGTGCTGATCGCTCAGCGTCCGTCCCTGGCCGAAGAGGTCGTCGACGAGTTCCGCTCCCGGTTCGTGATCGAGCCGCTGGAGCCGGGCTTCGGCTACACCCTCGGCAACTCGCTCCGCCGCACC
>NZ_JBSFIK010000007.1:240493-286691 GCF_053597535.1 Streptomyces sp. NPDC001348 | reverse complement strand
GTGGCCGACGAGGGCGACAAGGTCCGCGACATCGCCACGGTCATCGGCCGAAGGCTGGGCCTGCCGGTCGAGTCGGTGCCGGCCGAGACCTTCGGTCCCCTCGGCCAGATCTTCGCGAGCGACCAGCCCTCGTCCAGCGTCCACACCCGGCAGGCGCTCGGCTGGGAGCCCAAGCACCCCGGCCTTCTGGAGGACCTGGAGAACATCCAGCCCTGACCGGCGACCGGGCCGTCCGTGCGGCCCCCCTGCCGCAACGCCGCCGCCCGCCGGGCAGGCCGTCGCTCACGGCGGCCTGCCCGGCGGGCGGCGCCACCAGCGTGGTGAGCGTCAGTGGCGCTGCCAGGGGGGCGTCGCCGTCGTCCTCGAAGGCTCCCGCGAAACCGGCGTTGACGGTCGAGTACAGGATGCTGTGGACCCTGTCGACGCGCCGCTCGGCGACGGACCGGTCCTGTCTGACGCCGGGCCGGCCGGTCTCGGGCCGGCCGGTCTCGGCGCCGATGAGGGTCAGCGCGATGGGGCCGCCCCCGGCCTCGCGGTTCCCGCGGTTCCCGCGGTTCTCGCGGTTCTCGCGGTGGTGCTCGGCGGCGAGCAGGGCCGGTTTCCCTGCGTACCCGTACAGGTTGCGAAGGCTCTGCGCGTTCGGCCTGGTCTCCCCGGCGCCGAAGGTGAGCACCAGCGGATCGAGGCTGTACGCCTCCTACAGCGCGCCGTCGTCCGCCCCGATCACCACCGTGTTCTGCGCGGGCGGGGTGCCCCTCCGGACAGGAGCCGGGACGGCAGACGCGGGACGCGTGGGCGCGGGAGGTGCCGGAGGCGCGGGAGGTGCCGGAGGCGCGGGGACTGCCAGGAGGCCGCCCAGCACGGTCTCCAGGCCGTCCGCCAGCTTGCCGGACCTGTCGACCGGCAGCATTCCGTAGAGGCCGCCGGGGACCGCCACGCGGACGGTTCCGTGCGGGCCCCTGATGACCGCCGTGACGTCGAACCGGTAGATCCGATACTTGCGCTGGCCCTCCTTGTTGCGCTCGTCGGTGCCGCCGATCGCCGCGGTCCGGCCCCTGTTGTCGAGCCAGCTCCTGAGCACCGCCGGCATGCGGTCGAAGACCTGGTGATCGTCCGCCTTGCCGCCCGTCTCGGGGCCCAGCACGAACGTCCAGCCGCTCTCCTCCTCGCTCTCGTGCTTGGGCTCCTCCTCGGCCTGCACATAGGTGCGCTGCTTGATGAGCGTCCCCTCGGGGGAGCCGAGGATCTCGGCGCGGTCGAGGTCGAGACCGACGACCGCGGTCTCGGAGCCGACCGGGAGCTGGTAGCTGTGCCGGAGCAGTTCCACGATGTGCGGCCGCAGCATGGTCGCGCCGGCGTAGTGGCTGTAGCGCAGGCCCGCCCGGGTGGTGAAGTCCAGGCCGTCGATGTACGGCGGCTGCTTCACGTCGAGCGTGGGCACGGTCCGCTGGCGTACCGCGGTCATGCCGGCCCAGCGCTCGATCGACGCGGCGGCGGGCACGGCCCACGGGTGGAGGTTCTCCAGCAGCGCCTTGGGCGGCGCGGTGGGGCGCGCGTACAGCGGCAGTTCGGGCTTTTCCTTTGGCTTCCTGGGCTCCTTCGGCGTGCCCGGAGGCGGCTTCCGCAGCCGGTTGCGCGGCGCCGGCGGCGGCGTCGCCCAGCTGACCTCGGTCTCGCGGTGCTTGGTGAGGTCGACGGGTTCCGGGCGCGCGTCGGTCTCGACCGTGAGGTGCCGGGGCACGAGCAGCCGTACGCTGCCGCCCTTCACCAGCGGGCTGTTCCTCTTCACGCCGTCCCCCGCGTCGTGCCAGGCGAAGACGCGCCGGCTGCGGACCGGCTTCCCGGTGAACAGGCGGACGATGCCGTGCGCGCCGCGCGCCGGGGCGCTGAGGACCTCGGGCAGCTCCGTGGTCGTCCCCATCTCGACCCGGAAGGTGATGCCGTGCTCGAACTCCTCAGAGGTGTCACGGGGGTTGGCGCGGTAGATCCTGACGGTCTTCTCGACCTCGCCGTCCTTCACCTTGCGGGAGGCCCGGTACTCGCCTCCGCCTTCCAGGCCGCCGTGCACCTCGTGGTTCCCGGCGCGGGCGCGGAGGTCGAGGCCGCCGCCGTACTCCGAGCCGGAGCCGGCGGTGTGGGAGTGCTCCTCCTGGTACTCCCCGCGCAGGGTGAGCTTGATGTCGTCGCGGGGACGCTGGCCGTGCGGCGCTGCCAGCTCGGCCGCCGTGACCTTCACCCACAGGTAACGCGTGGAACCGAACGGGGCGGACAGCGGAATCCAGCGTGAGACGCCCTGGTGGGTGAGCGCGTGCCACTCGGTCTGCAGCGCCCCTGAGGAGAAGGCGGAACGCAGTATCCGGGCCACGAGGTTGGGACGGCCGGCGGTGGCCCCGGCCTTCTCGGTGGTGATCACTCCGCGGGCGCGCAGCCGGTCGGTGATCGTCTGGAGGACCTGGTCGGCGCGCAGCACCTCGGGATGTCCGGCGCCCGAGATCAGATCGGGCGACAGGTACGTCCGGGTCGGCGGCTTGCCTGCTGCCTGCCCGGTCCTGCCCGCGGCCTGCCCGGACGCCTCGGCGGACTGCTCCGGCTGCTTCCCGGCCGGCACGGCCTTCTCGGCGGAGAGTTCCGTGCTGCCCGACCCGGCCGCGGCGGGCTCCTCCGGCGGAGGTGTGACCACGATCGCCGGGACCGGCGGCGGCATGATGTCGGAGAGCCGTCGTTCGGGGACGAGCAGGTCCAGGGCGTCGTCCGCGTTGAGGTACCGGGTCTGCTCGCTGAGCGACCCGTTGCGCCAGCGCAGGTACGTCACCTCGAAGACCGGGACGGTGCGCAGCGTGTGCACGTTCCCGCTGTACGTGGCACGGGTGATGTCGATCCGGCCGTTGCTGACGCTCTCCTCGCCGCCCCGGCTCCTGGCGGCCTCCGCGAACGCGAGCGCCGTCACCCGCCCGCCGGGCCCGGAGCCGTGCTCACCCGCCGCGTCCGAGCCGAGCCTGAACTGCGGGCCGAGGGTGCCGGCGAGACCGAGGCTCCATCCGTCGCTGTGCTCCCGTTCGTGGTTCGACACGGCCTGGAGGTAATGCTCGACCTCGACGTCGGGACTGGCTCCGAGGTCGGCGCGGAGGTAGGAGGTCAGCCGCACGCGCAGCGCCTGCTTGTGACGGCCGTCCTTCTCCAGTTCCGTCTCGAGGCCCAGGCTGTGCGTGAGCTCGTCGAAGTGGGAGGCGAGCCGGCCCGGGTGGGCGAGGTCGCGGATCTCTTCGGGCCACGACGCGGGATCGTCGAGCCAGGACTCGGGGAGGCCGTTCTCCTCGGCGTACATGTCCGCGGCCAGTCGGGCCAGTTCGGGCAGCATGTGGAAGGCGGGGTAGATGCCGTGCGTGCCGCTGCCGAAGTCCAGCGGTCCACTGCCCTGGTGCGTGGGCAGGACGGTCGACCGGTCGAAGCCGACGCGGACCGTGCCGTGCGCCTCGGCCTGCTTCAGGGTGACGGGCCGGGTGGGAACGTGCTCGTCGGGGACGGCGATCCGCGCCACGGCCTTCTGGCGACCGCTGAGGTAGGAGGGCTTCTTCGTATCGGGAGTGACCGTCCACCGCACGGTCAGCTCGTAGCGGTGCTCGTCGACCCTCGTGTTCGTCTCGGTGCGCCGGTAGCCCTTGGCGAGGCCGCTGAACTTGTCCTTCTTCCCCTTGGACCGGGTGATCAGCGCGCGGACCAGACCGAGCGAGAGCCGCACCGGCGGGGTCGTGATGTGCAGCGCGCCGAGGTCGAACTCGTGCTCCGGGATCGCGAGTCGGGCGGCGCCGCCGAAGGCGAAGCGGCGCCTGCTCCCCCTGCCGCGCTCACCGGCCTGAGCCGTGCCGGCGACGGCCCGGGCGTTGACCTTCATCGGGTAGTTCTCGCCGGTGGCCTCGGGGTCGTCGGCACCGGCCGGGTCCGCCATCGGGTTGGGGCCCTCGATACGGGCGCCCCACCGGGCCTGGGCCGAGACCTTGTAGCGGTGTCCGCCGACCTCGATGGTGCGGTGGATGCCGAGGAATGCCTGAACCGGGTCGGCCTCGAGGGCGGCGCGGCCGTAGAACATCGCCAGATCGCGGTCGGCCCCGGCCCAGTCGCTGCGCGCCGCCCCACGCTTGCCGACGGCCTTCGCATGGTGCTGCGCGATGGCGTCCCGCAGGTCCTGCTGGAGCGTCTCGGTGCCCGGGAGGGCGATCGGCATGGCGAAGCCCAGCCCGCGCCGCGAGGCCAGCGCGAGCGGCTCACGCGGGTGCGGCTGCGGCAGCTTCTCGCCCCGCTTCGGCAGGGCGAACCGGAACGGCGACCGGGTGGTCGGCGTCTTCTTCCGCCTCGGCGGGGCGGGCTGCGCGAAGACCATGTGCCGCGGCGCGGCGCTGCCGCCGGAGACGGGCCGCAGGTCGGCGGTCCAGCCGGAGCCGACGGTCCGGGCCGCGAAGTGTGCCGCCTCCCGCTTGGGCACGCTGACTTCGGACTCCGTGACGACGTCGACCGGCTGCACCTTGTGGGTGGAGGACTCGACGGTCGCCACGAGCCGCATGCCGGCCCGGTAACGGGACTGGTGGCCGAAGACGTTGAGCACCGTGTGGCTCATGTGGCCGCTCTGGAGGACGTGGCCGGCGGTGCGGTCGCTGATGAACATGGCGTTGGCGGCCGGCGCGAGGCCCTTCGCCTCGAACCCGTGCCCGTGGGAGCCGCCTTCGTGCGCGGAGCCTTCCCCGTCGCCCCCGCCGTGCGTGCCTCCGGCGGTGCTCCCGGGACTCAACGCGTCCACGCCGCCGCTGATGCCCGCGGTGTTGTATCCGGCGCCGAGGCCGGCCACCGACGCTCCAGTACCGGCCGCCGTGGTGGTGGTGCCCGCGCCGATGTCGTCGCGGGTGCCGACGTTCGTGTCGCCGACGTACTGCAGGCTGTCGAACGTGCGGTGCAGGCGCAGGTGGCCGCGGAACGTCCTGCCCAGCGGGCTGCTGACCTCGATGGGGTTCGAGCTGTCCCCGCCGGACCACCACAGATAGCGGTTGCGGGCGGTGGGCTCGGTCAGGAAGCCCTCCTTCCCGTCCATCTTGGCCCCGTCCATGATCTTCTTCACGGACGCCGGGGGCAGCCCGGCGGCGATCATGTTCTGGTGCAGTCCGGCGATGACCGGCGTCAGATCGACCGCGTTGAGCAGTTCCCGGGCCTCGGACGGCGCCTTGCGCGGCTTGCCCGGACGCGGGGCGGCGGGCGCCGCCAGGTCGGGACGGAGCTCGTCCGCGCCGGTGTACGGGGTGGGGATGTCGAGGTGGATGCGCTCGGGCACGGTCACCCGGCGGCTGGGCGGGGTGGCCTCCTCGCCGTTGACGAAGACGCGCATCTCCAGCCCCGACAGGAAACGCCTGAAGTCGTTGATGAAGGGTTTGCGGCCGGAGAGCACGACCCGCTGCCAGGCGTTTTCCCGGCTCTTCGACGACCCGACCACGAACTGCGGTGCCGCCACCGCCGCCGCGGACGCCGCGGCGCCCGCCCCCAGGCTGAGGGCGGTGAACAGGATGGTGTCCGCGCCGTACCGGGTCTCGTGGCCGCTCTTGCCCCCGGTCGCCGTCGACCCGAAGCCGACCGGGTACTCCTTCACGTCCTTCTCCGGCAGGGCCAGCGGCGTCAGGCCACTCGGCACCGGGCGCAGCCACACCAGCCGGCCCGCGACGACGACCATGCGCCCGGCCGCGAGCAGGTCGTCCCACTCCTTCGGCGTGCCGGCCAGCAGCAGGTCGCGGACCGCCCCGCGGATGCCCGCGCGCAGTTCGGCGTCCCGGCCGGTCGCGGGCAGGAGGAGACGCTGACTGACCCGGCCCGCCCACAGGGTGGCGTCCTGCGGTGTGAACTCCACCTCCGCGATCGAGTCCGGGACGACGGTCTGGCCCAGGGCGCCGTGTGCGACGTACCAGGGGAACTCGTCGGCAGGCGGCGGCTGTTCTCCCTCCGGAGGGGTGACGGTGATCTCGGGGACCGCCGGGGCTTGCGGTGGGGATGCCGACTGAACCGCCGCCGGCTCAGGCACCGCAGGAGTGGACACCAACGGCCGCGGCGCTCCGGAGACGCCGATCGCGTTCCGGTACTCCGGCGCGGGGTAGGCCGGCTGCCGTGCCGGCACCCCGGTGACGGGTGTCTGCTCCTGGGGCGAGCGACCCTCGGGCAGCGCGGAGACGAAGCCCGTGGGGCTGCCGTCGGGGCGCTCGTGGGTGTGCAGCCGGGCCGGCTCGTTCCGGGTGGCGGGGGTCACCGACACATCACCCGTGGGCAGGTGCGCCGCGAGGCCGGTGGCCTGCTCGATGCGGCGTGCCACCGCCCGCACTTCCTCCTCCGTCGCGCCGGCCTTGCACGACGTCACCAGGATGTCCGTGGCGTCCGCCGGGAGCCGGTCCCTCATGACGGCCAGCAGACCCTCGGTGGCGAAGTCGACGGTCCGGCCCTTCTCCGCGGCGCCCCGGAAGCCCTCACTGGTGCCGTGCGAGCCCCACACGGCCACCCTCGCGCCGGGTGGCAGGGGAAGCCTGCGCCGCGTTGTCACCAGCCGGCCGTCACCGTCCCGCCGCCATTGGACGTACTCCCGCATGCCGGGCACGTCGCGGTGTGCTTCCCGGCGCGCCGCGGCGTCGCCGCCGGTGAACGACGTCAGTCCCGCGTCCCGCCCGTCGCGGCCCTTGAGCTTCTCCACCTGCACCAGCGAACGCAGCAGATGCCGCTGCGGATCGGCGATGGCCCCGGCGGCCAGCATCCGCTCGGCGGACTCGCGGGTCATCCGGACCGGAACGGGGTGCGCGATCGGTACGTCCACCTCGGCTCGGGGGGCGTGGACCCCCATGGCGTGCGCGACGGTGTCGCGCTTGTGGCCGACCAGTCTCAGGTCGAGGGTGAACTGCACCAGGGCCGACGGCCCTTCGAAGAACAGAACGGCGTCGTTTCCGGCGGTCCGCTGACTGCTGTCGCCGGTCTCACCGCCGGCCGAGCGGTAGGGCGCGGGCTCGTAGTCGTGGTAGTGGTGCTCCCCGAAGTTCATCCAGGCCGGCAGCGGCGCACCCTGTCCGCCGGTGGTGTGGGCACCTCCCTGGGTGCTGGCCTCCCCACCCTGACTCTGCCGCATGGTGCCGCGGGCGCCGCCGGCCACCGCCTCGAACTCCGCCGCCTCACCCGCGCCGAGCACTTCGCCGCCGGTGAGGCGCGCGTGCACGGTGACGTCCAGGTCCTCGGTTCCGAGGAGCCTCTTGACGAACGCCTTCGGCAGCGGAAGCCCGGTGGCGGCCAGCACGGGCAGCGCCGACTCCAGCCACTCCGTCGAGACTCCCTCACGGCTGATGTGCGCACCCGCGGTGCCGGTGGTGCCGAAGTCCGGCGAGGCGCCCAGCTTCCGGGCCAGGTCGACGATGCCTGCCCGCACCAGCGGCGCTCCCTTGAGGCCGTTGGCCTGTGCCTCCCAGGGCAGCCGTGTTCCCGACGCCCGCCACCGCGCCAGCGGGACCGGCGGTGCGGTCCGGTTCCCCGGCGCGGGCAGGGCCCGCGGCGGGCGCAGCCCGGCGAGCGCCCGCAGGTCCGACTCGGGGATCCGGAACCGCAGGTAGCGGTCGTCCTCGGCCGGGGAGCCGTCTTCCGCGGCGGGGGGCGGCGTCAACTCCACCGAGACGATCGGCTCCGCGTCCTCCGGCGGCCCCCCGCGGTACAGTTCCAGCCGCGCGGACACCGGGATGTGGAGCCGGACCATCCCGGCCTTGCCGGGAATCCTGGTCGTCACGCCGGTCACGAGGGCCCGGCGCACCGTGTCGGCGAGGGACCGCCGGCCGGACGCCCCGACGAGGGGTAGTCCGGCCACGGTGCCGGAGTTCTCCGAGAGGGCGCCGACGACGACCAGCGGGATGTCGAGGCCCGGCCCCCGGTCCTCCGCCTCGGTGGACGAGTGGTCGAGCACGGCCGTGGTCGCGTAGCCGATCTGGCGCGCCCGCGTGGGACGGCTGTCGAAGGTGCCGTCCCGCCGGTCCAGCACCAGTTGTGCCCAGTAGGCGTCCCGGCCCTTGCTCTGCCGGAACAGCTCCACACCCGCACCGCCGTCGTCGAGTCCGGCCAGCAGTCCCGCGGCACCGTCGAGCAGTGTCGCGAGGCGCACGGTGTTGCGCCGCCTGTCGTCCAGCAGTCGTGCGGGCAGCAGGTCCTCGGTGGACTTCTCGCCGAGGGTTTCCAGCAGCTTGCCCCTCAGCGCGGGCAGCAGCCGCCCGAAGCCGGGCAGCTTCTCCACCACGCCGAGCCCCAGCGGCAGGCCGGCCGCCAGCACGAGCCCGGCGGCGGGGTCGGCCGGCACGGGCCCGGCGGCGGGCTCGGCCGGCACGAGCCCGGCGGCGAGGTCGGCCGGCACGAGCCCGGCGGCGAGGTCGGCCGGCACGAGCCCGGCGGCGAGGTCGGCCGGCACGGGCCCGGCGGCGGGGTCGGCCGGCACGGGCCCGGCCGGCGTGCTCTGCGCCGCGGTCGCGGCAAGGGCGTCGCTTTCCTTCACCGCCCCGGTCGGCACCGCGGTGGACGGCAGCGGAGCGGCCGTGCGCCCGGCCGTGTCCCCGGTCCTCGCCGCGGCGGTGGCCTCGGGTGCCGACGGAGCGACACCCCGCGCCCGCAGGCGCTCGTCGACCTGCGGGCCGAGGCCCAACTCCCGCGCGTGCTCCTCGGTCACCAGCGCGGCGACCGCCCGGGACAGCAACCGGCCATCGGTACGCAGCTGTCCGGGACCCATGCCCACCTTCGCCTCGGCGGCCACCAGGACCTCCAGGTCGCCCTGGACGAGCACCAGCCGCTCGTCGGCGTCTGTGAAGCCGATCCGGTCGACCGCCCCGAGCGAGGCGAGCGAGTCCTGCGAGGACTTACCGCGGCCGTAGCCGGGGACCAGGCCGCTCAGCACGAACGAGTCGTCGGAGGGGCTTCCGGCTCCGCCGCTCATCAGCGAGAGCATCATCGACCTGCTCGCGCCCCGGACGCCGACCGCCAGGTGTCCTCCGGTGATCCACCGCTCGGTGGGCGGCCCGTCGACCACTTCCACCACCGTGGGATTGAGCACATGGAAGCGGGTGCCGACGGCCCCGGTCAGCGTGCCCAGCCTGCGCTGGTAGCGCAGGTCGTCGACCACCCAGGCGCCGTTCGTCCCACGCGCCAGAGCTACCGGGAGCGAGTCCGGGCTGAAGTCCTCCTCGATCCACAGCGCGGGGTCCAGGGCCGGCACCGCGAACGCCTCGTCGCCGCCCGCGGCTTCGGCCAGCAACTGCTGCGCCAGCTCGCCGATCTCCACGCCGTCGCCCACGATCTCCAGGGCGAGCCACTCCTTCAGTGCCCGCTTGCCGGGAGCGGGGGCCGCCCACGCCGGGTCGTGCATCTGCGCGATACCGCTGAGCTCCGGCACCGGTGTCGCGACGGTCCGGGCGGCGATGTGCGGCAGGTGCCGCTGGGCCATGGAGAACGTGAGGGCGGTCGAGGTCGTCAGCCGTGCCGGAACCGGGTCCATGTGCAGCGGCCGCACGCCGTCCGCCGCGCCCGGGGTCGCGCCGGTACGGGCGATCGTCGTCACCGACGGTGTCTGCCTGCCCGGCCGGCCCGGCAGCAGCCGTCGCCGCCACGTCCTGGGGAGCCGGACGGAGGTGACCTCCACGTCGAAGGCCAGCGAGGTGTCGAACGCGCTCGTGGCGCCCGACCCGGTGGTCAGCCACTGGCCTCCCGTGTTCGCCCCCGCCTGGCCGGCGCGGACGCGGGACATGCCGAGCGCCGCGGCGAAGGTCAGGTACAGGTGCCCGGGGACGGGCTTGACCGACACCGTTCCCACCAGCGAGACACCGTCCTGGCCGCTGCCGCCGCTGTGCACGCTCTGCGCCGACCCGGCGGCCCTGCGGCTGTTGAAGTCCTCGATGTCTCCCCCGTACCGGGGTTCGGTGACCAGGCGGCCCCTGACACGCACCAGGACGTACTCGTTCACGTTCCAGTCCTTGCGGCGCAGCCGCACCGGGATGCCCCGGCCGAGGAAATGACCCTTGCGCGCGCTCAGGCTGGAGGGCGACAACGTGGTGGTCAGGGCCCGGTGGTTACCGCGTTGCCGGGCCAGGTCGAGCACGGAGTCCCAGCGGTCGGCGTGGTTGGCGTCGGCGAAGCCGGGCAGGATTCCGGCCAGCCGGGGGTCGCTCGCGAACAGCTCCTCGATCCGCTGGACCAGCTGGGCGGTGTCCACTTTGGACAGTGCCACGCTCGCGCTCATCGGCCCGAACGGCAGGAAACGCTCGTATCCCGGATCACGCAGGAAGGGCGGGACCGCCGAGAGGTCGCCGGGCACCTTCAGGCCCAGCGACAGCGCCTCGTCGGGACGCAGGCTCAGCCAGGCGGTCACGTCCTTGTACACCGGCCCGTCGCCACGCCCCGCCCGCATGGCGGTGGAGCGTGCGCCCGTGCCCTCCACCCGGATCCGCACCCGGGCCCGGTAGACGATCCGCTTGCCGGTGATCTGCTTGCTGTACGAGGAGGTGGCAGCGGACGCCGAGTAGATCGTCCGGTTCGCCACCGACGACGCTCCCGGCCGCAGGGCCAGTCGTACCCGGGGGCCGCCGGCCATGAGCCCCAGGCCGACGGCCGGACCGAGTCCGAGGTCGCCGCCGACGGCGCGGCTGGTGTCCACCGCCCGCTGCCTGCTGGACTGCCGGCCGGGACGGGACATCATGTCGTCGATGGGGAAGACGGGGGCCATCCTGACGATGTCCGCACGCGCCCGGTAGGCGCCCAGCACGCTGTGGTCGGCGCTGACCAGGTCCTCGGAGTCGGTCCAGCCGTCGAAATAGGCGGCCAGGTCCTCCTGCAGACGGTGCGCGGTGCCGGCGCCGAACGCGGGGGACCTGCCGCGGGCTCCGGGCGCGGTGACCGCGGGGTGCGTCACCGAACGGATGGCGTCGAAGAGTCCGCCACCGCCCTCGTACTGGCCGCCGACGTCGGTCACCGCGAGCACGTCCAGCGACTCCGCGAGCCGCACGGCGCGCGCGAGGTCGGCGGACAGCGGCTCCAGCGGGGCGTTCCAGGGCCGGACGGCGGCCGGGACGAGGTGCTTGACCGGCACCCGGGCGGTCACCGTGCCGCTGCTGTTCATGGTCCGGGGCGCGCCTGCCCCCGCTTTCTGCACCCGCAGCGTCAGGGTCACCTTGCGCGGGACGTCGACAGTGCCGCCCGTGCTGGCCCGTAGGTGCGTGTTCATCACCGTCTCCTCGACCGTGACCTGCCGCGACGTCTGGCCGAACGCCAGGTTCACCGCCGCGGTGCCGCCCGCGAGCAACCCCGGTACCGGTGTGGGCAGGAGGAGGGTGGCGGCCCCCTTCAGTCCCCAGCCGTCCGTCGACTTCTGCGAGCGCGAGGTGGCCGACACGGTGGCGTGCGCACCCGCCACTCCGGAGGTGTCCGCCTGGTCCTCCTCGGTCAGGACGATCAGCGGCCGGTTCTCGTCGTGGGCGCGGGCGAGGGAGACCGTCACGTCGTACCAGCCGTCCCCGCCGCGGACCTGGTACGGGACGCCCTCGCCGAGGTGGGCCTCGGTGCGTGCCTCCAGCTCATCCACGATCGGTTGGGGGTCACCGCCGTCGGTCAGCGACCTCACCCGGTCGGAGACCCACTCCAGCCTGGAGCTGTCCAGGCCGTACAGATGGACCTCCCCAGGGGCGTGCATCCGCTCCAGGTAGGGGGGCAGCCGGTAGTGGCCGGCCGGCCGGGTGACGGGCGCGGTGGTGGCGGTGTCCTGGGGCGTCTCGGTCCGCTGCTGCGGGTGCGTGTCCCGGGCGTCCGCCCGGTCACCGGGCGCCTGGCGGGCCGGGGCGGGACGCGCGACGGCCCGGTCACCGGTCACATCGAGAGCCGGGGAGGGAGGCGGTGTCTGCGTCGGCCCGCTCTCTTCGGCCTGCCTTTCGTGGACGTCGGTGCCGTTGCGGTAACGGGCGTCGGGATAGGCCGCCTCGGCGTCGGGGGCGGCCATCGCCTGACCGATCTGACCGGCCGGGACGGCCGCGGGGGTGGTCGTGGCATCGGCGGGTGGCATCTGGAAGTGCCACCCGGATTCCTGCGCTTCGGGCCGGCCGGCGCCCTGCCTGAGCACGGTGCTTGTCTGCTGGATCGTGTGGTCCCCGACCACATCCGGCGGACCCCCCGTCAGACCGGCTTCCCGTGCCACCGGCGCACCGGCGTAGCGCGTGTACCCGGTCCGGGCGGGCCAGGCGTCGTCTGCGTCCGGCCCGCCGATCCGCAGCCACGAGTCCGCGGGTATCGATGCCGTGAGTCCATCGTCATCGACCGTGCCGTCGCCGTGCCGGAACACCTCGGTGCCGACAAGCTGGGACGACGGCAGCTCGATCTCCCCGGGCAGGTACTCGTCGGTGACGGTGAGGTGAACCGGCTTGCCCAGGGCAGTGGTCACACCGTTGGCCCACTTGAACACGGCCGGAGGGATGTCCGCGCCGGGATACACGACCACGAGCGGTTTCTCCGGCGACCAGCCCAGGTGGGACATGAGCGCGGTGAACTCCGGAGCACGCAGGGGACTGCTGCCTTCGAGGCCGAAGACAGCCGGCACACCCCGGGCACCCGGCACAGCCTTGACGACGAAGGCGTCGTCACGCCCGAAGCGTTCGCGTACGCCCGCGGCGTCCCACTCCTGCACCGATCCGCCGGCCTCCTTGAGGAACGCCACGGCGTCCGGCTGCCGGGCCACGAAGATCCGCCCGAGCGACGCCAGCGGCTCCAGCTGCGGCACATCGTCCGGCACGGGCCAGCCGACGCTTCCATGGGCGCCCGGTTGCGCGCCCCGGCCACCGAACCAGGCCTTGACGGCGAAGGCGGCCAGGGCCTGCTCACGGTCGGCCCTCCGCCAGAAGATCGTGTCCAGCATCGCGCGCACGCGCGCCGTGTTCCTGGGCGTGTCCGGTTCGAACACGACGACGTCACCGGACTGCCGCACCCCGTCTGCGGGGTATCGCACCCGCTGCACCAACTCGGCGTGCGCGTCGATCGGGTCGTAGCTGGGCGGTTGCCAGGCGGGGTCGTCCGCCAGCCGCAGAGCGGCGTGCACCAGCCCGAGCGCGACCTTGACCCCGACCTGGATCTCGGCCTCGTCCAGTTGTCCGTCCTGCAGCCGGAACTCGACGTGGTCCGAGCCGACGCCCACGACGTTCTCGAAGTTGAGTGCGTCATAGTGCTCGGTGGGGAGCCAGTGGTCCGGAACTGCCCCGACGGGGGCGGTTCCCTCGGGCCCGTCAGACGCCTTCGGCGGCAGGGCCTGGGCGTAGGTCAGGCCACGGTGGGCCTGGGCACGCGGGTTCATCGCGAGCCTGCCCAACGCGCTCTGGTGGCCACGGAACAGATCGGTCAACGCGAGACGCTCTCGCGTACCCGTGCCGAACTGGCGCGTACTCACGTGGACATGCGCTCCCGCAGCCGGCGTGATGATCCCACCGTGGTCACGGATGATGCGCGTCGCGGTCGCCAGGTCCTCCCACGTCCGCCGGCTGTCGCGCAGCAACGGAGAGACCAGTTCGGCGCCGATCGATGCGTCGCCCTCCAGGACCCAGCCGTTCCTGGTCTCCTGATAGCCCCCTTCCTGGGTCTGCGCGGTGTGGTGACTCCCGAACTCCCGCTGCGTGGTGAGCCCGGCCGCACGGAGCCTGTCGGTGATCTCCTTGAGCGCCGAGAACCGCTGCCCGCGAGTGAAGTTCTCAGGGAAAGTGAATTCGATCTCGACACCGAACACCAGACCGCCGCGGTCCGGGTCGGCCAGACCGCCGGTGGCGTCCTCCAGCATGTACGGAACGGGCGACTCACCGCGCTCCAGCCGCGCCACCACCTGATCGGTCGCCTCGTCGACCAGCCCGGGACCCGACGCGGGCGCGGCCCCCGTCAGAGACCACCACTCCCGCGCGTGATCCCGCACAACGGATGCCGGAATCCAGACCGTCGAGGCGCCGTCGGCGCCGAGGGCCGGCAGGTGTGCGGGCAGGCGATGGCGCACAACGTCGTACAGCGTCGCGTCGGCTTCCACGAGGGAGGGGTGCCCATGTGGGTGCGGCGCGGCGGCGTTCAGCGAAGGGTCGAGCGGAATACGGATCGCCGGGGCATCGTCCTGCCCGTCCGGTACGAAATACATCCCCTCCCATCCCGCGACCAGCGTGTACGACGCGCTCGCGGCGCGCTGGAAAGCGGCAGTCCCCGTGTCCCTCTCGGCGACCCGGCCGATCCACCCGCTCCCCCCGTGCAGGAGCGCACCCGCCGGATGGACGAAGTGATCGTCGAACCGCACCCACCCCTTCGACGAGAGCGGCGACTTCCAACCGGGGGTCTTGATCCGGCCCCGGTCACTGACCTCGTACCTGAAGGGGACGCTACGGGACGATGACAGACGCACGTACGGGAACCACTGTTCCGGGGTGTCACCCGTACGTGTCGGCACGTCCTGCGCCGGAATCTCGACGAGACCACCGCGACGTAGGTCCGACACAGCCACCGTACGACCGAGCGGCCACCCCATCTCCAACGGGTCCGCACCCGTGTCCGGCGATCCATGTGTTCCGAAGTCCTTCGACTCCAGGGGCCCTGCCGCCGCACTCTGGTCATCGAACTCCGCCAGGCTCGGCGCTGGTTCCTCGCGATGAGCCTGGGGAGACTCCGGTGCGGCACCGGACGACGAGTACGGCCGCGGTTCCTCTGCCTCGGTCTCCGCAGAAGATGCCTTCGGTGCACTGTTCGCGGAGGATGAGACGACAGCCGTCCCGACGTCCGGCTTGGCTTCCGCAGCGGAGGTCACGGCCCGGACCGCGTCGAGCGCGTCCTGCGGCGGGGCCGTGGGCGCCTCGGTCGTCTCCAGCACCTCGTAGGGGTCGCCCTTGACGTCGGTTGCCGGCCGGTCCGACACGGGGACGAGGTCGGTCGGCGCGGCATACCTGACCTGCGGCCGGCTCGGGTCGTGGGCCAGCGGGGTGAGGTCCCTGGCCGAGGAGTTCGCCACCCGCACCACGACACGGCGCCACCCCGGCGCCACCTGCCCCAGCGCCTCCAGGGCCGCCTCCTCGTCGGGCCACACCTCCTGGAACCGGCGGGCCGCCAGCCCTGTCAGGTCCGCCGCGGCAACCTGGTCCGGGACCGGGACGGCGTAGTACCCGGGACGGTTCACGGCAGGCAGCAGCGTCAGAGCCTCTGCCGTCATACCCGCGTGTACGGGGATCTGGCCGCCCAGGAGCTCGACGACATCCGGAGCGAGGTCATGCATCTGCTCGCGGATCTCGGAGTACTCACTGCTCCCGGGCGCAACCCCCGTCGCATCATCCAGCAGTGCCGCCAGGTCCTCGTCCTGCGTCAGCAGTGGCGGAAGCACCGGCGTGCCGTCGGGTTCCATCGCCCGGTCGATCATTTCGCCGACCAGCCGCTTCAGTTGCTCGGTCCGCTTGTCCGGACGCAGGTCCTCCAGGCCGGAGCCCAGCAGCGGACGGTGGGAGTCCTCGCTGAACAGGTACAAGGCGTGGACATGCGCCTCGTCCAGACGGTCCAGCGGAAGACCCTGACCGGCACCGCCCCAGGCACGGGTCGCGGCGTGCCGGGCCGTCCACTCCGCCGCAGAGACCGCCGACCGCCACTCCGGCGGAACCGGCGGAAGCTGCTCGGCAGCCGCCAGCAGACGCACCGCCTTCGCCAGACCGTCCCGCACCTTGAGGCTGCCCGCCGGGTGTCCGGAGGACCACCCCGGGGGATCCTCGGCGTAGTACCGCCAATGGGGCGGACGCAGACGGTCCGCCAGGTCCCCCGCGGGCAGCCCCTCACGGGGTGCGAACACCGTGTCCGCCAGACCGTACAGGTGCACCCCACCACCGGCCAGCGCCGCACGCAGCGCGGCCTCGTTCCGGCTCATCCCCGACGCCCTCAGATCCGCCAGCAGGTTCACCAGCGGATACTCCTGGCTCAGGCCCCAGCCGACCACACCCTTCACATACGCCGGGAACTGGTCACTGGGCAGCTTCAGCGACCGGTACATCTCGTAGAACCCCCGCGTACTGCGGATCGGTTCATCGCTGGTATGGATCCCGCGCTCCGACCGGAGCTCCGCCGTTCCGGTCTCGTCCTCCGCCAGCGAGCTCCAGCTCTCCGGGTACCTCTCGTCCTCGGCGTGCTGGACGACCGCCAACAGGTCATCCAGCGACACCGTCGGGTCCTTGGGATCGAACGGCAGCTCGTAGCCTGGGTCCGCGGCCAGCGCGGTCACCACCTGATGCATCACCGTCCACACGGCCCTGCCCTGCAACAGCCGCTCACCCAGCGCCCGCTCGTACTCCTCCGCCATGTCGAACCAGAGCAGGTCGTCCCCGAAGCGGTAGCGCCCCGACTGACCGGCGAAGTACGGATCGGTCACGTTCCCGGGAGCCGGGAGCGCCGCGGCCCGCGGCCTGAACTCCACGAGTTTGGCCTCCGGCTCCGCACCCCAGCCCGGATAGAAAGCCAGGAAGTCGTTGTCCGTCGTGTTGCCGACGGCCATGTTCCCGGCGAAGGCGACACGCTGAGGGGGGTGCTGGTCGACGGACAGCTGAGCCACCGGCACCGCACCGGGGCGCTCAGCACCCACCGAGCACTCCCACTGCACCAACGGGGTGTCATCCGGTATCCCCGCCGCTGCCAGCCGCCGAGCCACCGCGCTGCCGAACTGTGAGCCGGGCACCGACTTTCCCCAGCCGAAACGGCCCACCACGAAGATGGCGTGCTTGGAGCCGTGCGCCGTGTCCATCACGAACCGGGCCGGGCCGCCCGTCTGTCCCGCCGAGGCCAGCGGCCAGGCCTGGAGTGGGCCGAACTGCTTGTTCACCGAGTCGTAGACCTTGAAGCCCTTGGCATCAGGGAAAGCCGTGAGGTGCTCCCTGCGGTCAGCGAGGTCCCGCAGACTGTGGCTCTCGAAACCGATCAGGACCCCCTGCTTGGTCCTGATCTGGCGGAACAGGATCTCGTTGTTCCAGGGGACCGGTGAGTGCGGACGCGGTTTCTCGGTCGCGATCACATGCGCGTACCACTGTCCTGTTCTCCCGGCCCTTCGGTAGCCGACGGGCTTGTCGACCGACAGGAGGAGCGCAGCAGGAGACTGGACCGAGCGTTTCCACGGAGCCAGCGAGAAGATCGCCGTCTTCCGCAGCGACAGGTGATTCCTCACCTCCACCAGCACCGGATGCGACCCGTCGGGCATCCGCTTGGCGAACTCGTGCAACTGCTCCTCGGCGACCGCGAGATCCGACGTCCCTCGCTCGAACGGCGGTTTGATCATCATCTGGCCCTTGCCCACGCCGGGCTTCGCTCCGGCGGACAGGGGAGCGGGCACGAGTGACCAGTAGTACATCGGACCGCTGCCGGCCTCTTCAGCGGGAAGCAGGTCCAACGCCTCCTCGGCCATCGACGCATGACCCCGCATCTCAAGCAGCAGTGCCGGGCCCGCGGCACTGGCGAAGGCTTCGACCGCCGCCTTCACCTCGTCCGGGGAAGCGGCCCGGTCGAGCACGTCCCGGATGTTGCTGTCCCGCAGCATGACCAGCGGCCACGTCGTACGGTCGGCGGGATCCGCCAGCTCACCCACCCTGCGAATGCTCTCCCGCAGCTGTTCGACGTTGAGCGAGGCGAAGAGCCGTGCATCGGGTCCGCTGGCGACCGTCAACGCCATGGAATGCGCCGGCTGCATCCGCTGGAGCGCCGACGGAACCGCCGGATTGCGCATCAGGTCCTGCCACGCCTCGCGGCGTTGCTGCCACAGCTCCTCCGCTTCGGAGCCGCTCGACGGCTGCTGGCCGAGCTTCTGTCCCAGGACTCCCATCGGGTCGGCCCACGTGCCCTTGCCCGCGACGTCCATGCCCAGCAGCGGCCGCGTCGCCTCCGCGTACATCTGCAGATGCGGCATGCGCAACAGCTCGAGGGCGAGTTTGTCGTCCTGCGCCGCCGTGCCCTTGTTCAACCGGTCCTGCGGATTCAGTACACCGTTGATCCATCCGTGGATGCGGGAGAGATCCGTCTGCCACGGATTGGGCTCCATCTGCTGGTCCCACACACCGGCCCGGTGCGAGGCGTCCAGGAACCACTCCCACGGCAGCATGGCACCATCACGCTGTACCAGCCATCCCGCCACCGCGTCCCGGAACAGCAGCGGATCACTACCCGGGTAACGCATATGCCGGTACACGTGCAGAAGCAGTTCCACGAAACGGAGCCGACCGATCTGCTGGGCCGTCAGCTCATCGAATCCACGGTAACCGCGATGCCGCACACCCGCGTCCCACGCGGGCCCCCGCGACTGGGGCCCGGTCGGCATCGGCAGCTGGTGGTCCACCGCGTACGGCAGAGCCAGCCGCTCCAACACCCCCATCGACTGGGCGAGCGGCCGGGGGTCGGTCCCCGTCAACCAACCCTGGATCTCCTTGTCGACGTCGATCCCTGCCAGCGACGGCTTGTCCAGCAGCAGTCGGGTGAAGGCCGCGAAGCGCGGAGTGTCGATGAACCGCCTGCGGGCGTCGAGGATCAGGCAGCGAACGGCGAAGTGCGCATGCCAGTGCATGTACGGGTCGGCGCCCAGTACCCGGGCGACCGCGTTGCCGTACGTGTCCGACAGGGCCAGCCAGCGGTCGCGGGCCCCGAGGAAGAAGGACGGGAACCTCAGGGGGAGGGCAGCCGACGTGTTCGGCGGGGCCTGCCCGGTGCCGGTCGCCGGGCCCGCGACCGCCTGGCCGGTCTGCGCCGGGATGGTCGCGGGGGCGGCCGTGGTACCGGCGGGTGGCGACTGGAGTTGCCACCCGGAGAGTCCGGTGACGAGGCCCCCGGCCGAGCCGTCGCGGATCGCGTCGTCCACGACGGAGGCGATCTTCGCGACCAACGACGCGTCGAGCGGCGGGACCGTACCGGCGGCCTCCTCGCCGTGCGGCACCGTCCGCGTGAGGTCGTGCCCGGACACGGTGGTCTCCTGCGGCGCCGCTTGGGTGGCAGGCGCCTGCTCGGGTCCGGCGGCGCGGCCGGATGCGAGGTCCGCAGGTGTCGCAGTGATCGCGGCCCCGTCGGGGTTGGCGGGGTTGGCGACAGCATTTGCCGTCTCCGGTGTCTGGGACGGTGCCGTGGCACCCATGGGGCTGCTCGCCGGAAGTGAGGCGTTACCCACCTCGAAGTTCGGCTCGGATTCGGCGGGATGAGCGGTCCCGATCGCGCCGAGTGCCTCTTCCATCGGGGCCACGGGCGTCTCGGTCGTCTCCAGTACCTCGTACGGATCACCGTTCGCGTCCGTGGCCGTCCTGAGCGGTCCGGGGATGGGGGCCTGGCCGAGGGAGACGCTGTGCGCGTCCTCCATCGACACGTCGGAGTCGTTCGCCTCCTCGGAGGAGGTCTCCATGGCGGAGTCGTCCGAATCCGACGCCATGTCGACGTCCGAAGCGCTGCCGGTGTCCGAGCTGTCCGTCACCGACGCGGAGTCGGAATCGGTCTCGTCCCCGGCGTAGGGAGCGGTATCGGTCGCCTCCTGGGACTCGTACGGTCGGCCCTCCGCGTCGTACAGCACTCCCCGGACCTTGATGTCGAGGTCCGTCCGGTCCGGGAACAACACCTGTCCCGGCCGCGGATCGGCCGCGCCGAACGCCGTGCGCCGGGCAGAGGAGCCGTCCACCTTCACCAGGACCCGGTGGTGGTGCGGCCCCGGGTTGTTCTCTTCCAGTTCGGCGAGCACCACGGACGGGTCCGTCGAACCCGGCTGGAACGCCGGCAGGGACATCTTGTGGAGTGCGCCCTGCGGAGCCGCGCCCGGCGCCCCTGAGGCCCAGTACCCGATGTATACGGGTCCGGTCGGGCCCACCGCCGGCAGCTTCGTCAGGGCCTCACCCAGCATGGCCAGATGCGACGGGAGGTTCGCCCGCACCGTTCCCGTCAGTCGCTCGCCCAGCGCCAGCAGTTCCGCACCGAGCTGCCCGAACCGCTCGTCCTGAGGGTCGGTGGCCCTCGCCTCGGCCGCCAGTTCCTGGAAGTCCGCATCGGCCTGAAGGAGGTACGGGAAGTCGAGCTCGCCCTGCATCGCGGCGTCGATCGAGTCGGCGATCGCCGCCCCCAGCGGGTCCGTCCCCACAGCCGGAGCGGTCATGAACCGCGGGTCCAGCAGCAGGCGGTCCGGGGTGTGGCCCGCCAGGAAGAGCGCGGTGGTGTGTGCCGGCAGCAACCGGTCCAGCGGCGAACCCGAGTGGTGCCGCGCCCACACGCGCAGAGCCGCGTGCCGGGCCTGCCAACTCCCCGCGCCGACGTGCTGGGACGCACCGTGGGGCACAGCCGGGACGCCGTGGGTTCCCGCCATGAGGTCGAGTGCCGAACGGAGCCCGTCGGGCACCGTGATGTCCCCGGTGATCCGGGACGGCAGACCCGGGTACAGCTGGTGGTGCGGCGGCAGCCATGCCAGGCCGTGTTCGGCGGTCAGATCCTGTGCATCGCCGTCGAACGGCCGCAGGACGGAATGCGCCCAGTCATAGACGTCCGGCGCGTCACCGAGCGCGGCGTCCCTCAGTCGGTCGACGTCCACCCCTCGACCGTCCGTGGCCAGACCGTTGTGAAGGTAGTCGGCAAGGACCTCCATGAGGGTGGCGCCGGTGGACAGCCGCCAGGCGACCACCGCCTTGAGGAGCGGGAGGTGCCCGTCGGGGAAGTCGATGGCGTCATGCGCCTGGAAGAGCGGCTTTATGCTCCGGTAACCGCCCACGCGCACGGGCAGTCCGCGCCGGGCGATGAACGCCGACCGCTCGCCGTCGTCCGCCGCGATCAGGGACAGCTCGGCCGGGTGAACCCGCCGGACCGCGTTGGCGATCGCGGCCATGAGGTCGGCCACCGAGGGCCGGCCACCGGGAATCCTGATCCGGTACTTACCGGAGGCCGCCAGGGCGTCGGCGAACTCCTTCGCGAACCTCCGGACCTCGCGCTGCGACGCCAGCGCGTCGGCGACGGCACGTTCGTGCAGGACCGCCGCCGACTGCCACGCCGGCTTCCGGAACAGGTCGCTCCACAATCCGGACCGGCTGGCGAACGGCAGCCGCGCCGCCTGATGTCGCGTCCCGGCGGCCTTCTCCGGCTGCCGGTCGAACGTCTCCCAACGGGCCTTCTCCCCCGCCCGCCGGTCCTTCGGCTCCTCGACCAGGAACACCCGCGTCTTCCGGTTCGGGGCCTTCGTCGTCACCGTTCCGCCGGACACGTTGAAAGCGACGGTCCTGACCTCGTGGACATGCCCGTCGGCGATCTGCTGAGCCGCGGGCACGACTCCCTCGGCACCACGCGCCGCGTAACAGGAGAACACAAGCTGGGTGGTGCCACGCCCGAGCCCCAGCCGTTCGATCAGCCGGGCTCCCCTCCTGGCGATCGGTGCTCCGCCGAGCTGCCTCACTCCTTGGGGGGTCAGAGCCGCGAACCCTCCCGTTTCGCCGTGCGAGGACCAGACGGTGAGGGCGGGCTTGCCGTCGGGCCGCAGACCGGGGGTGTAAGGAATCGGGAGGAGCTTGCGCGGTCGCCCTGCGAGTTCGTCCTTGTAGACCAAGGAGCCGTCACCCAGGTGGAGCAGGTCCCGCATCTCCTCCCACCGCCCTGACCAGTCGTACCGGCTGAAACTGGCCTCCCCGAACTCGGTCCCGCGACGGTCCCGGACCTCCCGCGTGATGATCGGTTCTTTCCACTTCCGCTCTCCGGCGGGCTGTTCGGCCTCTTCCACCGTGACGAGCCGGTACTCGAGGCCGGTCGCCAGGTCCCGGACGATCTCCTCGTCCGTGGTGGTGAACGTCGGGCGCCTGGGGTGGACCGCCTGGCCGTCGGGGTTTGCGGTGAACGGGCCGTGTTCACGGGCCTCGAGCGGGCGGGCGAGCCTGTACAGCACCGGATGCCCGGAGGCGCGTCGGAGTTTCGCCGCAAGGTCCCTGGTGGCCGCCGGGAGGCTGGACGTGGTCTGGAACAGCCGGGCCTTGGTGAAGGTGCGTCCCGGGGCCGCGTACGCGTGCGCCCCGTGCAGCGGGCCGGGCTCGATCTCGGGCCAGTACAGCGGGCCCTCGGCCTCGGGCAGCAGCTCCACGGTGCCGGCTGCCATGTTCGCGAGCTGGGCCAGCTCCGCCATGAGGTCGTCGGTCGCCAGCGACCGCGCCAACTGCCGCAGTGTGGTGGGCGTGCGTTCATCGGGGCGGTCGATCAGGCTGCGCACCGCCGGCTCACGTCGGAGGACGTGCGGGAGGGAGGACAGGGGCGCGCCTGCGGCCAGCGGCATCAGCCGGGACAGGATCCGTTCCTGAAGCAGCTGCCGGCCCGGCGCCGACTGCGTGGTGATCCGCTCGTCCAGGAACTCGGGTGCGTCGCCCAGGAGATAGAGCGCCGCCGCACCGCCGGGCGTGATACTCCCGTACTGGCGGCGGTGCTTGCGCAGCCAGGCGCGGAAGGCATCCCTGCGGGCATCCGACGAGACCGCGGCGGAGAGCACCCCGTCCGTGACAGCCTTGACGAGGTCGTCCGGGGTGGGGCCGCCGACGGTCTCCGGGGCCAGCAGGCCGGCGGCCAGCTCCGCGAACACGACCTCGTGCGGCAGCCGGCGCAGGGTTTCCCTGAGCGCCGTGTCTCCTGCCAGCGGACCGTAGGCGGTCCTGGACATGGGGTCGAAGAGAAGCGGCACCAGACCGTACAGCTGGGCGGCGTCGACCTCCACGGACGCCGCGGTCCGCACGTCCGGCTCCATCCACCGCGAGCCGTCGGTGTCGAACACTCCCGCCCGCTGGGCGGCTCCGAGGAGCTGCACCAGCGGCGGCGCACCGTCCTGCGACAGCATCCAGCCGAAAACGGCGTCCCGGAACTCCAGCGGGTCCGCTCGGGGAATGTTCAGCCTGCCGTGGACGCGCATCAGCGTTTCCGCCAGCCGGACCCGCTCGGCCTTCTCGGCCGCCCCTTCCCCGGTCACCGGATGGCCCAGCTCGGCCAGGCGGGACTCCAGGGCGGCGTCCCGGTCGACCGGTTCCACCCACTGGGGGTCGTCCGCCGCGAAGACCGGGGCCGCAAGGGCGAGGGCCTCCATCACCTCGGCCTGCGACGGCCCGCCCTTCTGGTTCTTGCTCAGCAGGCGGTCCATCGCCGCGGCGTAGTCGAACGTCTGCGGGTCCTGCGGCGCGAAGAAGTGGCGGAGGTGGTCGGTGTGCCTGGCGGCCAGTGCGTCGACGAGCGCGTCCAGCGCGGAACGCGGCGTCACCACGTCGACCGACATGGCACGGCCGAGGGCGCGTTCGAAACGCAGCGCCGTATCCAGCCACCGCGCCCGGTCCTTGGTGTACACGCCGGGCAGCGTCGGCCTGATGCCGGAGGCACCCGACGGCGCGGTGGCCGACAGGCCGGTGCCGGCCGCCGCCGTCCCCGGCGTGCCGGTGGCGGTGGTCCCCGACGGTCCGCTCTCCTCGACCCGCCAGTGGAGCACCGGGCCCTGCCCGTCGTCCACCGTCTCGCTGGACCGGACGGTGTAGCCGGTGTTCCGGGCGAACGCGGCGGGCCGCGCGTCCGACTCCGGACCGAGGAACGACAGGTCGTGTGCCGACGGGTTGACCACCTCCACCAGGAGACGGGGCTCCGACACGGAGTCCGGCGCGGCGAGCCCGGCCAGTGCGGTGGCCCCGTCCAGACCGGCGCGAGCGTACTTCGGAATCGTCAGACGGTCCGGGACCGACGGATACGCCAGGAACACCGGTCCCCGCACCCGGGGCAGCCGCTTCAGGCCGTCGTCCAGCATCATCAGGTGGTCGGGAAGCTGCGCGTACAGCGGCTCGGCCAGTCTCTCCGCCAGCTCGAGCAGCTCGTTCGCGAGCGGACGGAAGCGCGGGTCCGCCGGATCGGTACGGGCCAGGTCGTCGGCGAGTTCCTGGAACGGCGGCTCGGCCCTGAGCAGCCGCGGGAGGTCGGGCACCGCGCCGCCCAGGGCTTCGGTCACGACGTCACGGATCTCGGCGGTCAACAGGGCCAGACCCTCGGCATCGCTCGGCGCGCTGCGGAACGCCGGGTTGAGCAGCCGCATGTCCGCCGGGCTGGCCGCGAGCAGGTAGAGCGGGATGAGATGCGGGGGCGCCAGCCCGTCCAGCGGGGAGCCGCCGTGGCGGTCGGCCCAGTCACGCATCGCCGCGTAGCGTTCCGGGTCGGCGGAGCCGGGGCCGGTGCCGGACCGGGCGGCCAGCGCCGCCTCGAGGATGTCCTCCGGAACCTCGACACCTCCGGTGGCCTCGGCGGTGAAACCGGGGAAGTACACCTGCCACTGCGGAAGTTCCAGCGCCTCGCGCAGGTTCTCCGGGGCCACGGCGAGCCGCCCCTCCACCAGCGCCGTGCGCGCCCAGTCGTACAGGCGTGCCCCGCCGCCCGCCAGAAGGGTCTCGAACCCGGTGCCGTCGGGTGAGAACCCGGCGTCGTGGAAGTCCTTGAGCATCTCGGCGAGGCGGTACCGGCGGGTGGCCAGCCCCCAGCCGATCACCGCTTCCGCGAACGCCGGGACGCTGCCGTCGGGGATGTTCAGGGACTGGTAGGCCCTGAGCAGTCCGCTGACGCTCCGCAGCTCCCCGGAGCGGCCGAACAGGCCGAGTTCGTCGCGGTAGCGCTGGCGCAGGGCAGGGGTGTCGGCGAAGGTGAAGGTTCCGGGTTCGGGGTGCGCCGCGACCGCGGTGTCGAACGCTGACATGAGGTCGACCAGCGGCGGTGTGAAACCGCCGGGGTCGGCGGGCGTCGCCGCCACGGCGCCCGTCAGCGCCTCCTGGGCCTGCTGGACGACCTCGACAAGACGCGGGTCGTGGGCCAGCAGTGCGCCGAGCCCCTCCTCGAAGCGGAGGGCGGCCTCGCCCCACGCCTGTGTCGGGTAGTGGGCGGGCATGGCCTGGACGGCCCAGTCCGGGGTGGTTTCCGCGGCGTCCGAGGGTGTGTGCGTGGGCGGTTCGGTTTCCGCAGTCTGTTCCGTGGAGGGCATGCCGTCAGGGCCGACGGTGCCCTTCAGCGGGATCCTGACCGCCTTGGCGTCGTGTGCCAAAGCCGGCACGTCCGGCACCAGGTACATCGCCGAGTCGTCCACCACGAGCCGGTACCGCGCGGTTCCGGGAGCCGGGAAATCGGGGTGCTGCCGCAACGCACCCGGATCGGCGACACGGCCGAGCCAGCCGCTGTTCCCGTAGAGCAGCCCGTCGAGCCCGTCCGCCGACTCGTGCACGAAGAGCTTGCCGAACCTGACCCACCCCTGCGACGACAGAACCTTGCCGCCTGGGGCCAGTTCGACCTCACCCGCCGCACCGACCCGGTACGTGACCGGCCGCGACCCGTGCCCAGTCGTTCGCTCATGGACGAACGGCCACTGCGGGGCCTGCGCGGCCTTGCCCTTGCCACCAAGACCGGGCACCTCAGGCACCTCGCCCACGGGCACCTCGTCCAGGTCCCCGACGACACCCGGCCCCTCGACCGTCACCTCACGGCCGATCGGCCACCGCTCCGCGTACGGCTCCTTGCCGGAATCGGGCGATCCGCCGGGCAGACCACCGCCCCACTGCTGTGCGGCTCCGGCGGCGGGAGCGGCATCCGTAGCCGCGGGGACCAGCAGGTCGTCGGGAACGGTGCCCCACCGTGCCTGCCACAGCACGTTCTCCAGCGTGCTCGCGCTCACCGCGGGTTGCCAGTTCTGCTGCTTGGCGTAGCCGACCACGATCCGCTCCAGCGACGCCCAGGTCAGCGGCCCGGTGTCCGGGCTGCCCGGAGCGTTCATCCGCAGCGACTCCAGCGCCCCGAGGCCCCGGATCAGGTTCTGGAACTCGGCGACCCGTGCCGGGTCGGTGTCGATGCGCACGCCGTGGGTCTCGCGCAGTGCCCGCACCCACCGCAGCGCCCGCGTCGTACGGTCCCCCAGCCCGGCGGACAACCCGCCCATGTCGGCCAGCCCGGACAGCCTCCCGGAGCCCGGTTCAGGGGGGAACTCGAGCCACCGGTACACCGGATGGTCCGGATCGTCCATCTTGAACAACCGCGCCGGCAACTGCCCACTCGGGGGCTCCGCCCCGGTCTTCCCATCCGAGGTCCGTACTGTACGGCCGGTCTTGTTCGCCACTGTCTGTGCCCCGGGCGGGGACACCAGCCGGTCCCGTCCCGGCCTCAGCAACCCCACTTCACACCACAGCATGACCAGCGGCGCATCGGGATCCATCAGCTGCAGACTCTTGCGGCGGCGGTGTATCCGCCCGAGTTCGGCGAACGGCACCGTCTGGTTCTGACCCGTACTGCGTCTCGCCACCGCCGCGTGAACGGCATTCGCATGGCCCAAAGAGATGTACGAACCGACGAGAGGCCACGGCAACGGCTGCAACTCGCCCTGCCGGTTGGGGGCCACTCCCGGCAGACCCTCGTAAAAATCGATGTAGTGCTGCACCTGGGAGATCGTCTGCAGTTCAGGCTCACGCGCCGCGACGTCCGACGCGTTCTGGTAGATCCGCCCGGTCAGCTGCTGCCCGTCCGCCGTCACCAACGGATACGAATGCAAGTCCTGGTCCGTGAACCTCGACCCGTCCGACGCCGTTATCTCCGCCTGCGGTTCATCCGGCACCAGCCTGGGAGGCGTGGGAACCCAGGTGCCCACCGGAAGCGTTCCGGGACTGGGATTCGCAAGGGCCGGATAAACCCAGCTGCTGCCGGCAGCAGGCGGCTGGAACCGGAGGTCGCCGTAGGTGTACCACACCAGCGCACCGGCCCGGTCCGCCAGCCTGCGCGCCAACTGCTCACTGGCATCCTTGAGCAGCAGCACGATCGGAACGCCCGCGGGCCGTTCCGGATCGTGCGCCACCAGCTCGACGAACTCCTCCTCGTTCAGCTCCGTCCGGTACCCCGAGCCGTTGTCCAGACCGATCCGCCCCGCGGACACGAACTGCGCCACGACCGCGTGAACCGGACCGCTCCACGGCAGCGAACTCGGCTGGATGACACCCGCGCCGTCCTGCCTGCCGCCCCTGTCCAACAGCAGCTGCAGCTGTCGCCCCGTCAGGTTCTGTCCCTGGAAACTGCCGTCGGAAGTCCACAGCTGCGTCTGCCCGCCCAGCCCCTGCCCCTTGCGCTGCAACCCGTACGCCGAGATCGACGCGAGACTGTAAGCACGCCCGCGCCGGTAAGCGCTGCTCGCAGTACCCAAAGCCTCGCTGACGTGTTGCAAGTTCATCTGCAACGACGGATCCAGGTGCAGCACCTGCCTGGCGACACCCCACACGTCGATCGGCCCCGCACCCAAGTACGGATCGCTCCTGCGCGCAGCCTCCAGCATCGCGAGCGAACTCACCATCGCCGGGAACGTCGGCTGCGCGGCGGCATGCTGCCCGAAAACCGAGACGAGCGCAGCGGCCAGCTCGTGGTTCGACGGCGCACCAGGAGCACCACCCAGCAGACCCGCGACCACCGGCGCCGGTGCGGTGACCTCGTGGACACCAGCGGACACAGGGGCCGGGAGGGGCTCGGAGATCCCGGGCCGGTCGGCGTCAGTGGCGCCGAAAGCCGGCTCCACGGGTGAGTGCGGGTACGGGATGTACGCCGCGGGCCGTGCCCGCTCCGCGTCCGCCGGACTGGCACCGGGCACGAGATACAGACCCGACTCGCCCGACAGCAGCGTGTACGGCCAGGCCTTGGCGGCACGCACCTCCTCCGGGCCCATCGCATCCAGCCGGCGTTCCAGCCCGTCCCTGTCGGCGACCCGCCCCACCCAGCCGGTGTCACCGCGCAGGAACCAACCCGTCGTCCGGTGGACGAAATCGTGCCCGTGCCCGACCCATCCCTCGGCCGCCAGCACCTCACCGGAAGGCAACTCGATCCAGCCCGCCCGGCCCACGGTGTAGCCGTCGGAACCGCTGCCCACACGGACATCCCCACCAGCCGGCCGCACCTCACCCAACGGCACCTCGCCCGGACCCCGGCCCACCCGACGCGGCTCCTCCACCCGCACCGGAGCCCCGACGGGCAACCCCGCGGCGAACGGCTCGACGTCGATGCCCGGGTACTCGACCAGCCCGCCCGCCACCATCATCCATGCGATGCGCTCACCACGCGCCTTGGTGGTCTCCTTCCGCTGCCACACGCCGGGAAGCAGAGCATGCAGCCGTGTCACCGTGGCATCGTCCACGGGCCGGCGCACCCCCCACCGCGCCAACTGCCCCACAACCGCCGCACGGACGTCTTCGAACTCATCCGACGACAGACCACCACGCGACGGACCAGCCCGGTGCGCGGCGACCGGCAGGACGGGCCGCTCGGACGATACAGGCGTCGCGGAGGTCGCGGCCGGTTTCGTGGATGCCGTGCCGTCAGGGCCGATGGTGCCCTTCAGCGGGATCCTGACCGCCTTGGCATCGTGTGCCGGAGTCGGCGTGTCCGGCACCAGGTACATCGCCGAGTCGTCCGCCACGAGCCGGTACCGCGCGGTTCCGGGAGCCGGGAAGTCGGGGTGCTGCCGCAACGCATCCGGATCGGCGACACGCCCCAGCCAGCCACTGTTCCCGTAGAGCAGCCCGTCGAGCCCGTCCGCCGACTCATGCACGAAGAGCTTGCCGAACCTGACCCACCCGTTCGGCGACAGAACCTTTCCGCCGGGAGCCAGCTCGACGTCACCCGCCGCACCGACCCGGTACGTGACCGGCCGCGACCCCTGCCCGGTCGTACGCTCATAGACGAACGGCCCCTGCGAGGCCTGCGCGGCCTTGCCCTTGCCGCCAAGACCGGGCACCTCAGGCACCTCGCCCACGGGCACCTCGTCCAGGTCCCCGACGACACCCGGCCCCTCGACCATCACCGCACGGCCGATCGGCCACCGCTCCGCCAGCGGATCCTCACCCACACCCGGCGCACCACCCGGCAGACCACCCCGCCCAACGGACGGGCCACCGTCGAACTGGACCAACTGACCGCCATAATGCGCCGCGAGGTAGGCATTCGCATCCTGAACCGCCGCAATATCCTCAGGCGACGGATTCTGGAGCCGCCGCGCAAACGGAGTCAGGGAATTTACCTCAGCGACCAGCCGCTCATGCTGCTCTCGCATGGCCCCGGCACGCACATGCCGCTGACCATAGGAACGGACCTCCCAAACGTCCTTGCGAAGACTCCCCTCCGGGTCCGGCTCGATGAACACGTTGATGTTCGTCACGTCATCCAGCCCAGTTCGCCGGGAATATCCGGCTACCAGACCAGTGGCAAGGAAATCATAGATTCTATGTCCATCCCTCTGCGGATCCACCTGCAGTACGGGCATCGCCGAACCCTGAGGCCAGCCCACGGCTTCGCTGTAACGAACATCCAGATCCGGAATCCGCATCCGAATCCGCTGCTCGGCCATTTGCATGAAAGCAGCCCTATCGGCCCCCAGGAACTCAGACACACTCTCCGGAAGAGAAGCGAGCGAATCATCCGGCTCACGCCGCACCAACGCCGCCGCATGAGCCTTGTCCAGGCCTTCAACGAGCTCGGCGTTGACCAACATGGCGAACACGACATAAAGAGACACGGCATGGCCCCGCAGGCCTTGAACCGCAACATCCGGCATGTCCAGCAGCGAACGCACAGGACCAAGGTCGTCCGGAACATATCCGAGAGCACGCCAAGCGATGAAGCGGGCCGCGACATCATCGGCGAAGTCCAGCGCATCGGCCAAATGGTCACGCGTGAAGTAACCACGGCTCTGGTCTCGCCAAGTGCGCTGGACCACATGCCGGAGGAAAGGATGGGCCACAGACGGCGGCACACCGATGTTGTGGTGGATATGCGCACCCGGCCAGTCACCAACCGACCGCGGGCCAATCTTCCAGCCTTCCCCCTCCTCCGTGAGCTCCCAGCCAACCGGCAGAACATCCTCGATCGGTATGTATGGAGCACTACCCGGCTCACCCGGGATCCCCTCGAACGCACCCTCAATAGCCTCGTAAGCGGCATAGGCACTGTCGCGATCGGGACGACCCGCGTCCTCCGGCCCATCCGCCATGACCCCAGGAATCACCTCGGGAATCAACATGGTCACGGCCGTCGCGGGACCACCCGCCCTCAGCGCATCACCCTGCACGCGGTAGTACTTACCGCCCGGCCCGACGTAGAACTCCTTCGACTCAAAGACCACCATCGCGCCATGGGGCCCCATCGCCAGCGCCGAACCCTCCACCTCAGAGGGATCGATGCCCTCGTCGTGTGCCATGGGGTAGGTGAACTCCCCCTCCACACTCGAACCCCCACCACGAAGCCGGCCACCGCGGAGCCACTGCAACGCGATAGTGCTCGCACGCTTCATCGTGTGGTCACTCTTCAACCAGTCGGACTCCGCGTTCAATCGCTCCACAGTCCCGACATCCAGCGGATCAGGCCACCCATGCTTCCGGAGCTGCCGGTTCACCTCCATCCAAAGGAACTGGACATCAGCCCCCGGGTCCACACCCGGGACCGGCGCACCCGCAACACCCTCCCGCCCGGCAGTACCAACACCCTCCCGCACGGCGGGTGGGGCCATTGCGGGGGCGGCCTCCTCGCCGGTCGACGGCCGCACTGCGGTGACGTTCTGCGGTCCGGCCAGCGCCAGGCCGCCGCTCTCGGCGCTCTGGGTCTGCCCGGTGCCGTTCTCGGTGCCCGCGCTGTTGAAGGCGTCGCCGTTCGCGGCTTCGTGGGCGCTCCAGAAGTCGGACGGCGGCTTCGGTGCCCACCGGCGGTGGAGGGCGTCGATGACGTCCTGCCGGAATTCGTTCCTGATGTTCTCGCGCCGGCCCTCGTCGATACGGTGGCCGTCGGCGAGGTGGTCGAAGGATCCGGCGGCGGCGGACAGCATCCGGGTGGCCTCGGCCTCGAAGGCGAAGTGCTCCGGCAGCCGGCGGACCTCGTCGGCCAGGCGGGCGTCCCAGTCCCACATGCGGCCCGTCACCGCGGCAGGGCTGGTGGCGGGCATGCCGAAGACGGTGTCGAACGTGTTCAGGACCCGCTGGTGCCACTCGGACCTGGCCCGGGCCGCGTCGGCCTCGGACAGCTCCTGGCCGGGGTGGTCGCTCTGCCATGCGGCCAGTTGCTCGTCGAACACCGCGCCGGCCGACCGCACCGCGCTCCGGCGCGCGTGGTTCCGCAGGATCGACGCGTGGATCCGGTCCTGCCCGGTCACCCGGCCGCGGGCTTTCTCCCAGGCCTCCAGCCGGGTCCGGAGCGGGCCCTCTCCGGCCACGACGGTCCGCTCGAACTCGTCGCTGATCCGGGCGGCGACGTCCTGCTGGAGCGCGCGCAGCAGGGGCGGGGGTACGTCCCGCGGGATGTCGAAGCGGCGCTGGAAGGCCTCGCCGGCCGGCGGAGCGGTCGTCCACGACTCCGTGGCCGCCTCGACGTCACGCAGGGCGTTGCGCAACGCGGTCTCCCGCGCGGCCTGCACCGCCAGCTTCGCCGGCAGGTCCGCCACCACCCGGTCGTACCGCTCACGCCACCGCGGCAGCAGCTCCTGGGGCGCTGCGGGCAGGCGCCCGATGGAGTCCATCGACCCGAACACCCCGCTGAACGCGGCGTCCAGGTCCTGGCGGGCGGAGTCCAGTACCAGTCCCAGCCCGGGCCCCGAGACCTCCGTGTCCCAGGCGTTGAAGGCGGTGAGCAGGGTACGGCCGTCGTCGTCGAGGGCGTCCCGGTAGGAACCGCCGGCCAGCGCGGCGAGCTCGGACGCCAGACGGGCATGATCCCAGAGCTGTCCAGCGCGCAGGTCGAAGGCGTCCCACAGCGGGCCGGTGAGGGAGTTCAGCTCGCTCTGCGCCTCGCGGACCCGCTCGTCCAGGGTTTCGGGGGTGTAGGAGCCGGCCGGGAACGTCTTGGCGACCGCATGGCCCAACTGCTGCTCGAAGTGGGCCGCCGCGTGGTCGTGCACCGCTGCGGCGATCTCCGGGGTCACCTGGAACGGCGCCGCCGGCTGCGGGGTGCTCCAGCGGTCCAGCCAGGCCCGGAACCGGTCTTCGAACGCCGCCCGGCCCCGGGCCATCGCCACCTGGCGAACCGCTTCCCGGGCGGAGGTGCCACCGGTCGCGGCGGCGGCACTGCCTGCCTGGCTCTGGTCCTCCTTCGTCTGCTCCTGGGCCTGGTGCGGCTGCTGCTCGTCGAGCTCGTGGGCGCCGGACTCCGCCCGCGTGTCGAAGTCGTCGTCGAACTCCGTTCGCGCGGCGGCCTGCTGCTCCTCCCGCCGGGTCGCTGCCTCGGCCTGCTCGAGCCACTGTTTGTACCTGCTGTGCAGTTGCTCCTGGTCCGCCTGCCACGCCGGACGGCGCCAGTCGTCCTCCGCGGCGTAGGAAGGGGCGTCGACGAACCGGCCGGGCGCTTCCTGCCCGTGGGCGGCCTCGCGCGCCTGGACGTAGGCGTTGCGCGCCGCGTCGATCCGGTCGGCGGTCCACCGGGCCATCTCGGGCGACGTCAGCTGGACCTGCTGCGGCGGCCGGCCGGCCAGAAGTCCGCGGAACTCCTCGGACATGCCGTGCCGGGCCTGGGCGGTCCGTGTCAGGGCGGCGGCACGCTCGTCGTACTCCCGCTGCGCTTCCTGGAGCGCCCACGGCCCCTGCTCGGTCAGCCGCTGCCGCAACGGCTGGGTGATCGCCGCCTTCTCGCCCTCGTACCAGGACGTCAGCTGCGGGTCCCAGCGGCCGTCCTTCTGCCACGGGCTTGCCTCTTGATGCTCCTCGAACGCACGCAGCGCGTCGACCGTCCGCGCCGCCCGCGCCTGAAGCCCCTCGGCCGCCTGCCGCAGTTGCTCCGCCAGCCGGTGCTGCTCGGCCGTCCGGTCCTCCGCCGACTCCAGCGCCGCCCGGTCGGCGGCGTAGCGGTCCCGCAGCTCTTCCAGCCGGTTCCGGTACCACTCGTGGGTCCGGGTGTCCCAGGTCGCGCGGCCCCTGACCAGGTCCTGCGGACCCGACGGTCCCCTCGTCTGCAACGCCTGGTGGAACGAGGACTCGGCGGCCACCCAGTCGGTGCGGGCCCGGGCGAACTCCTGCCGGAACCGCTCCACCACGTCGGACGGCGCCTGGAGCGCTCCCTCGAGGTCACCGGCCGAGGCCGTGACGGCCGGGTCCGCCGCAGCCATCACGGCGTCGTGGAAGTCGTTCCTCAGCTGGGTGACCCGGGGGGTGGTGCTGAACTTGTCGGGCCGCAGAAGGGGCGGCAGGGACGACTCGACCTGCTCGTGGAAAAGCCTTCGGGTGGTCCGGTGCGCGGCCAGGTCCGCGTCCGCCTGGCCCAGCCGCTCCTCGAGCTGCTCGTGCAACTGCTCCTGCACCTGCTCGTCCGGCGGGGCCTGCCGGCCGTCGGCCGACGGCGCGGTCCGGGCGTCCGCGTACCACTCGCGGAGGGCGCCGACGTGCTGCGCCGCGTCGGCGTTCCCGAGGCGCGGGAAGGCCTCAAGATGCGTCTGGAACTCGTGGTAGGCCTTGTCACGGGTTTCCAGCCCGTCCCGCAGCGCGTCCAGCTCCGCCGCCGCCCGCTCGTCGGCCGCCGCCCGGGCCGGCGAGACGTGCGGGGCGGTCTGCTGCGGTTCGGACGTGGCGGACTGCTGCGGTTCGGACGTGGCGGACTGCTGCGGTTCGTGCGTGGCGGACTGCTGCGGTTCGGACGTGGCGGGCCGCTGCGGTTCGGACGTGGCGGGCCGCTGCGGCTGTTCCCGCACCGTCTCGTGGGCTGCGGTCTGCCCGGGGTGCTGCGCGGGCAGTTGCGCCATCTCCTGCTGCCCACCGGGGGCGGCGGCGGTCTCCTCGGGCGTGTGCTCGCCGGAGGTCGGAACGGTCTCGTTCGCGGTGTGCTCGTCGGCCGGCGAGAAACGGAACGGGTCCCGGTTGATGTCGAGCTGCGGGTAGCGCAGGGTCCAGGTCGGACGGCTCCGCCAGTCCTGGTACGTCGCCTCCTGGGCCTGTGCGTCGTCGCGTAGGGCCTGCCACCGGCCGCGGGTCTGCTCGACCAGTCCCGCCCGGATCTGTGCGGTCTCCTCCGGCGTACCTTCCTGCCGTGCCTCGTTCCAGGCCTGGGTGAAGTCGCTCCGCAGCTCGGCCACGCCACGCTCGTAGGACTCCCTGGCCTGCGCCGAGTCGAACCTGTGCGGATCGAGCCCGACCGTCTGCTGGAGATCCTCCAGCACGGACTGCCTGCTCTCCCGGTCACCGAAGGTGTCCCGCAACTGCGCACGCCACGCCGCGGCCTCCGCGGCCGTCCGCTGCTGTACGCGCTGCGCGTGCGGCGACTGCTGTTCGAACTCCTCCCACCGCTCGCGCAGCCCGTTGCCGAACGCGTCGCCGCCGGCCTTCTCCGACTCCAGCCACGTGTCCAGGTCGCGACGGGCCGGACCGAAGTGCTCGTGGTATTGCTTTCCGGTTTCGCTCCGGTAGTCGTCGGCCAGCTCGTCGAACGTCTCGTCCTTCATGGCGAAACGCCTGGCGGCCCGGTCGGTGAGCTCGTGCACCCCGGACGACATGTCGTGCAGCCGCCCGGCGGCGTTCCGCAGGGCCTGCTCGGCACCTTGCTCGAACGCCACCCGGTGCGGCGCCGACTCCAGCGCCGGTTCGTACACCAGCCGCCTGAACTGGTCCTGACGCACCGCCAGCTCGTGTTCCGACCAGACGCCCTCGTCCGGCCAGCCGACCACCTCGCGGTAACCGTCGGTGAGTTCCTCCCGCACGCCGTCGCGCGCCCGGTTCGCCGCCGCGTCGTCCCCGGGCAGGTCCTGCAGCCGGGCATCGGCTCGCCGCAGCCACCCCTGCAGACCGGCCTGGTGCTCGAACCGCGCCCGCAGCTGGCCCTGCATCGCGGCGTCGGCCTCGCGCAGCCTTTCGGTGTACGCCACCCACTGCTCGCTGGAGGTGTGCTTCGGCGCGAGCCCCTCGAGTTCACCGCGGGCGCGGTCCCGCACGGCGTCCCGGTACTGGTCCAGCACCTTCGTGTCGTCGACACGGTCGAATTCGTCCGGGTGCGCAGTCCGCTGCCGCCACTGCGGCTTGAACGCGTTGACGACCCGCTCGGCCTGCGTGCGGACGCTCGCCTCCGCGGTCTCGGCCCGCAGCCGCCCGTGCCAGCGGTCGAGCACGTCGTCCGCCAGCCGCTCGAACCGCGGGCGGTTGGCACGCCACTCGGCCTCCGGCAGGCGGCGCACCTCCGGCCCGTCGGGTCCCGGCAGCCGCTGCGTGGACTCCTCGAAGTCCCGGGCGAACTCGTCGCGCAGCTCCTCCAGCCGCTCCCGGCTGGTGCCGGTGAGCCGTCCGGCGAAGTCGAAGCCGTTCGCGGCGTGCTCCTCCGCCTCCAGCCGCGCCCGCAACCCATCGGTCAGCTCGTCGATCCCCTGCCCGGCCCGCTGATGGATCCCGTCCCAGTCGGACGGCACGATCCTGCCGTCGTCGGTCCGCGGGACCCCTTCGGCCGCCTTGTAGACCTCGTTCGCGGCCGCCTCGGCGAAATCCGACCGCACCCTGGCCTGGTCGGCCGGTGACAGCCCCGACGGCCGGTCGGGCGCCGTGTCGAAGGCGTGCTCCGCCGACATCCGGGCGCTGTCCGCCGCCGCCGCGAGTTCGAACTCGTCGGGCAGGCCGCCCACCAGAGCATCGAACCGCTGCGTGAATTCCGCTGGTGCGATGTCGCCGCGCTGCAACTCCTCCAGGTCCGCCTGCCACCGCTGGTTGAACCGGGTCTCCACCCGCTCCCGCCACGTCGGACCACCCCGGCCGGCCCGCGCCTGCGCGTGCACCAGTCCGTTCGCGAGGGTGTCCACCGACAGGTCGTGCTCGACACCGTCCAGCCGGGACGACAGGTGCTCCCTGACCCGGTCCACGCCGGGGAGTGCCGCGGTGACCCCTTCGGGTTCCCCGTCGGCACCGCGCGGCCGGCTCTCGTGCAACGCCGTCCGGTAGGCGTCCGTCACCGTGCCCACCAGCTCGTCCGGCACGCCCAGCCCCCGCGCCCACCCCTCCGGGCCGGCGTCCTGTTCCTGGCGGATCATTCCCCGCGCCACTTGGTCCAGGGACAGGTTGTGGTCGAGGCCGTCGAGGTGGTCCGAGAGCTGCTCGATCAGGTGCTGCTCGTGCGGGATTCCGCCGTTGCCGGCCGCCGGCCGCCCGTCGGCGTCGCCCGCCCGGTCCGGTCCGGTGCCGCGCGCCGCGGCCCGATAAGCGTCCGCCACCGGCGCGACGAGTTCCTCGGGCACGAGCTGCCGTGCCCAGCTCTGCGGATCCGGCCGCCCCGCGCCCGGCACGCCGTGGAGGTTCTCGCCCCGGACGTAGTCCACCTGGGCGGCGTTGAGGGCCTCATCGGCCTTCTGCTGCTGCCAGAACTTCTGGTCCTCCCGCGACAGCCGGCCCTCGAGGGTGTGTGTGGTCTTCTCGTGCGCCGCCTTGAACCCGTCGACGCGCGTCTGGTCGTCCGGCGAGAAGACGTACGCCCGGTCCCGCGGCCCGGGCCCGACCGGCGGCGGCGGCATCTCGCCGCCCGCCGCATCATGGGGGGTCTGCTCGTGGGCGGCTCCGTCGTGTGCGGCCTGGTGATGGGGGGCCTGCGCGCCGTCCTCGGGGCCGGTGTGTTCGGGGCGGGGGTGTTCGGGGACGGGGTGTTCGGCGTTCGCCGTGGATCCAGTGTCGCGAGGCTGTTCGGCCACGGGCTCCGGGGAACGCGCCGGCGGCCGGGCTGACGGAGCGGGTGCTGCGGGCGCCCCCTCCGCGGCCGTGGCCGTGGCTCCCTCGGCCGCCTCGGTGCGCTGCTGCTGGGCCGGGAGCCAGCTCTCGGTCGTCGGGCGCGACTGTGCCGCGGAGTGCTGCTGGACCGCGGGCCGTTGCGGCGTCGTGGACTCGGCGGTGGTTCGCGGCGGGGTTCCGGCGACGGCGGTCTGCTCCGTCCCTCCGCCCGGCACGGTGTTCCGGCCTTCGGAGCGGGGCGGGCCTCCGGCCGTCATCGGGGTGGGGCCGCTCTCGGTGGTCGGCCGTGGTGTCGCCGTCGGCTCACTTGCCAGGGCCTGGACGACCGGCCTGGCCGACTGCCGCTGCGCCGGCCCGGGGCCGAGGGGCGCCTGCTCACGCGGGGGCTGCGACGCGTGCGTCGGCTCCGCGACGGGCGGCTCGGCGCTCCGCATGCCACCGGTGGCCGGCTCGGCCACGCCCCGGCCCGTCGGGGCGGCCCCGGTGTACGGAGCGACCACGGGCTGCTGGGCGGTCGGTTCCTCGGTGCCGGTCCGGTCGGCACCGGTACGGGGTTCCGTCGCGTCACCGGAGACATGTCCGGGCGCCGGTGCAGCGGTTGCCTGTTCCGGCCCGGACTGCGGTGCTTGCACACCGTGTTCGGGCTCGGGCACCGGACCAGGCACAGACTCCTGTCCCGCGGGCGCGGAGGCGTCCTGACGACCCTGCGGCCCCTCGCCCCGCCCGGTCGGCCCAGCCGGAGCCGGCTCATGCCCGGCCACCGACCCCACCGGAGCCTGTTGCCCGGCCTCGGGCTGCGACCGCTCCGGCACCACCCCGTGGGCCGGACCACCGGCCGCCTGCTCATGTGCCGGCATGGGCGCGGCCGGCGCCGACGACTGCTCCGGACCGCTCCGGACCTCGACCGGCTGCCCGGACACCGACCCCACCGGAGCCGACTCATGCCCGGCCTCGGGCTGCGACCGCTCCGGCACCACCTCGTGGGCCGGACCACCGGCCGCCTGCTCATGTGCCGGCGCGGGCGCGGCCGGCGCCGACGACTGCTCCGGGCCGCTCCGGACCTCGACCGGCTGCCCGGACACCGACCCCACCGGAGCCGACTCATGCCCGGCCTCGGGCTGCGACCGCTCCGGCACCACCTCGTGGGCCGGACCACCGGCCGCCTGCTCATGTGCCGGCGCGGGCGCGGCCGGCGCCGACGACTGCTCCGGACCGCTCCGGACCTCGGCCGGCTGCCCGGACACCGACCCCACCGGAGCCGACTCATGCCCGGCCTCGGGCTGCGACCGCTCCGGCACCACCTCGTGGGCCGGACCACCGGCCGCCTGCTCATGTGCCGGCGCGGGCGCGGCCGGCGCCGACGACTGCTCCGGACCGCTCCGGACCTCGGCCGGCTGCCCGGACACAGGGACCTCCCCGGCACCGTGCGGGGCGGCTCCGGTGGCCTGCGGGGCGGCGGGAGCCTCGGCCAGGGGGAGTTCCTGGCCGTGGCCGAGCGGCTCCGTGACAACGGTCCGGGGCGCCTCGGGGGCGTCCACCGGATGTGCCAGGTCCTCCGTGCCCGTCTGCGTGGGAGTGGTCTGCGACCGGTCCACCTCCGCCACCCAGTCGTCGACCGAACGACCGGGGGAGGCAACGGTGAGGTCGTGTTCACGCAACGCGTTCTCGGTGAGGCCGCTGCCCGCTTCACTCGGCGGCCCGGGACGCTCGGTCGACACCTGTCCCGGGACGTCCGGAGCGCCGTGGCCCGACGTACCGCCCTGCTCGGACGGGTCCGCGACACCGAAGGGCTCGGTCCTCCCCTGCGTCTCGAAGCCCGGCAGCTCCCGTGCGGTCGCGGGCGGTGCCTCGAAGCCCGGCAGTTCTTGCGGCCGGGCCGTGGGGCCCGTTGAGCCGGCGCTCCCTCGCGGAGCGACGGCACCGCCCCGCGCGCCGGGAAGCTCCTGTCCGTCCCGGCCCGCGCCGGCCCCGGCCCGCTGCTCCCAGGCGCCCGGCGCTATCAGCGTCCCGTCCTCCGCCCCGATGCCCGAGACCGAGCGGTCGTCGTTGAACGACGACCCGTCCAGATCGGACACGTCGTCATACCCGGAGCGTTCTTCGCCACTCCCGGTGCCCCGGCCCAGCCCGCCACCGGCGCCCTCTTCGCCCGGGTGGGAGAAGGTGAGCGGAGTACCGCCCTCGCCCGCGAACCCGGTGAGGTCCGTGTGACCACCACGGCCCTGGTCGACGGCTCCCCCCGTCGACCCGACCGGGGACTGCGGTGCCCCGCGCCCCGCCTGGACGCCGTCCTCGGACAGTGGCAGGCCGTTGTACTGACGTCCGCCGGTGAACGCCGACGGCTCGTCACCCCCCTCCCGTGCCACACCGCCGTAGCCGTCGGCGCCCTTGCCGGGACGCGCGCCCGCCCCGGTGCCGGCACCCCCCGCCACTTCACCGTTCAGGTCCGGCGCTTTGTCGCCCAGCCCCGGAACCTCGATGTCACCGTCGCCCCGCCCCCCGGCACCGCCCTTACCGCCACGCAGCGTGCCGATGTGGCCGATCGCACCACCCACGGCCCCGGCCAGCGCGCCGAGCCCCGGGTCGCCGTCGATCCCGTACGCCAGGTCGGTGAGCTCCATGCCCAGCGCGCCGGCCGCCGCCCCGACGCCCATCTTGCCCGCCAGGGAGGCCAGCAGCGCCGGCGCCATCGCACCGGCGCCCGTGAACATCGCCCCGGCCACAGCACCGTTGATGGCGCCCGCGCCCAACGCCATCTTGGTGGCGTCGAAGTCCCAGTTGGTCCGGTGCGCCTCACCGGCCTGGCCCATCTGGATCAGCTGGGCGATCGCGTCCATCAACCCGGCCATGGCCACGTTGATCGCCACCGCTGCCAGCAGCCGCGTCAGGATCATCCTGATCGCCGCGGTACCCGCCGCCACGATGCCCGGCACCGCCTCCGGCGCCCACCAGGCCAGGAAAGCGATCTGCGCCGCCATCCAGGCCAGCATCTCCAAGATCATGATCTTGGAGTACTGGACCTGGAGCCCCATGTTCTTGGCCAGGTTCGCGAGTTGGTCACCCGCGTCGGCGAGCGTCGGCAGATCCTTCTTCAGCTTCGTCAGGTACGCCTCGAACGCGTCCGCCGCCGGCCCCGAAAGTCCCGCCCGCACCTGCTCGACGGCCGGATCGAGGTCGGCCGCGAGCTCCCGTATCGCCTTCGCGAAGTCCTTGTGTGCCGTGTCCAGTTCCCACAGCTTGTCCTCGTCGCCCTGCGGCCACCCGCCTCCGGCGAGTTTGGCGACCCACTGCAGCCCGGAAGGCAGATTGATGCTCATGAGTCGGCAACCACCACAAACAGGACTAGGCAGGGGAAGGAGGAAGACGGGGGAAGTTCAGCGGCGACCAGGCGATGGCGGCGCGGCACGGTGCCGCGCCGGCGAGCGGTGTGCGCGGTCGTTGCCGCAGCCTCAGGCGCCCATGCCGGTCCCCAGGTTCGTCGCGGTGTCGGTCGCGTTCTGCTCGACCTGCTCGTAGGCGCTCACCATGTCCTGCACCTGTTCCGTGGCGTCCTTGAGCACTTTCGCGCCCTGCACCGCGGCGTCGATGGCGTTCTCGTGCGGGTCCCAGTACTTCTCGTGGAACTTCTTGCCGGACTTGTCGTCGCCCCAGCAGTCACCCAACTCGTTGGAGCGGTCGACCAGGTCACGTCCCGCCTGGTCCAGCCTGCGCCAGATGCCCTCGAGGGTCCCGATGGCTTGCCTGATCTGCTCCGTGTCGACCCGGACGACGTCACCCGAGGACGGCTGCTGCTGCTCACTCACCGCGACTGTCCCCCTGCGTCCCTCGGTACCCGTGGTCCACGTAGTCCTTCACTGCCTCGGGCATGGGGAGTTCCTCCGGCAGGAACGCGCGGGGGTCGAACTTGCCCTCCAACAGGTCGGCGAGGGGAATCCCTCCGGGCATCGCCGCGGTCACCGTCTCGGTCACCTTCTTGAGCGCCTGGGCACGGGCCTTGTCGACGGTGGCCTGGATGACCCTGGCCAGATCCTTGGGTGCCATGTTCCGGTAGGCCCCGGTGGGGAAGTCCAGTTCCGTGATCTGCCCCTGGGCCCCCACCGTGACCCGCACCACCTGCCGGGGTGCCGTCGCCGTCGCCGTCACCGCGTTGATCTGCTGACGTGACTCGAACGCCTGATCGCGCTGCTTGCGGTAGTCCGCCAGCAGCTCCTCGATCTGCTGATCGTACGGAGACGACATCCCGGCCCTCCCGGACAACACGTGGATTCGAATGCTTCGGAAGGTCAAGTGAACCTGCTGACGGGCGCACCACCATGGTCACGGGCGGATGATGGACCTCCTGTACAGCGGGTTCTGCCTTCGTATCCGCATCCGCCGGGTGCCGGTGTCCGCTGCACCGCCGGGCGGGGTCCGCCGGTCCGGCGCTACAGCAGACCGCCCGGGTCCACCGGCATCGTCCCGTCGGCCGTCCCCTGGGGCGTCTCCAGCGGTTCGCGAGTGCCGGGGCCGCCAGGTGCCTCCGGGGCCGCGGAGGCACCCGTCGCACCGTTCAGCATGCCGTCCACGGAGCCGTACCAGCTGTTCTCCCCCTCCATCCGGGCCGCTGCCTCGACCGCCTCGCGCAGCGCACCGGACTCGACCGTCATGCTGACCGGCCCCGAGGCGTTCAGATAGATCAGATGCCCTTCGGGAAGCTGGTCGAGGAGCTCGGGGACCTTCATCGGCTTGAAGGACAGGCGTCCCGCCGCGTGGAGATGGTCGGGCGAGGTGAACACCGGGACGATGGG
Organism: Streptomyces sp. NPDC001348; assembly: GCF_053597535.1. Taxonomy (NCBI): domain Bacteria; kingdom Bacillati; phylum Actinomycetota; class Actinomycetes; order Kitasatosporales; family Streptomycetaceae; genus Streptomyces; species Streptomyces sp. NPDC001348. Next base: position 245,191 of record NZ_JBSFIK010000007.1, on the reverse strand, counting down.
CGTCTCGTCGTCCGGTGCGACCGCGGACAGCAGTCCCCCGCCCGGCGCGAGGAACACCGCCACCTCCGCGGTGGCCAGGGTGTGGGTCACCGTCTCCGCCAGGCCGTAGCCGGTGGCGGCGAGCTGCACCGCGTCGTCGACCGGGTCGGTCGGGTCGGGCCAGCCCATGGCCTTCGGCGAGGGCTGGTACTCCTCGTTGTCCTGCCATTCGACGATCTCGCCGTCGAGGTCCGACCGCCACTGGCCGACGAGGGCCCAGTTCGGCGGCGTTCCCTCACCCGACCAGGTCGGATCGACCAGGCCGAGCCAGTGGTCGGGGGCCTGCCGGGCCGCCTCGCGGATGTGGTCCGGGACCGGCGGGATGTCGTTCCCCTCGTCCTCCGGCTGCTGCGCCTGCGGGACGGCCTGCCCGGCGTCGGCTCCGCCGGGCGCCGTGGCCTGCTGCGACACCGGTACGGTGGGGATGACCGGCTCGGGCTGACCGCCCGCCGCGTCCTTCCCGTTCGACGTGCTGCTCATCTTTTACGTCTCTTTCGTCTCTCGTTGCTTTCACGGTGCGCCTGAACCGCCCGCGCGTCCGGCCCGGTCGCCGGGCGTCAGCCGAACACGCTCGAGCCTTGTCCGGCGCCGCCCCAGACGTCTTCCTCCTGGCGCAGCAGATCGGCGACGCTCGTCTTGCCGTCCTGGTCCCGCTTCTTGCCCTTGCGCCTGCCCGCGTCCTCGTCCTCGTCGTCTTCGTCGGCGGCGGAGCTCCGGCGGCGGGTGGTTTCGGCAGGCGGTTCCTCGGGCTCGTCGATCGCGCACGACAGCTCCACCGGAACGCCGCCACCGCCCGACGCCTTCGGCCGCCAGGCCGGCCGCGCGGGCTCGGCGAGAGCCTGGTCGGCGGTGACTGCCCGGGCGATGGCGTACGCACCGGCCATGACGGAGGTGGCGGCGGCCGCCTCCTGCCGGGCCGCCTCGGTGCCCGCGCCGCTGCCGGTGTCCGTCTCCTGCCCGTGCCCCCCGAGCAGGGGGAACAGTGACCCGGTCGAGACGTCCCAGGTCGTCGGGTCGTCCGCCGCGGGCGCCTCGGTGGCCGAGACGTGGGGGACGGGCTCCTGGTGGACGGGCTCCTGGTGGGCAGTTTGCTGTTCGCCTTGCGCCTGCGGCTCCCCGGCCGGAGCGGCCGGTGTCCGGTAGGCGGTCGCGGCCTGGTGCGCGGGCGCCGCGACCTCGGTGTGCACGGGGAGCTGCGCCCCGGGTGCCGGAGGAGCCTCCTCGGCAGCGGGGTGGACGCCCGCCGGGTCGGCGGCAACAGGCGGCTCTGTGGCGGCCGCTGGGGGTGCCGACGGCTGTGTGACGGCCGCTGCGTGCGGCGTGTCCCACGCCGACTGCGAAAGGCCCTGGGACGGCTCGGCGCCCGGCGCGCCGGGCTGCCCGGCCGGCCACTCGGCATCGCCCCACAGGGCCGCCGGGGCGCCTTCGGCCTGCTCGGTCCGTTCACCGCGCTCGCCCCGGCTGCGGCCGCTGCTGGTTCCGGTACCGCCCGCGGACGCCCCAGGCCCCAGGAACGGCATCACCGCCGGGAATCCCGCGGCGGACTGCTCGGCCTGCGCTGCGTACGGCTGCTCCTGAGCCGGCTCCTCCGCCGCCGACGGCGGCCATGCCGCGGTGGCCGCGGGGTGGCCGGCTCCGACGCCGTCGCCGAGGCTCAGGTACGCGTCACCGGGCGCCGCACCGTTCGGCGACCCGACGGCCGGACCGTCCGCCGCCGGGGTGCCCGCCCATGGCTCGCCCGTGGTGAACAGCAGTCCGGACGCGTCGGAACGCTGCTGCTCGCGTTCGCCGCCCGCCGCTCCGGCGCCCATCCCACCCATCGGCATCATGGGCATCACCGGCGTACCGGCGGCGCTGCCGGCGCTTTCCGCGCCGTCCGCACTGGCCGCACTGTTGGCGCCGTCCGCCATGCCGGCGCCGTCGGCGGTCTGCGGCGACGGTCCTCCGGCCACCAGGTGTTCTGCACCGTCACCCGGCAGGTTCAGCCCAGGCCCACCGGCCCGGGCACCGCCGACGACGTCGCCCGTGGGATCCGCGGCATCCGCCGTGTGAGCCCAGGGACCGGTATCGCCGCCCAGCAGACCGGACGCGTCGGACCGCGCGCCCTCCTGCCCGCCGGCACCGCCACCGGCACCCATGCCCCCCATACCGCCCATCGGCATCATCGGCATCATCGGGGTACCGGCGCCACCTCCCGGGGCCGTGCTGCCCGGATACGCGTCGGCACCGTCGCCGGAAAGCCCGGCGGCATCGGTCGGCATGTCGGACAGGCCCGGAACCCCGTCTCCCAGATCGGTCGACGGGAAACCGGCGACATCCGCCGATCCAGCCGATCCACCGGGCAGCCCGGGCGCCGCCAGGTCTTCCCGACCCGGCAGGTGCAACCCGGGCCCACCGGCACCGACACCGCCGGTCACCTCACCGGGCGTGTCACCGCCCAGGTCGGACGAGCCGGTCCACGGAGTGACATCGCCGCCCAGCAGACCGGACGCGTCGGACGGCGCGCCCTCCTGTCCGCCGGCACCGCCACCCATGCCCCCCATACCGCCCATCGGCATCATGGGCATCATCGGCGTGCGACCGGCACCGTCGAGGGCCGTGCTGCCCGGGAACGCATTGACACCGGCGCCAGGAACCCCGGCAGCATCGGTCGGCATGTCGGACAGGCCCGGAACCCCGTCTCCCACACCGGTCGACGGGAAACCGGCGACATCCGCCGTTCCGCCCGGCAACCCGGGCGCGTCGGTGGACAGGCCGGCCGACGGGAAACCGGAGACGTCGGGGACCGAACCCACACCGGTGCCCGGGGCCGCGATGCCGTCGGTGTTCACATCGGGCAGGCTCGTGTCCGGGAACCCGGCGATGTCGGCGGTACCCGGTGCGGTGGACGAGCCCTGACCGGTCGCTCCCGGACTGTCCAGGCCCAGGTCTCCGGGAAACTTGGAAGGCGCGTCCAGCGTGCGGGCCTTGGGGCCGGTGCTGCCGGTTCCGGGCGAGGTCAGGCCCGCGCCCAGCGGGAAGGGGGCGACCTCGGGCATCGGAGCGCCGGTGCCCTGGCCGTTGGGGTTGAGCGCCGCGTCCATGGCCGGGTCCAGCTGCCCCGTGGAGGGCATGTTCGCCGGGTCGCCACCAAGTGACGTATCACCGGTGAACGCGTTCGGGCTCAGCCCCGGCCCGTTGTCCAGGGGCGCGCCCGAGCCGAGATCGGATGCGTCGAAGGGCGCCGGGGACACGGTCGCGTCTTTGATGCCGGGGCCGTCCGCGGTCGAGCCCGGGGCTCCCAGGTCCGTCGCGTTCGGTGCGAAGGAGCCCGGGTCCGTGGGGTCCAGCGTCCCGGTGCCGGGCGTCAGACCGGTGTTCGGGTAGTCGGTCGGGGCGGCGACGTCCTGGGGCGAGTTCCCGCCGTAGTTCGGTATGCCACCTCCGTTGTACGGCATTCCGTCGCCGGTGTACGGCGCTCCGTCACCGTAGTTCGGTACGCCACCGCCGGTATACGGCATCCCGTCGCCGGTATAAGGCATTCCATCGCCGGTGTACGGCATTCCGTCACCCGTATAGGGCATGTTGTCGGACGGGGAGTTCGCCGGGTTGGTGGGGGAGGTCGGCTGGCTGACGGAGTCCTTGGTGACCTTGTAGTGCTGGGACAGGGCAACGAGCACACTCCGCATGTCGTTGCCCATCATCTCGACGATCTTCTTGTTGGCACTGACCCGGACCAGGCCGTTGCTCATCAGAAGGTGCGGATTGATCGCCAGCGCCTGTTGGGCGTACCACGCGTTGATGTCGTTGATCTTCGCCTTGGCCTCGCGCAGATGCTGGGCGTTGTCCGCCAGTTGCTGCGGGACGTTGTAGTCGCCGGTGACGCCGCCCGACAGCGTGTCGGACATGTGCTGCACCTGCGTCGAGAGCCCGGCCATGGCTGTTCTCAGGGTTGACGCCGCTTCACCCTGCCACGGTCCGTTCTCGCCCGTCAGTTGGTCGGTCTGGTCCTTCAGGACCTGAGCGACCTCCTCCAACACCTGCTGCGTGTAGTAGAAGGTGTTGGCCGCCTCCTGGACGGTCTCCGGATCGGAGAACTGCTTGGCCTGCTCCTGATTGTGACTGTCGGCGACATAGGCGGCGCCGCCGTTGATGGCCGCCATGATGTGCTTCCAGTCCCAGCTGCTGTAGTCACCGCTGGTGTCTCCGTCTTTGGTGGCCCAGACACCGTCCTCGCCCTCGGAGAAGCCAGGGACGTCACTGCTCTTGTTACCGCCGGCCATGGCCCCGCGTTTCCCTCCACCCGACGCTCGCGTCGATCCCAGGTCTACTGCATTCGCTGGCCCGGCCGGTCACGAGGCGGGCGCCAGCCGTCTAGAAGCCGGGCAGTACCGCCGGCTCCGGCTCCGCCGGACTGTCCGGAGCGACCCCGGACTGCTCCGGCCCTTTGGACACCGACATCGACCATCCCACCAGCGTGGGCTGCGGCGGATCGGGCAGGGCCCCGGACGGTGCCGGCCCGCTGGTCACCGACTCCGACACCCCCACCAGCGTGGGCTGCGGCGGTGACGCCACCCCAGGCTGCTGCTCCCCCGACGTCACCGCCGGCTGACGGTCATACGCAACCCCGGCCTGCTGCTCCTCCGGCGTCAACGCCGGCTGCCGGTCATACAGAACCCC
>NZ_JBSFIK010000007.1:154093-240395 GCF_053597535.1 Streptomyces sp. NPDC001348 | reverse complement strand
CCAGGCTGCTGCTCCCCCGACGTCACCGCCGGCTGACGGTCATACGCAACCCCGGCCTGCTGCTCCTCCGGCGTCAACGCCGGCTGCCGGTCATACAGAACCCCAGGCTGCTGCTCCCCCGACGTCACCGCCGGCTGACGGTCATACGCAACCCCGGCCTGCTGCTCCTCCGGCGTCAACGCCGGCTGGCGCTCGTACAAAACCCCAGGCTGCTGCTCCCCCGACGTCACCGCCGGCTGACGCTCGTACAAAACCCCAGGCTGCTGCTCCCCCGACGTCACCGCCGGCTGACGGTCATACGCAACCCCGGCCTGCTGCTCCTCCGGCGTCAACGCCGGCTGACGCTCGTACAAAACCCCAGGCTGCTGCTCCCCCGACGCCCCGGCGGGGGCAGGGACCGCCATCCTGAACTGGGGCTGTCCCCCGTGGCCCTGTGAACCCTGGGACCCAGGCGCGTACCCGTTGCCCGAGCCCGCGTATCCGTTGCCCGCACCCCCGTACCCGTTGCCCGCACCCCCGTACCCGTTGCCCGCACCCCCGTACCCGTTGCCCGCACCCGCGTACCCGCTACCCGAGCCCGCGTACCCGCTACCCGAGCCCGCGTACCCGCTACCCGCACCCCCGTACCCGTTGCCCGAGCCCGCGTATCCGTTGCCCGCACCCCCGTATCCGTTGCCCGCACCCCCGTACCCGCTACCCGAGCCCGACGCGTTACCCGTCGCCCCGTTGTAGCCCGTCGTCGAGTAGTCACCCGTCGCCGTCGGCGTACCACCCGTCGTCGCCGGCGTACCACCCGTCGTCGCCGGATTGCTGGGTGATGTCGGCTGGGAGATGGAATCCTTGTTGATCTTGTAGTGTTTCGCCAGGGCGACGAGGACCTGCCGCATGTCGTCGGTCATCATCTTGACGATCTTCTCGTTGGCGCTGACCCGGACCAGGCCGTTGCTCATCACGAGGTCCGGGTCGATCCGGGCGGCCTCCTTGGCGTACCAGTTGTCGATGTCCTTGACCTTGGCGATCGCCTCGTAGAGGTGTTGCGCGTTGTTCGCGAGCTGCTGAGGCACGTTGTTGTCGCCGGTGACGCCGCCCGAAAGCACGTCGGCCATCTGGAGCGTCTGCCGCCCGAGCCCGGAGATGGCGGAGCTGAAAGCCGTCGCCGCCTCTCCCTTCCAGAACCCGTTCTCACCGGTCACACTTTCGGCCAGGCCGACCAGGTCATCGCCGACTTCCTTCAGCACCTCCTGCACGTACCAGAAGGTGTTGGCCGCGTTCTGGACGGTCAGCGGGTTGGAATAGCCCGCTGCCTTCTGCTCGAGGTCGGAGCCCGTGTAGGCCGCGCCACCGGTGATCGCGGCCATGATGTGCTTCCAGTCCCAGTTGCTGTAGTCGCCGCTGGTGTCACCGTTGGCGTCGGCGAAGACGCCGTCCTCTCCCTCGGTGAAACCAGGGACGTCACTGCTCTTGCTGCCGTCGGCCATGCTTCCGCGCTCCCGTCGCGCAACGCCAATAACGCGCAACGCCACTTCATGGACGTTGCGCTGCCACATCACTCACGAGGCGCCCCGCCAGGTACGGGGCGCCGTTGTCCGTCATTCCGCGCGGCCGCCGAGGGCCGGTCGATCGGCGCTGTGTGCCGACGGCGTCGACTTCGATCAGAGCTGATCCTGCTGCAACGCCTGGAGCTCCGTCTGCGCCGTCGTGATCAGGGTCCGCAGTTCATCGCCCCCCTTCTGGTTCAGTTCCTCGATCGTGGAGTACTTCGTGGCCAGCGCCCGGAGGTTCTTCGCGGTGTCCATCAGTGCCGTACGCAGGTCATGGAGGGCCTCGGTGTAGTTCGGCCGCAGACCCTTGTCGCCGGTCACCGCCGCCTTGAGTTCCTCGGCCTCCTTGAAGGCACCGGGCGCGATGTCCGCGAGATCCTCGACCTTGGTCCTGGCGGTACCGATGATCTCGGCCAGCTGGTCCAGGTTGTCGGCATAACTCTTCAGCACGACGGTGTCGACCTTTACGTCGCCGGACCCGTCCTTGGATGTCGAGGACACCGACAACGCGGGGAGCGCCGGCAGCGGCGAATGGTCGATCGTCCCCTGGCTGCTGTCGGAGTACGTGCCGCCGCTGTACTGCTGCGGTTCCTTGGACTGACTTACCGCCTGCTCGTGCGCCTTCTGGTTGTCGCTCTTGCTGTAGGTGCTCTGATCACCCACCGTTGGTCACCTCCCGTCCGTAACCGAGGTTGCGGCCCCTTGTCAGCAAGGGATCACGACTCCCAGAGGTTCACGCCGTACTTCTCGCCGTGCACGTAGTGCTCGGTGATCGTCCCCAGCGACGAGGTGGCCATCCCGGCCTGCCGCTGCATCTCCTCCGCGGCCGCGTCCCACTTGGCCTTCGCGGCGTTGTAGGTCTGGCGCGCGTCACTGCTCCACTCGTGCAGGCGCTGCTTGGAGGAGTCGTCCAGGTTGCTGATCATCTCCTGGAGGTTCTTGGTGATGGTCTGCATCTCGCCCGCGACGAACTCCATCTGGGAAAAACTGACCTCGTAGGTGGCCATGCCCGTTCCTTTCGTTCAGAGGTTCTGTGGTCTCACCGGTCGGCCGGCCGACGCGCCCCGGGTGGGTTCGCGCCGGCCTCGGCTCAGAATCCGGGCAGTCCGGCGCCGATGGCCTGCTGGAGGGAGGTCGCCGAGTCGGTCGTGCTGGTGTGCACCCGGCCGTACTCGCCGGTCAGCGACTCGAGCTTCTCGGTGACGATCTGCAGCTGCTTCTTGACGGTGTCGCAGTTCTCCAGCCACGTGTTGAGGGCGCTGACGAAGGCCGACCTGGCGTCCCCCTTCCAGTTGCTCTCCAGGGTGATCGCCTGGTCGTGCATGTTGGTGTACGCGCTGGCCGTCTCGGTGAGCGCCTGCTCGAAATGCGGCAGCGCCGCCCGCATTCCCTCTACGTCGACCGTTGTCGGCGAAACCTCAGCCATCGCTCATCCCTTCTCCGACTGGGTGGTGCACCGCGGCGTTCCCCGCGGCACCCTCTGCTGTGCTCAATCCTGCGCGGACACCGCGCCCGCGAGGAACGGTGAACGGTCTTCGTTGCCTGCCGGTACGCGGAGCTGTGCCCGCGTGTCACCAAAGGCCTCCGGCGCCGGGGCGGGATGCGGTGCCGGGATGTCCCGGGGCCGCAGGGCGGGCGCCTTCGACCGCTCCGCGATGCGGTCCGCGAGACGGTGCGCGCCCCGGGCGCCCTCGGCGGGCGCCTCGGCGGCCAGCAGCTCCGCGAGGGCGTCGCGGGTGCCCTCGCCGAGCTGGTGGCCGCGCCCGGCCAGGCGGCGGCAGACCAGCTCCGTGAGGTCTTCCGGCCCGTAACCGGGCAGGTGCAGGTACTCCGCGAAACAGTTGGCGGCGGCGCTGCCCTGCGGCAGCGCCGCACGGAGCGCGGTGGGCGTCGCCCGCAGCACCATCGCGGTACGCGGGGAACGGTCCGCGGCGGCCACCAGGGCGTCCCACACCGCCGTCCGCTCGTGCGCCGGCCGGGCGGTGAAGGCCGCGTCCAGTTCGAGTTCGAGCACGCCGCCCTCGGCTTCCTCGAACAGCGTGGCCACATGGGCCTGGGGCTGGTCCGTCCACCGGGCCGGAACCCGCGAGAGCGCGGCGCGGTGCACCGCCCCGTTGGGCAGGACGCCGGTCTCCGCGAGGCACTTCGCGTACAGCGTGGACACGGCGCGCCGGCCGCTGCCCTCCTCGCCGACGAGGGCGACGTTGGCGGCCGGGACGACCGGCCCGCCGTCGCGGCACGCCGCCACCAGGTCGTTGGTGCGCTTCAGCAGCGCCGCCCGCACGTCCCGCAGACCGCACAGCCCGGCCAGGCGGCGCATGGCGGGCGGCGGCTCGGTGGGCGGCTGGAACCCCGCCGCCCGCTGCGGGGCCGGCTCCGGCGCGGACTCCGGCCGGCCGGCGTCGCCCTCCGGTACGGGCCCGATGTCGGCCGCCTCCAGGCGGCCCAGCGCGGCCGTGTCACGCGGCGGGTCGACGGCGAGGCGCGACGCCTGGTTGCTGATCATGGTCTCGAAGAGCGAGCGGGCGACCCGGCCGTTGCCGAACGTCGGTCCCTTGGGGATGTTCTCGAAGTACCGGGTGAGGGCGTCCAGGGCGGAGTCGTCGAGTTCGTAGTAGTGCTTGCCGCACAGGCCCTGCACGATGGTGACCAGTTCGTCGACCTCGTAGTTGGGGAACTCCACCGTGCGGGCGAAGCGCGACGCCATGCCGGGGTTGGACTCCAGGAACTGGTCCATCTGCTCGGAGTATCCGGCGACGATGACGACGATCTCGTCGCGGTGGTCCTCCATCAGCTTCATCAGCGTCTCGACGGCCTCCTGGCCGAAGTCGGGGCCGCTGCCCTTGGACTGGTTGGTGAGCGTGTACGCCTCGTCGATGAACAGCACACCGCCGAGGGCCTTGTTGAACACCTCGGTCGTCTTGATCGCCGTACCGCCGATGATCTGGGCGACGAGCCCCGAGCGGGAGACCTCGACGATGTGTCCCTGGCTGAGGATGCCGAGTTCGGCCAGGACGGTGCCGTAGAGACGGGCCACGGTGGTCTTGCCGGTGCCCGGCGGCCCCGCGAAGACCAGGTGACGGCTCATCGGCGGCATGGGCAGGCCCAGCTCCTCGCGCCGCTGCGTCATCTTGTTGAGGTTGATCAGGCCGTTGACCTCGCGCTTGACGCTCTCCAGCCCGACCAGTGCCTCGAGTTCGGCGAGCGGTCCGGTACCGACGGAGCCGGAGCGGCGTTCGCCGCCCGGCGCCGCCGCCCTGTCCTGGCGCGTGCCGCCGCGTGCGGGGGCCGGCGCGCCGGGCGGCGGCTGCTCGTGGTCCTCGCCGCCCCTGAGCCGGTTGACTCCCGTGCCGCTGTTGTTGGCGACCTCGCACCGCTGGATGCCGACCAGTTCGTCGGAGTTGCTGCGGACACCGTCGCCCACGTTGTCGACGATCGTGCAGTCGCTGAGGTCCGCCCGGCCCGACGCCTGGATGTTGACGCCGTGCCCCTTGGCGTCGTGCACCCGGCAGCCGGCCGCGGTGAGGGTGCCCCCGCCCAGCACCCTGGCCCCGTCCACCGAGGACCCCGTCAGCTCACTGTCCCGCAGCACCACCTCCCCGTCGGTGCCCACGAGCACGCCGGCGTCCGCGACGGTGGACGACTCCACCTCGGCCCGTGCCCCGCCGGACACGGCGATGCCCCAGTCGCCCGCGGCACGCAGCCGCACACCGTCGAGCCGGGCGGTGGAACCCTCGTTGAGCTCCACGCCGGTGCCCTGGTGGAGGTCCAGGTCGCAGTCGCGCAGTTCCAGGCGGGCGGAGCCCGACCCGCGCAGTCCGGCCGAGCCGTCCTGGGCCGACAGCTCCTGGAAGACCGCGGTGGCGCCGCCGCTCAGCTGCGCCGTGCCCCGGGCGGCCCCGCGGACCCGGAGCCGGACGAAGGCCGCCCGGCTGCCGTCCTCGAGGAGCACGGCCAGCGGGGTACCGGTGATCGCGCAGTTCTCCAGGCGCGGCTGGGAGGCGCCCGTCACCTGGAGCCCGCTGCTGGTCGCGGAGTCCAGGGTGCAGTCCCGCAGCACGGGGGACGCTCCACCGCTGACGTGCACCGACTGCCCGCCCGACCCGCCGAGGGAGCACTCGGTGAACGTGGTCAGGCCCGTACTGGTCAGATACGCGTCCAGGCTGGCGGAGCCGGTGACGGTGACCCGCATCAGTTCCGCCTTGGCCTGCTGCTCCACCACGACCGCGGGCTTCGCGCTCCCGGTCACGGTGGTGGACTCGACGGTGATCCCGCCCTGCCCGTTGACGCAGATCCCGTTCCCGCCGACACGTTCCAGGACGCAGCCGCGCACGGTGAGGCGTCCGTTCTCGGCGACGACGACGGCGGAGGAACCCAGATCGGTGAGGGTGGTGCGTTCCACCGTGTTGGCGGTGGGCGCGGTCACCACGATCCCGGCGCCGCCCGGGTTGCTCGCCCGGCAGTCCCGCATCGCCAGCTGACCGGCCTGCCAGGCGATCACCGCGGCCCAGGCGTTGCCCACCACGGTGCAGCCGTCGAGTGCCGCCTGCCCACGGCGGACGTCCACGACGGCGGCGTTCGCGTCGGAACCGGCGAGCGTGAGGCCCGACAGCTGCACCGCTTCGGCGTCCACGACGACGGCACTGCCCACCGGCGACTCGAGCCGCACGCTGCCGGGGTCGCCGTCCGCGGACAGGGTGACCGCACGGTTGAGGGTGAGGGCCTCCTGGTAGGTGCCGGGCGCGATGGAGATCAGCGCGCCCTCCCCGGCGGCGGCCAGCGCCTGGGACACGGTGCGGTAGGCACCGGGGTGGGTCATCGAGACTCTCAGGACCTGCCGGTTCACGGCTACGCCCCTTTCTGCGGCAAGGTACCGGCCGAGGACCCGGGCTGCCGCGGCCCTCCTGGTGTGTTCGGTGGGGTCTGTAGCAGTCCGGGAGCGGCACGGAAGGCCGCCGCGTGCTCGTCGGGAAGCGGATCGCCCGTCCGCTCCGGGTCGTCACCGGCCTGCTTCCAGAACTCGTGGATCTGTTCCAGGCCCGCCAGCGCGATCTCGTCGAGCGGTACGCGGCCCTCGCCGACGCGTCCCTGCTCGTCGGCCTCGGACGCCGACAGCTCGCGCAGCATGATCGCCGGGCGGTCGCCGTCGACGGTGCGCAGCACCTTGAACCCGGTGCCCGGCGCGAAGACGACCCGGTCCGGGATCTCCGGCAGCACCAGCGCGGTACGACGGGCCGTCAGTGACCAGATGAGGACGTCGGTGTTGCCGGCCAGGCCCCGGCGGACCGCGGACAGGGCCGAGAGGAACGAACGCTCGGTGAACGCCGTGCCCTCCCGGTACCAGGCGCGTTCGGCCGCGCTGAGGGTGGCCCGCAGCAGTGCGCCGCCCCGGTAGGACGGCAGCCTGCGCAGTCCGCCGGCGGCGCAGCGCGACAGCGGTACGTGCGGTCCGGTCGTCGCCGCCCGGATGGCCGCGTCGATGGCCGAGGTCGCACCCGAGAGGTACAGGCGGGCGGCCGCCAGGTCGGTCAGCGCGTCGCTCGCCGAGCTGCGCGGGCCGCCGTGCAGCCCCGGGGACTCGGACAGCAAGCGGGTGACGAAGGCCGCGGCGGTGTCGTAGCGGGCGCCGAGACTCCGTCGCACCCAGTCGCGTTCCCGGTCGATGCCCTTCTCCGGTGGTACGACGTCGGCGGCGGGCGCGGGCGCCGGCTGTACCCGCGGGGCGCCGGCGCCCTGTGGAGCACCACCGCCCTGCGGAACCGACGGCACGGGGGGTGGCGCGGCCACGGGCAAGGGGGCTGGAAGGGCGTCGTCCCCGGCCGGCTCGGGGGCCGCCGCGGGGGGTTGCGGCGCGGGCCGGACCGGCTGGGGGCTCGGTGACTCCAGGCGGATGCGCGGCGCCGCCGACGGTGCCGGGACAGGTGTGGCCGCCGGACCGGGCGCGGGCGGCGGTACGTGCGGGGGCGCGGGGACGGGCTCCGCCGGCGGGGACACCGCCGGCGCGGACGGCCCCCCGGACGCCGGGGGGATGGCCGGTGCCGACGGCGGGGGATCCGTCGGCACCGGCGCAGGGGGGACCGGTGCCGACGACGGGGGATCCGTCGGCACCGGCACGGGGAGGACCGGTGCCGACGACGGGGGATCCGTCGGCACCGGCGCAGGGGGGACCGGTGCCGACGACGGCGGAGGGGCCGTCGGTGCCGGCTGCGGGGTGTTGGTCTGATCGGGTGTGGGGGCGAACGGCGCCGCGGACCCCGCCGGTTCATGCGAGGGCGGGGCGGCTGCCGGGCCCGTGGCGACGGGCGGCAGAGCGGGCAGGCCGGGGCCGGCCACCGACCGGGCCGTCGGCACCACCGACGGCTGCGGGGCGGCCTGCTCCGGTCCCGGCTGTGACGTGGGCACACGGGCCGGCGGCAGGCCGTCGGGCCCCTGCTGGGGCGGGGCGGGCCGGCCCGCGACGGGGGCGGCCCCCTGCGTCCGGGCCGCCGGAAGGTCCGTCCACGCGCTCCCTCGTACCGAGGAGGACGGCGCGGTCCGCTCCGTGCTCGGCGCGGCCTCCAGGACGCGTCCGTCGGCCGGCCCGGGCTCGGCGGGGACCGGTCCCCCGGGCGGCAGCGGCGGCGGGCCGCCTTCGGGGAACCGGCCCGCCTCGCTCGAGGGCATGATGCGGCCCTGCCGGCCGAACGAGGGGTCGAGGCCGCGCAGCAGTTCGTAGGAGATGTACCGCATACGGTCGGCGGCCATCGGGTTGGTCTCGTCGTACAGGATGGCGGGGTACACGGGATCGGCCGGCGCGAAGCGCACGGTGTGGCCGTCGGACGGCTCCGCCGCCGGGCGCACCCACAGGCCGCTCTGCACGACCTCCAGGACCACGTCCGGGGAGTACTGGTAGACGCCGTGCCCGATGGCCGGGATGTCCCCCACCGGGACCCGGGTGTTCAGGGGCAGCGGGGCCTGTGCCCGGCCGCCGGTCCGCGAGCGCGGCAGGAAGCCGAACTGTTCGGCGTACGGACGCCAGCCCAGCGTTCCGTCGCGTACGACGGTACGCACCACGGGCGCCCCGCCGTCCGCGCCGGGAGTGGGCACGCCCGCGTGGACGACGACGGGTTCGTCCAGCAGGTCGGCCAGGGCCTGACCGAGCGGTGTGCCGCTGGGGACGGCCACCGGACCGTAGGGCAGGAAGCGCACCATGGGCCGTGCGGTGGGGGGCAGCGTGTCCCAGAACGCGGAGACCTCCTCGAGCGGCAGGGCGGACGTCCCCGGGCTGCCGAGCGCCACCCCGATCTGGTCGGGGTGGCCGACGAACCGGTCGATCAGCCACTGACGGTGTTCGGGGGCGGCCGCGTCCTCCCAGGTGCCGCGGATCCACGCGCCGCCGGGCAGCGGCTCGACCACGCCGCCCGCGCCGGTCGGGCGCGGCCGGTCGGGCACCGAGAACTCCCACTGCGGCTTGGGGAAACGCCGTGACTCCGGTACCGACGGCATCCCGGGCCGGTACCGCAGCCAGCCCAGGCCGTGGCCGGCGGGGACGAACAGTGCCCCGCCCGCCGCGGGGACCACGGTCCCGTCGGGGGCGAGCACCACACGTTGCAGCCGGTCCGCCAGCAACTGGGCGGCCTGCTTGACGTCCTCCCGGGTGCCGCGGCCGGGGACGATACGGAAACTGCCGCCCCGGCGGGCCAGGGACCGGGCGACCTTGTCCCACACCGCGTCCTCGGGGCTGGCGGGCAGGTCGAGGACGACGAGGGTGTGCTGGGGGTCGGCGGCCAGGCGCCGGGTGAAGTTCAGCGCCCGGCTGTCCACGAAGCCGCGCGGGTGGACCAGCAGCGCCGTGCCGACGCTCCGCGACTCCAGCGCGGGCCCGCCGGTGCCCGGCGCCATACGGGACAGCCTGGCGGACAGGCGGTGGCCGAAGTCGCCGCGCGCCGCCGGACGGTCCCCGGACCGCCCGGCCATCTCAGCTGCCTCCCTGGACGACGGCGGCGGCCCCGGCCCGGCTGAGCCGCGGGCCGGCGGGGATCAGGTCGAGGGTGGCGGCCGGGAGGGTCCGCGGGGTGATCCCGCTGTAGCCGAGGGCGTCCACGGCCTGGCCGACGAGCGGGTACTTCACACCCTGCTCGGTGATCAGGAAGGGCTCCGGGGTGCCGTAGTCCCCCGGCTTCTTCGGCGGAACGGCGAGGACCGCGTGGGCCGGCGGGACGACGACCCGGGTGCCCGCGGCGGTCACGCGTCCGGTCTCCCGTACGATCCGGCTGCGCACCCCCGAGTGGTCCACGGTCCGCAGCAGGCACAGCGCGGACCCGGCGTCGGCGGTGGCGTCGGTGCCGTTCAGCAGGTCGGGGATGCGGTGCAGCAGGGAGTCGTCGGAGGAGGCGTGGACGGCGGCGATGTCGGTGGGGCTGACCTTCCTGGCGTCCTTGCCGCCCGGTGCTGCGGCGAGCAGCGCGGCCTCGGTGGCGGTGAGGGAGGCGACACCGTCGTCCCTGAGGACGTAGAAGTGGTCGGTTCCGTTGACGACGGTGCGGAACAACTGGCCGACCCGTACCGCGGCGCCCCCCAGGGTGCCGCCCTCGGTGCCGGCCTTCGGGATCCGGGCGGGAGCGATGGTGGTGCCGGTGGGCAGCGCGTCCAGCCAGGCCGAGGGAGCGCTGACGGGCTGCTCGGTGTCCAGGCCGAGGGCGACGACCGAGGACCGGCCGTCGACGGGGTACTTGGTGTTCCGCCACAGCACGTAGCGGGTCCCGCCGGGACCGGACACGAAGACCCGGGCGTCGTCCGGTACGCCCCGGGCGGACCGCGGGGCGAAGTCGAGCGCCTCGCCCGGACCGGAGCCGGTGCGCAGGCAGTCGGTCCACGCCCCGGTCAGCAGCGACGACGGCGGTGCGACGTCGTCGGGGGCGCCCGGGATCCCCAGGGGCGCCCCCCGGGGCACGTCGTCCATCGACGCACGGGAGACCTGCTGCACGGCGGTGTTGCCGCCGGCCAGCAGGAGCGCGGAGGCGTAGTTCGCGGTGGGGTGCAGCATGCCGCCGGCGTAGAGGTAGCGGTTGCCGGTCTCCTTCTCGACGACCAGGGCACCGGCTTTCTTCCACGACGTGTTGTCGACGGGCTTGATCACCCCGTAGACCACGGAGACGAGGACGAGCAGGACGGCGGCGATGACGCCGAACATGCTGCCGAGCCCGGACCGGCGCATGGGTGTCTCGCCGGTTCCCGGGTCGCCGGAGACCAGGGCCGAGGCCAGACGGCCGGTGGCGAACTGGTAGGCGTGCAGGTGGTCGCGTCGGCTTTGCACGGCTCCCCCCTCAGCTGACCATGGCGCGGAAGTAGGCGTACACGTGCAGCAGTTGCAGTGTCAGCGGCAGCAGGGCCAGCGCGGTGACCACCTCGAGGATGTCCGCGATGTGCCCCCACACCGGAAGCAGCCGGGTCGTGGGCAGCCGCCACGCTCCGACCAGCAGCGCTCCGGCGGCCACCAGCAGGGCCAGCAGCAGCGCGCACCCGACGGAGGGGGAGGCGGCCGACGCCCACGCGTACACCACGGTGAGCAGTCCGAGCGCGCCGCACAGGGCCATCGGAACGCGCTGCCAGGTCCCGTTCAGGTTCTTCGAGCGCAGCAGTGCCGCGCCGGAGAGGACCAGGGCGAACAGCCAGTGCAGCCAGCCGCTGTGCCGGGCCAGCAGGACGAACGCGGTCGCGCACAGCAGCCCGGTGGCGATGCTCATCACCGTGAGCATGGCGTCGGCGTTGGCGGCGCGCCTGCTGAGGAGGTGCTCCACCTGGGGGTCGATGTCCTCCTGGAGTTCGTCGGCGTTGCGCGGCAGTTGCGGGACGCGCAGCCGGGCCAGTCGCAGCGAGGCCCTCGGCGCGAGGTGGCCGAGCAGGAAGAAGACGACCGCCACCGTCACCGTGCTGCCGGCCGCGTCCAGGCCGAAGGCGGCGGACAGCGTGCCGCCGGTCGTGGCGAGGACGGCGGTGAGCAGCATCGTGCTGGTCAGCGTCAGGGAAAGCCGGGGCAGGGCCAGCAACACCGCGGACATCAGGGCGGCGCATCCCCCTCCGAGCATGATGTCACCGGGGCGGGGCGACAGTAGGCCGGCCTCGCCGTGCAGGGCGGTCAGCCCGGTCAGGGCCGAGAACACACCGGTGCCGAGGCCGGTGATCAGCAGGGTGGTCCGGTCGGCGGGCCGCCGCTGGTCCAGGGCGCCGCCGACGCACAGGGCGATGGCGGCGATCGCGTAGAGCACGGGTACGAGCGCACCGTCCGCGGTGCCGGGGACGGCCACGGCGAAACCGGCCAGTACGAGGGCGGCGAGGGAGTGGAAGAGACGGCGGGTCAGTTCCGGACGCCACCGGTCGCGGCGGGAGGCGACGGCGTGGGCGACGCCGTCGGCGACGTCGTCGAACTCCAGCTCCGGCATCGGGTCGTCGGCGGGGCGCAGGTACAGGATGTCGCCGTGGACCAGTCCCGCGCTCTGCGGTGTGGCGTCGATGTCCAGCGGGGGCTCGCCCAGCCGCTGGAGTGTCCAGGTGCCGACGCCCCGGCCGAGGTCGGTGGGGATGTGCCGCATCAGCATCGCCAGCAGGGCGGAGACGGGTGTGGTGACGGGCACGGCGAGGTCGGCACGGCCGACCGGGCCGGCGATCGTCAGCCGGCACACCTCCGTGCTGACCGTCCGGCGGGCGCCGGGGGCGGAGACTGCGGTGGTCATGGTGCTCCTGGAGGACATGGGGGTGACGGTGGCGTGGGCGGGTGGCGGGGGCCGCCGTCAGGGGCCTGCGTATCCGACCTGGATCAGCCGGATGCCGCGCCGGGTGACGAGCTGGGCGCGGCCGGGGGGAAGCGTCCGGGGCCGGGCCTCGCCGATGAACTTGCCCTCCTCCTTGGGGTAGGAGTGCAGCAGGGCGGGACTGCCCAGTTCCCAGATGCGGCGCAGGACGGGGTCCATCATGGCCCGGGAGGCGCCCGAGGTGGAGCGGGAGATCACCAGGTGCAGCCCGATGTTGACGGAGTGGGCGAGCATCGGGGCCAGGGCGTTCAGCGGTGACTGCGTGCCCATGCCCGGGCCGCCGCCGTAGAGGTCGTAGTCGTCGACGAGCACGAACAGCCGGGGCCCGGTCCACCAGTCGCGGCGGGCCAGCCGTTCGGGCGCGATGTCGGCTCCGGGGACTCGTTTGCCGACCGACACCGCGGCGCTGCCGGCGAGCTGGGTGAGGCTGTCGCCGTCGACCGCGAAGCCGACCCGGTACTCCTCGGGAACGGCGCCGAACAGGTCGCGGCGGGTGTCGGCGAGGAGGATGCGGGCCTCGTCGGGGGTGAAGCGGCGGGTGACGGCGTCGATGGCCAGGCGCAGCACGTTCGTCTTGCCGGTCTCGCTGTCGCCGAACACCAGCAGGTGCGGCGTGGTGCCGAAGTCGTGCCACACGGGGGCGAGCCGCTGCTCGTCCCAGCCGAGGGCCACCCGCAGGTCTCCTTCCGGTGCCGGCAGTTTGGCCAGCGGCAGCTGGGTGGGCAGCAGCCGCACCCCGGGGGCCGAGCGCCCGGTCCAGAAGGTGTCGATCTCGGCGACGGCGGCCTTGGTCGCGGCGGTGAGGTCGTCGCTCCGCGGGGAGCTGTCCAGCCTCGGCAGCGCGCACAGGAAGTGCAGCTTGGCGTTGGTGAGTCCGCGGCCCGGCTGGTGGGGGACGGTGGCGGCGACCTTCGAGCCGTGCTCGGACTCCCCGCCGTCACCGAGCCGCAGTTCGAACTTGGTGCCGAACAGATCGCGGGCCCGGGGCCGGATCTCAGACCAGCGCACCGCCGAGGCGACGACGTGCAGTCCGAACGACAGACCGCGGGCGGCCAGGTCGGTGATGCGCGGTTCGAGGTCCTCGAAGTCCTGCTTGAGGGTGCCCCAGTTGTCGATGACGAGGAACACGTCGCCGTAGGGGTCGTCGATCTCCCCGCTGTCGCGCCTGCCCCGGTAGGCCGCGATCGACTCCAGGCCCAGTTCGGTGAAGCGCCGCTCGCGGACCTCCAGCAGCTGGGTGAGTTCTTCGACGGTGCGCTGCACCCGGTCGCGGTCCAGCCGGGTGGCGATGGATCCGACGTGCGGCAGTCCGGCCACGGACTGGAGTCCGCCACCGCCGAAGTCGAGGCAGTAGAACTGCACTTCGCGGGGGGTGTGGGTGAGGGCGAGGGCGAGCATCAGGGTGCGCAGCATGGTGGACTTGCCGGTCTGCGGTGCTCCGGCGAGCGCCATGTGCCCGTCGGCGCCCGACAGGTCGGCCACCAGCAGTTCCCGGAGCTGTTCGAAGGGCCGGTCGACCATGCCGATCGGCACGCGCAGCCTGCCGAGGGCCGGGTAGTCGCTCGCGCTCATGCCGCGCTCGGGGTCGGGGACGATGCCGGGCAGCAGTTGGTCGAGGGTGGCCGGGACGTCCAGCGGCGGCAGCCACACCTGGCGGGCCGGCGGGCCGGCGCCCTCCAGCCGGCCCACGAGGACCTCCAGCAGGCTCTCCTCGTCGTCCGACGCGGGCTGTGTGGTCCGTGTCTCGGGTTCCTGGACGAGGATCTCCGCGGCCTCTTCCGACGCGTCCAGGGACGGCGGCAGGCGCTGCTCCATGCCGAACGCGACGATCTCGTCGCTGCCCCGTGCCGTCTCGGCGGGGCCGCCGGAGACGGTGGGGGACGCCGGGCAGGGGCCGGAGACGTAGGCGGCCTTGAAGCGGGCCAGATTGCTGGTGTCGATCTTCAGATAGCCGTTGCCGGGCGCCGAGGGAAGCTCGTAGGCACTGCCCACGCCGATCACACTGCGGGATTCCATGGAGGAGAAGGTGCGCAGCGCGATCCGGTACGACAGGTGGCCCTCGACCCGGTGGATGCGGCCCTCGTCCAGGCGCTGGGAGGCGAGCAGCAGGTGGACGCCGAGCGATCGGCCCAGGCGGCCGATGCTGACGAACAGGTCGATGAACTCCGGTTTGTTGGCGAGCAGTTCGGAGAACTCGTCGACGACGACCAACAGCGACGGCAGCGGCGCGAGGGGGGTGCCGCCCAGCCTGGCCTTCTCGTACTCGAACAGGGACGAGTAGCCGCTCTCCCGCAGCAGTTCCTGGCGCCGCATCATCTCGCCGTTCAGCGAGTCGCGCATACGGTCGACCAGGTGCAGTTCGTCGGCCAGGTTGGTGATCACCGCGGAGGTGTGCGGGAGGCGGTCCATGTTCAGGAACGTCGCGCCGCCCTTGAAGTCGACCAGGACGAAGTTCAGCACTTCGGAGGAGTGCGTCGCGGCCAGACCCATGACCAGCGTGCGCACCAGTTCGCTCTTGCCGGAGCCGGTCGCTCCGATCAGCAGGCCGTGCGGGCCCATACCGGCCTGTGCCGACTCCTTCAGGTCCAGCTCGAGGACCTCGTTGTCCTCGGTGATGCCGATCGGTACCCGCAGGCGGGTGCTCTGCGGGCTGCGGGTGCGCCACAGCGCGGCCACGTCGAAGGAGCGCGGGTCGCGGATGCCGAGCAGGGCGCTGAGGTCGAAGTCGGTCTCCAGGGGCTGGTCGACGAGGTCGACGCCGCCGTTGGTGCGGAGCGGGGCCAGGACGCGCGCCAGGGACTCGGCCGCCGAGGGGGAGAGCGAGTCGCTCTCGGCGGTGACGACGGTGTCGCCCGCGGGGAACTGGACGGTGCCGTCCTGGAGGGTCAGCCGCAGTACGTGCGGTCCGCCGGTCATGGCGCCCGTGGCGTCGAGAGTGACGACGTTGCGCAGTCCGGCGCCGAGCAGCCGCGAGGTCTCCGGGATGTGCACCCGGTAGGCCAGCACGACGACGAAGGGTTCACCGACCCGGGGGACGGCGTCGGGCTCGTGGTCGGGGCGGTCGGTCAGCTCGTGGCCGAGCAGGCTCAGCAGCGTGTCGGGGTCCTCCGCCACCAGTCGCAGCGGCCCGGTCGCGTCCTCCTCGTACGGGTGGAGGTTGTGCGGCAGCCACTTCAGCCAGCCCCACTCGGCGCGTCCCACCGCGTCGGAGAGCAGCGCGACACGCAGTTCGTCCGGCGAGTGCAGCACGGCCAACTGCCCGATCACGGCGCGCAGCAGACCCAGCGCGGCGGCTCCGTCGCCGGCGACCTCCACGCTGGTGAACCGGCGCAGCGGCAGCGTCACCGGAAGGTGCCCGACCGACTGGTAGGCCTTGGTGAAGCGCCGCAGCGAGATCGCCGACAGGGGTTCGAGGTCCTCCACCGGCTTGGTCCCCGGCGGCACCAGGACCAGGTTGGCGCGGCGGGAACCGAGCCCGATGCGCACGTCCGCGAAGTCGTCGTGACCGGCCCTGCGCTCCCACAGCCGCGTCTGGCCGGCCATCACCAACAGGTCCTGCGGGCGCGGGTTGTCCCACTGGGCCGCCGCCCGCTGCTCGGCCGCGGACTGCCGGACCCGCCTGCGCACCTGGGTCAGGTAGCGCAGGTAGTCCCGGCGTTCGGCGCGCATCTTGCGCCGCCGGTCGGCACCGCGCCGGCCGAGCTGGCCGAGCCCCATGCTGATCATGGCGACGCCCATCATCCCCGACATCATGTAGGTGGTCGTCGAACGGGCGCCGAGGGTGAACATCATGACCATGGCGCCGACGCCGAGCAGCATCGGGAGGAAGACCAGCGCCGAGCTGAGGTCGGCGGTCGGGGGTTCGGGGAGGATCGGGGGCTCGGCGAGCTCGATCTGGTCCTCCGGAGCCTCGGGGCCGGGAACACGAGGTGAGCGCTTCACGACCACGGTGCTCATGAGGCTGTCTCCTGCGGAGTGGGGGCTTTCGGGGTTCCGCGGCAGCACCGGCACGGTGTGGCGGTGCGGGTCTCGCGAGCCGCAGCAGGGCTGCTCGCCCACCCTAGGAACCGGCCCGGACGAAGTCCGGAGCCGGACGGACACTTTGTCCGTGCGGACGACGGATGTTGCCTGCGCGTTCAACGGCTGCGGCCGGTGTCCGCCCCCGGGGGGCCGACCGGGCTGTCAGATCGCGGTCGCGCCGTTCCCCGGGTCGGGTCCGCCCTGGCTACCGGCGGTGTCCGGCACCAGCCCCAGCCGGGCCAGACCGCCGTCCAGCCAGGCCGCGGCCAGCTTCACCCGGGAAGGGCACCCGGTACGTCTGTACAACCGGGTCAGCCGCTGCTCCACGGTCTTCTCGCTGCAGGAGAGCCGGGCCGCGATCTGCCGGTTGGTCGCTCCGCCACTGACCAGCTCGATCAGGCCGATGTCCTGCTCGCTGAGCCCGCTGCTCGCCGAACGGCGCCTCGGCAGCGACACGTTCCGGCGCTGCGCCATGCGGTCGATCACGGCGCGCACCGGCCGCCCGATCGCCATCATGTGGGAGATCCGCCTCGCCTCGACGAACCACGGCTGGGGGTCGTCGCCGACCGCCAGCAGGCCGTAGCAGCACAGCAGGTCCAGGGGGGTGTCGCCCCGCTGGGCCAGCGACCGGTGGGCGGCCAGCAGGCCCCGGCCCGCGTCACGATGCACCAGGCCACGTCCGATGAGCACCGCCTCCCGGCTCATGGGCGAGGCCTCCTCCTCGTGCAGCGCCTCCAGCTCCTCCAGCGCCTGCCGCGCCGTCTCCGGCCGCTCCTCCAGCACGGCCACCACGAGAATCCGCAGCAGCACCCGCTCCACGCCCGCGAGCGTGCCGTCCTTGAGTGCCCGGCGCACGGCGAGCCATCCGCCCGCCAGCGCCTCGTCCGTCTGCCCCGACCAGTACCGCACGGCGATGCGCGCCCGGTCCACCAGTGGATGGACCACGTCGTCGGGGATGAGGTCCAGCCAGGCGCGGGCGTGCCCCAACTCACCGCGCATGCAGTGGATCTCCGCCGCCAGCGCCCGGGCCAGCTGTCCCGGCCCGACCGCGCCGTCGGGGCGGCTGCGTGTCTCGATCCGGCGCGCGGAGGACAGGGCGCTGTCCCAGCGTCCCTGGAGGTAGTCACGCACCATCGCCCGGTAACGGATGGCGGTGCTGTGTCCGGCTCCGGTGTAACGGTCACCCAGCACGGCTGCGAAGGCGCCCGCCAGGTCCCCGTAGGCCGCGGCGTTCCGCAGCCGGTCGAGGGCCTCGTCGGTGACGGCGCCCGACGGCAGCGCCTGCCGCGCGCGGTCGAGCTCCGCCTTGCCGCCCACGGCGGCGGCCACCAGCCGCAGTTCGACGTCCGTGGGCAGCGGGCCGTGGGCGCATCCCGGGGTGGACCCGGGGGGCTCGACGTCGTCCCATGCCGTCAGGGTCACCGGACCGATCCCGTACAGACCGGCGAGCGACACCGCCCTCGCCACGGCCGGCATCGACTCCAACGCGGTTCGGTGTCGCTCGCCGTCGCCCTGGCAGTGGGGGAGCCGGTGCTCGTGCAGCACCGCGAGAACCCATAACCGGACCGCGAGTTGCAGGGCGGTCCGGTGCCCGGCGGACCGGCATCCGGCGGGCGCGTGGTCCGCCCACCGTTCCACACAGGCGAGCAGCGGCTGACCGAGTTCCAGCACCTCCTCGTAGTCGGCGTACCGCAGGCTGAGTTCGGCGGTCTCGCGGAGCACGCCCGGCGTCCTGGGGTCACCGGGGGACAGACGCCGCAGCGCCGACCGGTAGGCCTGCGTGGCCCGCCGCAGGGCCGACGGTGCGTAGTTGCGGCCGGCGGCGAGCAGCAGCGGGACCGCGAGCCCGTCGTCCAGCAACGGGCCGGCCGCCGCGACGTGATCGGCCAGATACGGGTAGCGGGCGCCCGCGGTGGCGGCGTCCATGCGGTCGGTCACCGACGTGACGATCCGGGCGTGGACGCGCGGCGGATCGCTTCGCTCGGGCAGCGTCCGCAATGTCGCGGCCAGCGCGGGAACGGGGAACGACAGGCGGCGGTCGTCGTCGACGGTCAGCACCTCGTCCTTGACGAACCGGTCCACCTCGGCGGCGACCGCCGCGGCGTGTGCCCCGTCGTCCGGCCACATGAAGTGGAGGTCGTCGACACGCACTTCGCCGCCGTCGATCAGGTGGGCCAGCGCGGCGGCCAGCTCCACGGACTCGGCGTCCATGCCGGGCCGCACGAGCTGGAGCAGTCCGTCCGGCCGGCTGAGCGGGCCCAGCCGGTCCGTGCACTCCAACACGCAGAGCCTGCCGTCCAGTTCGAGCAGGCGGCCGCTCTCGCGCCAGCAGTTCAGCAGGGACAGAACCGCCTCCGGGTTTCCGGCCAGCGGCCCGAGCGCCCGCGACAGCGCCGTGAGCAGCGCCGGTTCGACGGGCCGGCCGGCCCACCACACGGCCAGTTCGCCGATCCCGGACGGCGGAAGCGGCCGCATTTCCAGCACCCGGTCGGCCGTCGCCGCCAAGCCGGTTCCGCCGGCCCGTCCCGCGGCCGCGGGACGGCCGGCCATCACCACGGGGATGTCCGCAGGGCGGAAGGCGCGCAGGAGCACCCCCAGAGCGGAGGCGGTCTGCGGCGGCATCCGCTGTACGTCGTCGAGAACGACAGCGAAGGGGAAGGACCGGGCGGCGTCGGCCAGTACCTCACCCATGGTCTTCAGCAGGACCGATTCACCACCGCGGTGGGTGATGCGCCACTGGACCCGGCGTACGGCGGTGATCCGGGCCGGCAGCCAACCGTCGTGGATCCTGGCGAGCACGTCGCACACCGCATCGGCCAGGGCCGCCACACCAGGTGGCTCCTCGGTGTCCTCCCAGTTCATCGGCACGATCTTGGCGCCGTTCCGCGTCGCCACCAGCCGCGCCTGCTCCAGCACGGCGGTCTTTCCCACGCCGGCCCGGCCGCTGATCAGCAGGGTCTGCGCCGGCGTACCGGCGGAGCCCAGGATCCGGGCCACTTCGTCGACCTCGTGGTTCCGCCCGACGAGAGGCGCACGGTGCCGCACGAGCACTCCTCCCACGCCTACGAATCACAACCTTCGGAGTCGGTCGACCGCACTGGCGCGGCCGACGGACAGTAGATCGTTGACTGTTCAAGTGGAGCCAAGAGTAGGAACGGCGGTGCGGAGGGAGCGTGTACCTTTGCGACACCAGATGGGATTGAGGCGACATCTTCATCGGCGCGGAGGAAGCATGAGGAGCGAGCCGCGTTTCCCTGGTCCGGGCGGCGCGACGGGCACGTTCGCCGTCGACGCGAGCACCACCGGCACCGGCCGGGGCACCTGGGAGCCGTTCATCAGCACCTGGAACGACCGCCTGGGAGACCTCTACCCCCTGCCGGAGTTCAGCGCTTCCACGGTCGAGGGCTTCCAGGGAACGATGCAGTCGGTGGCCCTGCACGACATCGCCGTGAACGAACTCTGGGCCTCCTCACCCGTCAGCACCCAGGCGGTCGGGACGTACGAGCACGACCAGGTCAGGCTGTACGTCGGGCTGCGCGGCGCGGTGACCCTGCAGGACCCGCACGACCAGGGCGGTGACGCGTACGTCACGGCCGGGACCTACTTCATGCACCACGTCGTGACGGAGAACCACTTCCACACCACGCCGCAGATCGGCACCCGCATGTTCAACTTTCCCGGCGACGCCCTGCGGTCCCTGGTCGCCGGGAAACCACGCATGGGGCAGGCCACCTCGCCCGCGGCGCAGATCCTCATGGCACACGCCGGCATGGTGCAGCGGACCGTGAGCGAGCTCAGCCCCGCGGGCGTGCACGCCTCCCGCAACGCCCTGCTGGAACTCGCCAAGGGACTGGCCCTGGACCAGTTCGACGACTGCGAGCCCGCCTTCACCCCGTCGCTGGCCCAGGCGGCCAAGGACCTGGCCGACACCCGGCTCACCGACGCCGACCTCTCCCCGAGCACGGTCGCCGCGCACCTGCATGTCTCCGTCCGCACCCTGCAGCGGGCCTTCGCGAGTCTCGACGAGTCGTTCAGCGCCTACATCCGCCGCCGACGCCTGGAGGCGGCCGCCACCGCGCTCACCGCCCCGGGATCACGCCTCACCGTCTCCGAGGCCGCCGCGCTCTGGCACTTCACCGACAGCAGCCACTTCGTCCGCGCCTTCAAGAAGCAGTACGGGACGACACCGGCGCGGTTCGCGCGCCGCCCCGCCTGACGGCCAAGGCGTCAGGCAGGCGGCCATAATGACTGCCGTGGACGTACGTTCGTCCGCTGGAGTCCGCCCGGGAAGACCGGGCGCACCCGCCTGCTGTGCACCGTTCAGCGAGAGGCGCGGTCGGAAGTGACTGATCGGACAGTGACGACAGACGTGGTCCACGGTGACACGTCGGCACACGTGGACCGCACGCGGGAGCGCATGGTCGGACGTGAGTCGGAACTGGACGCGATCCACGGCCTGCTGAGTGATCCGGACGGGCCGCGCCTGGTGTACGTCCGGGGCGAACCGGGGGCGGGGCGCAGCTCGTTGCTGCGAGCGGTTCATGGACGACTGCGCGCGGAAGGCACCGGCGCGCTGTTCTTGGCGTGCGTGCCAGGCGATGAGCACCACCCTTTGCTGCTGGCCCTGCGCCTGATCACGACGCTGGTGAAGCCCCAGTCCGGCACGGCGCAGCAGCAGTCGGGCGGCAGGCCGGTGGCGGACCTGATGTCCGCTGCCGAGAGGGGCGACCGGACGGCGGCGGCTGAAGCGCTCACCGCCGCTCTGACGCACTGCGGACCCACGGTGCTGGTGGTCGACGACATCGAGCACGGCGACGCCGACTCGCTCACCGTCCTCGGCGAACTCGATGCCGCGCGCATCGGTCCGGGCGTCCGGCTGGTGGTGTCGGCGGGCCGGTCGGTGAAGCCCCATGCGCCCGGCCTGGCCGGGTACCGGCCGGCGGACGGCACGGTGGTGCGGACCATCGACCTCCCGCGCCTGCTGCCCCACGACATCGCGACCGCCTTGGCGCGACGGTTCCGGGCGAGCCCCGAAGACGCGCTCGTCCGGCGGACGCACGAACTCACCCAGGGGGTCCCCGGGGCGATGGACGCCCTGCTCACCGCGTGGACGCGGCAGGACGCGATCCGGGTGGTCGGGGGTCACGCCTTCCTGGCCGTCGGCGTCCCGGTGCCGGCCCTGCCGGACAGTGCCCCGTTCCTCGCCCCGCTGCACAGGCTGGGCGAACCCGGCCGGACGGTGGCCGGCGCGCTGAGCGTGCTGTGGCCGTTGGGCCCCCGGGCCCCGCAGCTGATCGCGTCGTCCACCGGACTGTCCGAGGCCTCTGTCGCCGAGGGCGTCCACGACCTGACCGAGGCGGGGATCATCGAGGAACTCCCCCGCCGGGACGGCGCCGCGGCAGGCGGTTGGGCGTTCCGCGTGCCGCTGACGGCCCGCGTCGTCGAAGCCCGGCTGGGCCCCTTGGAACGCAGCCGGCTGTCCGCCGCCGCGGTCAAGGCGCTGTGGAACACGGCGGAAGGAGGCAGCGGCGCCCGGCGGGTGGCCGTCGCGCTCCCGCAGCCGCACGCGGACTTCTATCTGGCGGACCGGATCGCGGACGCGGGTCCCCTGGTCGACCGTGACCGCGCGGTGGCGGAGCTGACCGCGATCGCGGAACGCGAGTGGCCCGACTTCGGCGGCCGGGGGATGCTGCGCTGGTTCCGGGCGGCGGCCCGCCTCATCGAGGACCCGGCGGCCCGCGGTCCGGCCCTGCTGCGGAACGCGAGGGCCGCGTACGCTTCGGGCGACTACCCGGCGGCACGGTCGATGGCCGAGTCACTGCTGCGCACGCCTCCCGACGGTGTCACCGTGCCGGTGCTCCAGGGCATCGCCGGTGTGCTGGCGTCAGCGACAGCGGTCGAGAAGGACTGGGCGTTCCTGAAGCGGATGGCCGCGGCGCGGTGGTGGGACAGGCTGCCGCTGCCCGCCGGGGCGGCCGTGGGAGGCAGGGCGGTGGCCCTGTGCCAGCTCGGGAGGTGGCGGGAGGCCCTGGATCTGCTGGCGCGGACCGAGTCGGTATGGCACACCACCACGGACGACCGTGTGGTACCCACCCTCGAGGCCTACCGCGTCGTCGGTGAGTTGATGGTGGGCAGACCCGAGCTGTTCA
This sequence comes from Streptomyces sp. NPDC001348, assembly GCF_053597535.1. Lineage (NCBI taxonomy): Bacteria > Bacillati > Actinomycetota > Actinomycetes > Kitasatosporales > Streptomycetaceae > Streptomyces > Streptomyces sp. NPDC001348. The sequence goes on along the minus strand of NZ_JBSFIK010000007.1, from coordinate 217,895 downwards.
CGCGCTCACTCACCTCGCCGGAGCTGCTGGAGCTGCCTCCCGACCTGCGGTACGTGCTGACGGTGGTCCAGTGCGAGCAGCTGCTCTGCTCCTGCGACCTGCAGGGGCTGCGTGCCCTGCTGTCCGACCGTGGGCTGGCGCCCGAAGCACTCCCGCCGTACAGCCTGTTCCTCTGGCACCACCTGGAGGGCCGCTGGGACGAGGCACTCAAACATGCCCGCTGGCTGCTGGCCACCGGTCAGGCGTTGTCGTCGGCCACCGACGGTTATCCGCTCGCGGCGCGGACCGCGGCCATCCTCCTCGCCCGGGGCGGCGTCAACAACGCGCACCGCCTGATCGCCGACGCACGCGGCGGGCCGGACGGTCCCCTCGAGCACTCCCTGGACAGTGCCGAGGCCGAGGTGCTGCGGACCCTCGGCGACCTGTCCGGCGCCGCGGAGTCGCTCCGCCGCGGCCTGAGCGCCGCGAACGCCCGGGGACACGTCCACGGCACCGACGAACTGTGGGCCGCCCTCACCGACCTGCACGCCGAAGCAGGCCGCACCGGTGAGGCGACGGCCTGCCTGAGGCGCCTTCAGGAGGTGGCGGAGCAGCTCGGCACCGGCCGCTCACGCCTGCTCTGCCTGCTGGCCTCGGCGAAAGTCCGGCGCCCGGACGACCCCGGCCAAGCCCGGCGGGACCTGCGGGAGGCGGTGGATCTGGCCCGCTCCCGGTCGCAGCCGTTCGAGACGGCGGTCACCCTGTCGGCAGCCGCCGGCAACGGCGTGGGCCCGGCAACCCTGCTGCACGAGGCCTACGAACTGTTCCAGCAGACCGGGTCCGCGCTGTGGCGCTTCCACACCAGGACGGCGCTGCGCGAAGCCGACCTCCCCGTCCCCGGCCGCAAAGAGGCCACAGCCGAGAGCGAGCACCTCCTCGCCACCCTGATCGCCGAGGGGCTCACGAACCGCCAGGTCGCCACCGTGCTGCGGCTCAGCGAAAAGGCCGTCGCCGACCGGATCTCCCGGCTGCTGGCGCGCACCGGCCTGCGGTCCCGCACCGAAGTCGTGACGGCCGTGCTCACCCAGGACTACTGACATCACCGCCCGGTGGCCGGATATCTCCCTTCCGCCCCGGCGAGAGGCACCCGGCCGCACCCCGTCCGCACGGCGGGTCCCGGCCCGTGGTGCTTCGCCCCCCACCGCTGTTGTCCGCTCTGTGCCGGTCAGGTGTGCGCCACAGGCCGGACCGCGATGCCGGAATGAACCAGAAGCAGCGCTTCCGCCCGGTTCGCCCGCCGGGCACTCGTGCGACATTTCCCTGCCCTTAGAGGGGACTGCCCGTATGGACACCGGGTGCGGATACCGCCATGACACGATCCTCGTCAGCTGTAAGGGGTCGCTGTAAGGGGTCCTTGCACTATGCCCGCCCGGGTCGCGCGGCCTGGCACCGCACCTCGCCGCGTTGCCGAAAAGCCCTGGTAGCTCGTCCCCCACTCTCGGCTTCGCTCGAGCGGGGGGACCCCCATCGAGGGCTCTCCGGCGCCTTGCGATGCACGGCACCGGACCACGCGACCTCATCGGGCGCTCATAGCGCAAGGACCCCTGACAGGCCGCACGACAAGCACGGTTCCCGAAGGGAAAGCGAATGCCGCAACAGGTGGTGAGAGACACGATCCGGGTGGCGATCCACGCTCCCGACGCCGTCACACGGGCCGGACTGGTCAGTTCCCTCAAGAGCGACCGCCGCGTCGTCGAGGTACCCGTGGACGAGCCGGACGAGGCCGACGTCATGGTGGCGGCGATCGACACCGTGGACGCCGGGGCCCTCGACCTGCTCCCCACCCTGTGCGACCGGCCGGAAGCACGCTTCGTACTGGTGGTGGGACGGCAGTGGCTCGCCAACGTCTCGACGGCGGTCGACAGGGGCGTGCGCGCCGTGCTGTGGCGCGACTCCTTCACCCCCCAGGCCTTCATCCGGACACTGCTCACCGTCGCGTCGGGCGGCGGCAGCTTCCCTCCCGCCCTTCAGGGCACCCTGCTGGAACAGGTGCAGTGGACCCACAGGGAGGTCCTCACCCCGCGCGGCCTGAACGCCTCCGGCGTCACACCCCGGGAGGTGGACGTACTGCGCCTGGTGGCCGACGGCCAGGAACTCTCGGAGATCGCGCGGAAGCTCTCCTACTCGGAGCGCACCGTCAAGTACATCCTCTACGGCCTCATGAAGCGCATGCAGCTGCGCAACCGGGCCCACGCCGTCTCCTACGCCATACGCTCGGGCATCATCTGAGGACTTCCGACGCCCCTCGCCACGAAGGGGCCGGCCCAGCGGCAGTACAAGGCAGCGGGCGTGCAGGACGCCCGCTCGGACAACGTTGCCAACGATCGAAGGGGTCGGCCCGCCGCAGTCCCGACCGGGCCGACCTGCGCCGACCTGCCTGGCCCGAAGGGCGGTCCCCGTCCGATCCACCGCCAGGTACCAGAACCCTCGGAAGGAGGGCGTGGCTTGTCCTCGTCCCCGCAGCAAGACGCCGCCGGTGCCACCAGGAGTCCACTGGTCCGCCGAGCGGTCGCACTGCCCGCGATACCCGACAGCCCCTCCGCGGCACCGACCCCGGATTCCGCGTCACAACCACCGCGTCAGGCGGCGGTTCCGGTGGCCGGAGCGACCGACGCGCCCTCGAGTGCGGACAGGGACGCACACACGGGCAGACCGGCGGACAGCGGGTCACCGGCGTTGTGGGAGAACGATCCGTCGTTGGCCGAGACGGCCGTACAGGACCCGCCCCGGTCCGCGGCCGCGGACACCGGCGAGCGCGCGCGGATTCCGTCCGGCCGGCCGAGAGTGGTGTTCGTCGGCGCGGTCCTCGGTGCCGCTGCGCTGCTCGCGATCCCGTTCCTGGCGACCGGTTCGAACTCGTCGTCGAAGGGCGCCCACGGAACGCCGCTCAAGGCCGCCGACGTCCCCGCGAGCGGTTACCTGCCACAGCAGAAGGCGCTCCCGTCGGCCACGGCGGCCGCACGGTCGAAGTCCCCCTCCGGCAAGCATGCGGCGTCATCCGTTCCCGGCCGCTCGTCATCGCCGCGCAACACCCACGGACCCGCGTCCGGGCCCGTTGCCGGGGCGCACAAGAGCGGTCACGGCAAGCCCCGGCCCGGCGGTCACAGGACTGCGAAGGGCACCAAGAAGTCCACCGTCATCGTCCCCGCGGTGTTCGCGGGCGCCGACGACATGCTCCTGAAGAACCTCGGGACGGGCTACTGCGCCGACGTGCCGAACTACGGCCCCGGCGCCAAGAACGATCCGGTCCAGCAGTTCAAGTGCCAGTCGGGCTCGACGGACAACCAGATGTGGAACCTCGCGGTCACCTCGGGACCGAAGGGGCCGGGCGGGGCCCGGCTGTTCGTCATCCGCAACACCAAGGACGGCCTGTGCATGGACCTTCCGAACTACGGGGGCCAGGCGGCCGGTACGAAGGTGATCGAGTTCTCGTGTGACGGCACGAACAAGGACAACCAGCTCTGGTACCTGGCGTACGGGCACCAGAACCACTACCAGATACGCAACCTGGCGAGTCACGGTCTCTGTCTCGGCGTCACCGGCGGCACGGGAGCCGGACCCGACGCCCGGCTCCAGATCCAGTCCTGCGGGTCCACAGCCGGGGACTGGGGATGGTCGTCCCGGTGACCCGCTCACCAGCCCTGTGACTGGCTGTTGCCTTTCCGATCCCCAGTAGTCGATCCCGGCGACCGCCGCGCGGGCCGCGGCCCCGGCCGCGGCCGCGTGGTGGGTCGGCACCCGCTCCTCGCACCACGGCCCGGCCGGTGGTCGCCCCACCGCGCCGCGATCAGCTCGGCGACCGTGCGATCCCTGGAGTCCATGGATACACACGGTAATTGACAGATCGTCAGGTGGGGAGGGCTACGGCATCAGGCCGTCCGACTCCGCGAAGATGAAGTGGGCGAGGACCATGAAGGCGAGACAGAAGGCGATGAACACGCCGAAGAAGGCCAGCATGCAGCCGGTGCCCGCGGCGAGTCTTCCCCGTGCGGGGGCGTGCGCCGTGGCCTGCTCGGGGCGGTCCGCCAGGTAGTGGACGGTCACGTGATCACCCTCGAGGGTGGTCGCGGGGCCGTTGGCCTCGTCGAACCGGACCGTGCGGCCGTCGCGCGTCGTGAACTCGTAGACGTGATGCATGGTGGTGGTCACGGACGTGTCCCCGCCACCACCACTGGTCGTGGTGTACGAACGCAGGCATCGCGCCTCGGCCGTGAGGCCGCTGTTCCATGCGCTGCTGATCCGCCGGGCGCGGCCGATCAGCCGGACCGCGGCGAACACGACGAACGCGATCATGACAATCGGTACGGCGTAGAACAGAGCTTCCATGACATCCCCCCGGGACGCGCACGCCGCTCCGGATGATCGGCGTGGCGGGAACCTATCCCGCCCGTCGGCGCGCGCGCCTCAAGGGAAGCTCTGAACCCGGGAGGGCGGTCAGAACGTGACGTCCGAGCAGGCGTAGAACGCGTTGCCCGTGTCGGCGATCGTCCAGACCGCGAGGATGACGTGGTGGCCGCTCAGGCCGGTGGGCAGGGTGCCGCTGTGGCTGAGGGTGGCCGGCGGGCGCTGACCGTTGTACGGGACGGTCAGGAACGGGGTGGTGTCGAGGTCCGAGCGGGACAGGGCGTGGTTCTGGTTCCAGCCCTGCTTGGTGACGTAGTACCTGAAGTCGGTGGTGGCGTGCATGGCGGTGAACTGCCAGCGGAAGGTGTAGCGCTGGCCGCCGGTCACCCTCGTGGTCGGCCAGGCCGCGCCGGACGGCGTCCTCGGCGAGCTGAGCTGGGCGAACCGGCTGAGGCCGCCGTTGCAGAGCTGGCCGTCCGCCGGACCGGACGCGGGGAAGCCCTTGGGGCCCTCGACACTCTGCGGCTCCCACTGGATGTCGCCGCAGTTCGCCACCGTGCCGTTCTGGCAGAGCTTCTGCCTGCTGACGGGGAGGTCGGTGTAGCCGTGGGCGCTCGCCCCGCCGGTGGAGAGCACGAAGGCTCCGGCGGTGGCGAGGCCCAGCACGGCCGCGGAGACCTTGGTCTGTGTGCGCATGCTGCCGCTCCTGGTGAACGTGGGGAGGTTCAGTGAGCTGTGCAGGTCTAGACCAAGTGGGAGATTATTGCCGTTCGTTGAACATGTCCATCCCCGTCACACGGCCGGTTCGCGGCCCGCGCAGAACGCCACCGTCAGGTCCCGCACCAGCACCTTGCGCTCGTAGTCGTCCAGTTCGACCAGCCCGCGCATGGTCAGCCGGGTCACCGTGTCCTCCACCGAGTCCACGACCGAGGAGAGCAGGCTGGAGCGCTGCTGCGCGTCGAGCGTGGCGATCCGGCGGCGGTGCATGGCGGCGGCGATCTCGGGGGCGTACTCCACTCGGACCGGCTGCACCGAGAACACCTCGAGCCCCACCGGCGCGGCCTCCGCCGCCACCAGCCGGGTCAGCGCCTCCCCGGCCGCCTGCGCGACCCCCTTCGCCGCGCCCGGAGCCGCCACCGGCACCCGGGCCAGCGCGGCCTCCACGCACTCCCGCAGATACGTCTCGTGGTCGTCGATCCCCAGCAGCGCCCGTGCGGTGTCCCGCACCCGCCACACCACCAGGACGACCGTCCGCAGCGCGGCCCCGCTGCCGTCGGTCGCCGGCATCGGCTCGCTGCGCCAGTGCCGCAGTCGTACGTCCACCCGGCGGCGCGGCACCAACGGGTTGATCCAGAGCAGGCCGGTACGCCGCACCGTCCCCCGGTAGCGGCCGAACAGACCGAGCACCAGGGCCCGCCCGGTCCGTCCCCGGGCCAGCCCGCCGAAGCCGAGCAGACCGAGCGTCCCGGCGCCGGCGCAGGCCGCCCACTGGGCGGGACCCGGCCCGGTGCACGCGTACGCGGCGAGGCATCCGGCCAGCCCGCTCACCCCGGCGAGCACGCCCGTCGCCCCGGGCAGCACCCGGGCCCGACGCTCCGTCAGTTCGGGCCCGGCCTCCGGCACCGGGCGCGGCCTGACCGGGGCGGTGTGCCTCGGGCGCGGCTGTTCGCCCGTGCCCTGTCTGCGCCCCACGACGGCCGGCCGCAGCGGGACCGGCGCCGGGTCGGGATCGTCACGGAAGAGGAGGTGGACGGGGATCTCGGTGGTGGCCTCGTTGTGGATCAGCCGGGTCTGCCTGAGTGGCTCCCCGACGGGCCCCTCGGAATCGGATGTGTGCTCGGTCGTCGTGCTCATGCGTGCCTCCAGCCTCCGCGCCAGACGCTTCACGAATGGATGGTTTTCGGACGGCGGCTACGAGAACAGCCGCCGCCAGGTCTCCGGCCCCGGGTAGCCGTCCGCCGCGCCGCCCCGCCAGCCCTGGGCGCGCTGGAAGGCCTCGACCGCCCGCCGGTCCGCGTCGCCCCAGCGGGAGTCCGCCCCGTGGGGGTAGAACCTGCCGAAGCCCTTCTTGATCAGCTGCTGCGCCAGCCGGGTCACGTACTGGTTGTCCGCGCCCGGGCGGAACAGGTTCCGGCCCGGATACCCGGCGACGCCGTGCGAGGCGGGTGCGCCGGCCGAGCCGGGGGCGATGTCCTTGCCCTTGCCGGTGGTCAGCAGTCGCCAGGTGCGCGGCCCGGGCAGCCCGTTCGCGTCCGCGCCCGTCCACCCCTGGGCCAGCTGGAACGCCCGGGTCGCCCGCCGGTCCGCCTCCGACCAGCGCGGGCCGGGTTCCCGGGTGTAGTACGCACCGGCGCCGCGGGCGACCAGCATCCGGCCGAGCTGGGTGACGTACTTGTTGTCCGCGCCGGGACCGAAGTACGCCACTCCGGGGAAGGGGGTCCGTGCGGTCCTGGCGGACGCCGGGGCCGCGTTCTGCTTCGCTCCGTCCGCGGCGGCGGTCACCCCCTTGTAGCGGTAGGGGACGTACTTGGCGGAGTTGGTCCAGTAGGCGTACGGGGTGGACTGGCGGCGGGCGTGCGGGGGTGTCTGCTCGTAGGCGGTGTAGTAGGTGTGCGTGTAGTCGGTCCAGCCGCCGAAGAGGACGACGTGCGAGCCCTTCTCCGGGTTGTCGGGGTTGTGGAAGAGCAGCATGTCGCCGGGTTGCAGCTCCTCCTTGGAGATCTTCACCCCGTACTGGCCGAGACTTCCGGTCCATTCGTTGCTGCCCAGGTTCCAGGCCATGGAGACGTATCCCGAGCAGTCCTGCCGGTACCCGTCCGACCAGTACTCCGTCATGCTGTACGGCACCTGCGCGGTGACCCAGGTCTTGGCCCGGTTGATGATCTCCGTGCGGGTGGTGGGGGGCGGGTTGGCCGGGTCGGCGGGCTTGCCGCCCTTGCCGCCGGGGCCGTGCAGGGGGGTCTTGGCGCCCTGCGGGGTGGGGGGCGTGTCGCCGTCCGCCCGGAGGTGCGGCACGCCGGGCCGGGCCGGGGCGTGTGCCGCGGCGAGGGCGGCGGCCGGATGGGCCGCGCCGACGGCGGCGGATACCGCGGCGGCCACGACGAGGGCCGGCCGGGCCGCCGGGTGGCCGCCGAACCTTCCGGGCAGCCAGGAGGGACTCGTGCGCCGTCGGTGCGCGCACCCGGGGCAGTCGCAGTCGCTCGCGGGCTCGACGTCCTCGAACACCGGAGCCACCATGCGACCCGCCTCGCATCCCGTTTCGATTCTCTGGTTGAAATGTCCGCGTTTGTGCACGTTGGTCAGTTTCCCAACTGTGTTCGCAACGCGCATGCTGACGGTCCGAATGATGTACGCGCCCCTCACCCTCCCGGGGACGTCGTCGCACCCCGGTGGTCCGGAGCACCCTCCGGGGTCGGGTAGAGTTGTCGACGTCAGCAGGCGCCGCTAGCTCAGTTGGTTAGAGCAGCTGACTCTTAATCAGCGGGTCCGGGGTTCGAGTCCCTGGCGGCGCACAATGATGCTCGACGACGACAGGCCTCTCGTACGAACGGGGGGCCTGTCGCCATGTGCCCCCTGGACCGGGCCGGTCCACTCGGGTGACCGCACGCGGGCGGAGGAAGCCGCGGGAGGCCACTTCGGCGACATCCGTGCCCCACTGTCCCCCGTGGCCCCGTTTGACCGGTAAACACCGCGTTTCGCGACTTGCGATCATGCCGAACACCGTAGAACCCTGTTGCTTCAACGTGCCGCTGATTCGCGGTAGTTGGGGGACAGTATCCGGTTGTGGCGGATACGGGACGAGGGATCCCGTTCAGAAAGGGTTGCCGAGGGGGGCAGCCCGCGGCCGGAACGCCACGGTTCCAGACCTCCAGGGTGTGGAAGACATGGTGACTGTGGCTCGCCAGGAACGAACAGACACGCGCTGACCTGCGTGTGGGGGGATGACTTTATGACGTCGACGCCGACGGGCGCCCGGCATAATCACGAACCATCACAGTCCGCACACGACCGATCACAAACCACACCTAGAAGCCCGTCGCACCGGACCGGCGACCCGGGGGCGATCCACCGGATAAGGAAGACCCTGCCGAGATACGACTACGAGCACTACAGCCGGCTCGCCGGCCCCCTCACCCAGCCGGCCCCCGGCAAGCCGTACCGGGTGAGGTACCGCTCCCTGCTGTCGCAGGAGCCGCACCGCGTCCGCGCCGCGCTCATGCTGGGCGCGGCACCGCTGCTCTCCCTGGTCCTGCTGGGCTGGCTGCTCCAGCCCGAACACTGGACCGAGCGGGACTATCCGGCGTACGACTTCCTGCCGGCGCTGGACACGGTGATGCTGGTCTCGATCGGTCTGATCGAGACCTTCCGCTGTCTGAACGTGCTGTCCAACGCGCACGCCACCCTGGTGGCCCGCGATCCCGTCCCGGTGGTGCCCGAGACCGGCACCCGGGTCGCCTTCCTCACCTCCTTCGTGCCGGGCAAGGAACCGCTGGAGATGGTGACCAGAACCCTCGAGGCGGCCGTACGGCTGCGGCACCGGGGCGTCCTGCACGTCTGGCTGCTCGACGAGGGCGACGACCCGGAGGTGAAGGCGGTCTGCGCACACCTCGGCGTGCACCACTTCACCCGCAAGGGCGTGGAACGCTGGAACCGGCCCTCCGGCCCGCACCGCGCCAGGACCAAGCACGGCAACTACAACGCATGGCTGGAGGCGCACGGCGACGGCTACGACTTCTTCGCCTCGGTCGACACCGACCATGTGCCGCTGCCCAACTACCTGGAACGGATGCTCGGTTACTTCCGCGACCCGGACGTCGGCTTCGTCATCGGCCCGCAGGTCTACGGCAACTACGACACCTTCGTCACCAAGGCCGCCGAATCTCAGCAGTTCCTGTTCCACGCGCTCATCCAGCGGGCGGGCAACCGGTACGGCGCCCCGATGTTCGTCGGCACGTCGAACGCCGTACGCATCAGCGCGCTCCGGCAGATCGGCGGCCTGTACGACTCGATCACCGAGGACATGGCGACCGGCTTCGAGATCCACCGCGCCAAGAACCCGGCGACGGGCCGCAGGTGGCGGTCGGTGTACACCCCGGACGTGCTCGCGGTCGGCGAGGGCCCGAACGCCTGGACGGACTTCTTCACCCAGCAGCTGCGCTGGTCGCGGGGAACCTACGAGACGATCCTCAAGCAGTACTGGAAGGGCTTCTTCTCGATGCCCCCGGGCAAGCTCTTCAACTACACGATGATGATCGTCTTCTACCCGATGTCCGCCCTCAACTGGATCCTCGCGGCGCTGAGTTGCGCCCTGTTCCTGGGCCTGGGCGCCTCGGGCGTGAACATCGACCCCACCGTGTGGCTGATGCTCTACGGCAACGCCTCCGCGCTGCAGATCGGCCTGTACGTCTGGAACCGGCGGCACAACGTCTCGCCGCACGAGCCGGAGGGGTCCGGCGGTGTCGCGGGCATGATGATGTCGGCGCTGTCCGCGCCGGTGTACGCCCGCTCGCTGCTGGACGCGGTGCTGCGCCGCAGGAGCAGGTTCGTGGTCACGCCCAAGGGCGAGTCGGCCAGCCCCGACACCCTGTTCGGGACCTTCCGGATCCACTGGTTCTTCATCCTGGTGTTCGGCGGCTCACTCGTCGCGGGCTTCGTCCTCGGGCACTCCCACCCGGCGATGGTCACCTGGGCCTCGTTCGCCCTGCTGATCACCGCCTCGCCCCTCTTCGTGTGGCGGTACACGCTGCGGCGGGAGCGGAAGGCGCCCGCCGCCGCCGCTGCCGGGCCGGCCGGATCCGGCGAGCCTGCCGAGCCTGCCGAGCCTGCCGAGCCGCAGGACGCGGTCCCCGCGGGGTACGCGCCGCACGCCCGGGTGGGGGAGCAGGACCAGACCATGAGAATCGCGCTCGGCGGACGTGGGGGACGTGAGGAATGAACGACAGCGCCGGCCGTCGCCGGGCCCGCCGACTCGTGGTCGGAACGGCGGTGGTACTCGCGCTGGCCGGGATGAACGGCCCTTGGGTCTACCGTTTCGGAACAGCGCAGTACCACGAGTACGAGATCAACAGGCCTGGGTACAAGGCCGAGAACGGCCACTGGGACATCGTCGAGTTCCCCCCGCGGTACCGTCAGGACACCATCCACGCGGCGCTCCTGCACACCGGCAAGGTGCTGCTGGTCGCGGGCTCGGGCAACAACCAGAAGAACTTCGACAGGAAGAAGTTCGACACCCGGATCTGGGACCCGGTCAAGGGCACGATCAAGAAGATCCCCACACCCAACGACCTGTTCTGCACCGGCCACACCCAGCTGGCCGACGGCCACCTGCTGATCGCGGGCGGTACGAAGCGGTACGAGAAGCTCAAGGGCGACGTCACCAAGGCCGGCGGCCTGATGATCGTCCACAACGAGAACCCGGACAAGCCGATCACCCTGCCCGCGGGCACCAGGTTCACCGGCAGGGCGAACCACAAGACGTTCGTCTCCAAGGACCCGGTGCTCGTCCCGCGCGCGAAGAAGGTGTTCGACAGCAGGACCGGGAAGTACCTGCGCAACGACCCGGGCCTCGGCCGGATCTACGTCGAGGCGCAAAGGCGCGGGACCAGGTACGAGACGGGCTCCCAGGACAACTACCGCATCCGGGGCCTGAGGGGCCTCGACGCCCGCAACACCTACGGCATCGCGCAGAAGCTCGCCCTCGACAAGAAGGACTTCCAGGGGATCCGGGACGCCTACGAGTTCGATCCGGTGGCCGAGAAGTACATCAAGGTCGACCCGATGAACGAGGCCCGCTGGTACCCGACGCTCACCACCCTGAGCGACGGCAGGGTCCTCAGCGTCTCCGGCCTCGACGACATCGGCCAGCTGGTCCCGGGGAAGAACGAGATCTTCGACCCGAAGACCCGGAAGTGGACGTACACCGGGAAGATCCGCCAGTTCCCCACCTACCCGGCGCTGTTCCTGATGCAGAACGGGAAGATCTTCTACTCGGGGTCCAACGCGGGCTACGGACCGGACGACGTCGGCCGCGACCCGGGCGTCTGGGACGTGGCCGACAACAGGTTCAGCAAGCTGCCCGGGCTGAGCGACCCGAACATGATGGAGACCTCCGGCACGGTGCTGCTGCCGCCGGCCCAGGACGAGAGGTTCCTGGTGATCGGCGGCGGCGGGGTCGGCGAGTCCGGGCTGTCCAGCAGGCGGACCCGGCTGATCGACCTCAAGGCCGCCCACCCGAGGTTCGTGGACGGGCCGTCACTGGAGAAGGGCACCCGGTACCCGCAGTCCTCGATCCTGCCCGACGACACCGTGCTGGTGTCCGGCGGCTCGCGGGACTACCGGGGCCGCGGCGACTCCAACATCCGCCAGGCCCGGCTCTACCACCCGGACGGCAACAGCTTCACCCGGGTCGCCGACCCGCTCGTGGGCCGCAACTACCACTCCGGGTCGATCCTGCTGCCCGACGGCCGCGTCATGTTCTTCGGCTCCGACTCGCTGTACGGGGACAAGGCCGGCACCAAGCCGGGCACGTTCGAGCAGCGGATCGAGATCTACACCCCGCCGTACCTCTACCGGAAGTCCCGGCCGACGCTCGCCGGGGGCCCGCAGACCGTCGCGCGGGGCGCCTCCGGGACGTTCACCTCTCCGCACGCGTCGCGGATCAGGAAGGTCCGGTTGATCCGGCCCAGCGCGTCCACGCATGTGACGGATGTGGACCAGCGGTCCGTCGCCCTGGACTTCCGCACCTCCGGCGACAAGGTCACCGTGACCGTGCCGAAGAACCGGAACCTGGTTCCGTCGGGGTGGTACATGCTGTTCGTCGACGACGCGTGGGGGACGCCCAGCAAGGCGCGGTGGGTGAAGGTCCCGTAGCGACGGTGCACCGGGGGGCGCCTTCCGTATCGGAGGGCGCCCCCCGGTTCGTGCGACGCGGGCTATCCGCCGGCCTTCGTCAGCGCCAGCGCGTAGCTCGGCCACCAGTCACCGGCCTTCGGGCCGCCCTTGCAGGTGCCGTCCGACTCCCCCGGCCGCTTGACCCAGAGGTACGCGTCCACCAGGGGGTCCGCCGTCCTTGTCGTCGGCGTCTCCCCCAGCGCCCGGCCCGGCGGGTTGCACCACCGCTGCGCCGGGTCGCCGCCCGTGTAGGGGCCGTTGCCGTTGCGGCTGGTGTCGACGACGAAGTGCTTGCCGCCGACCCTGGCGGAGAGCTGCTTGCCGTAGGCGACGGAGTCCTCGGTGGAGTAGAAGTTGGCGACGTTGACGGCGAAGCCGTCGGCCAGGTCGACGCCGGCCCGCAGCAGGGGCTGGAAGATCTGGTCGGGACGCCCCCAGCCGGCGTTCCCGGCGTCCAGGTACACCTTCGTGCGCCTGAGGGACTTCAGCCTGGTGACCGCGCTCCGCAGGAGGAAGTACCGCTCCTCCTGGAACCGGGCCGGGGTGCAGCCGTCCACCAGGTGCAGGACGGCGTCCGGTTCCACGATCACCGTCGCGGCACGGTCGCCGATGCCTCTCGCCACACCGTCGATCCAGGCCCGGTAGGAGTCGCCGTCGGCGGCCCCGCCCCGCGAGTACTGGCCGCAGTCGCGGTGCGGGATGTCATAGAGCACGAGCAGCGCCGTGCGGTCGGACCTCTCGGCGGCCTCGGTGAAGCCCCGCGCCTCCTGCTCGGGGTTCTCCGGGCCGATCCACTCGCCGGTCGGCTGCTCGGCTATCTTCCTGATCCGCGCGGCGGCCGCCTTGTCACCGCCCCTCTCGTAGGCGGCCACCTGCCGGGCCGCGTTCCCGTCCGGGTTCACCCAGAAGGGGTCGGCGCCCTTGGGCTGCTGCGTGATCGCGGACCTCGGATCGTCCGCCGCCTTGTCACCTCCCCCGGAGGAACACCCGGCGGCCAGCAGGGCCACCCCCAGCACCACCGCGGACGCCCCGGCCCGTAACCGGGACAGGGCCGCCCCCCAGCTGTCGTACATCCAACTCCCCCCTGGTTGCACGGTATTTCAGGCGCCAATCCTGACATATCCGCCGTGCCGGTCACGACCGCGTCCGCGTGTCGCCGGGCAGCTGTCACAGGCCGGCGAGTGCGGCGGCCGGGCGCGCCGGACACGCCGACCGGGCGCTGCGGACACGCCGACCGGGCGCGGTGGGCGCCCCCTACAGCCCCGTCCCCGTGCCGGTCAGGTACGCCGACACCACCACGTTCGCCGTGTAGCTGCGGCTCGCCCGGTCGAAGGTGCCGCCGCAGGTGATCAGTCGCAGCTCGGCACGGCCCGGCTTCCGGGGCCCGTAGGCCTGCCGGGCGTCGAAGCGGTCACGGGAGAGCACCCGGACGTCGTCCACCGTGAACTCGGCGACCCGGCCGTCGCTGCGGACCACCCGCACCGTCTCACCGGGCCGCAGCGCGCTGATCCGGTAGAAGACGGCGGGCCTGGTCCCGGTGTCCACATGCCCCACCATCAGCGCGGGCCCGGCCGCCCCGGGTTTCGCCCCGGCCGCGTACCACCCCACCACACCGGGCTGGTCGAACGGCGGCGCGTCCACGGCGCCCCGGCCGTCCAGGCCACGGGCCACCACCGGTGCCTGCACCCCGAGGTCCGGGATGTCGATGCGCTGCGGCACCGCGTCACCGAGCGGCCGGGCGGCGGGCGGCAGCCCCGACCCGGCCGGCCGCCCCACCGCGGCCACGTCACCGGTCGCGGCCCCGGGCGCCCCGGCGGGTACGTCGGTCACCTCACGCCCCCACAGCCACAGCCCGAGCAGCAGCAGCGCCCAGGTCGCAGCGGCCGCCAGCCGTCCGGTGCCGGAGGAGGACTCGTGGTCGTGCACCACCGGCTCCCCTCACCGCGCGCCGCGGCTCCGACGGGCACCGCGCAGCCCGACGGCGACCGCGGCGATACCGGCGAGGACCAGACCGGTCACCGTCTGCGCGGTACCGGGTCCGGCCGCCCGGGCGTCCACCGAGGCGAGGTGTGCGGTGCCGCCGCCGCCCGCGTGGACGGGGGCGACGGGCGACGCGGGGGCGGACGGCCGCGGGTACGGCGCCCCGGCCCCGGGCCGCCCCCCGGACCGGGCGTCCTCCGTCACGGTGATCCGGCCGGCCACGGCCTCGCCGGCACAGCTCACCCGCACGTCGTAGGAGCCCGGTCGCAGCGTGGTGCGGATCCTGGTGTCGCCGCTGAGCGTGCCGCCGGTGCCGCTCAGCCGGGCGTCCGCGACGAACGCCGTCGACCCCGCGGTGCCGGACGCCCCGGAGCAGCCGCTCACCCGCAACGCCACGTCGGTGCCGGGGGCGGGGGACGCCGGCGTGAGCGACACCCCGGCCCCGCCGTCCATCGCCTGGGCCGCATGGGCCGCATGGGCCGCCGGGGCGCATGCGACGACGGCGAGGAGTCCTGTACAGAGAGTGCGGCGTACTGAGCCCATCGTGAACCTCCAGCGATATCTGGAGGCTGCCCCGACCGGCACCCCTTCGCATCCTCGAAGGGCGCCGCTTTGCTCCGTACGGGTTATTCACGGGTCATGCACGGGTTGCTTCAGACCCGGTCCACGAGGTCCGCGATGGAGTCGACCACCTTGGACGGCCGGTACGGGAAGGCCTCGACCTGCTCCGGCCGGGTCAGACCGGTGAGCACCAGGAACGTCTGCATCCCGGCCTCCATGCCGGCCAGCACGTCGGTGTCCATGCGGTCGCCGATCATCGCGCTGGTCTCGGAGTGGGCGCCGAGGGTGTTCAGACCGGTCCGCATCATCAGCGGGTTGGGCTTGCCCGCGAAGTACGGCTTCCTGCCGGTCGCCTTGGTGATCAGCGCGGCGACCGCGCCGGTCGCGGGCAGCGGGCCCTCGGTGGAGGGACCCGTCTCGTCCGGGTTGGTGCAGATGAACCGGGCGCCGCCGTTTATCAGGCGTACGGCCTTGGTCATGGCCTCGAAGGAGTACGTGCGGGTCTCGCCGAGGACCACGTAGTCGGGCTCGTGGTCGGTCAGGATGTAGCCGATGTCGTGCAGCGCGGTGGTCAGCCCCGCCTCGCCGATCACGTACGCCGACCCGGAGGGCCGCTGGTCGTCCAGGAACTTGGCGGTGGCCAGCGCCGACGTCCAGATGTTCTCGATCGGCACGTCCAGACCCATACGGGCCAGGCGTGCGTGCAGGTCACGCGGGGTGTAGATCGAGTTGTTGGTCAGCACCAGGAAGGGCTTGCCGGACTCGCGCAGCTTCTTGAGGAAGGCGTCGGCGCCGGGGATGGGCACACCCTCGTGGATGAGCACACCGTCCATGTCGGTGAGCCAGGACTCGATGGGCTTGCGTTCTGGCATGTGCCGTCTCCTGCCGTACCGGATGCTGCGTGGGCCCCAGCCTAAACACAGCCCCGATCTTGCGGAACGCCCTGCTCACTGTGTGGTCGGCCGAGCCTCAGCGCCTGCGTCCCACGAGCACCAGCGCACCGCCCGCCGCGATCAGCAGGACGGCGGCCGCGAGCACGCCGAGAGCGGTTCCGAGGCCGGTGCGGGCGAGCTCGTCGGCGAGGGTGAGGCCGTCGGACGAGGCGGAGGGGGCCGGGGAGGCTTCGGGGGACGGCGAGGCCGAGGAGGACGGGGAGAGCCCGGGGCCCGGGGTGGGGTCGGGGACGGCGGTGGTGGTGGGAGTGCTCGTGAGGGTGGGGGCGGGGGTGAGGGTCGCCGCGGTGGTGTCGGCGCGGGGATCGCGGTCGTGGTCGGTGTCGGGCTGTTCGGTGCCGGGCTCGGTGTCGATCCCGAACCGGTAGTCCCCCGACTCCCCCAGCCACTCCCCGTCGTCCCCCCGCTTCTCCACCACGGCGGCCTTGGCGGTGACCACGTTGGGTACGGCGTCCGAGGTGACCGTGAGCCTGACCTTCACCGAGACCGTCCTCCGCGGGCCCACGGCGAATCCCGGGAAGCCGTCGTCAAAGGCTCCCACCAGTTCCGCCTCGTCGGTGCTCTCGAAGTGGACCGGGTGGGCGCGCGAACCGTCGTAGAACTCCATCCGGGCCTGCCCCGGTTTCAGGGCCCGCTTGTCGTCGACGAGCACGACGACCGGGTGTACGGCGGTGCAGGCACGGTCGGTGGTGTTGACGAGGTCGAGGTACCAGGTGCCGAACCCCCCGCCGGCCTCGTACGACGTGGGCCCCCCGTGGATACGGGCGGTGAGCGGAAAGTCCCGCCCCTCCACCCCGGCACAGTCGAGCCCGGCCTCCCGTCCGTGCACCGCCCCCACGGGCCCGAGCACGACGACGGCTGCGGCAAGGCAGGGTGACAGGGGCGTGCACAGTCGCATGAACACATCTCTTTGCCACCCGACCGCAGGCTCTACGGGACCTGCCCACTTCGGCCCCGAACGGCGGCCCGGGTCCCCCCGTTCAGCAGACCCACGGCGGGTAGAGCCGCCTTGGCTGCGAGCAGTCGCCCCGGCTGCGAGCAGTCGCCCCGGCTGCGGGCAATCGTGCCGCTGGGGCGGCACGGGTGGGCGCAGCGGCACCCCGTAACGCCGGGCTGCGCACCCCCTGCCCCAGCGACAACCCCCCGCACTGGCCAACGCCGGCCGGCAAGCCCACCCCACCCCACCCCACCCCGCCCCACCTACCCCGCGTGCGAAAGTGGACCGCATGATTGGCACAGGCACCCCCGGCAAAACCCTCCGCGTCGGCCTGGTCGGCTACGGCCTGGCAGGCTCCGTCTTCCACGCCCCCCTGATCGCCGCCACCGAAGGCCTCACGCTCGACACGGTGGTCACCGCCAACCCCGAGCGGCAGGAGCAGGCGAGGGCCGAGTTCCCGGACGTCCGCGTCGCCATCACCCCCGACGAGCTGTTCGACCGCGCCGGCGAACTGGACCTGATCGTCATCGCCTCCCCGAACAAGACGCACGTCCCGCTGGCCACCGCCGCCCTCAAGGCGGGCCTGCCGGTCGTGGTGGACAAGCCGGTCGCCGGCACCGCCGCCGAGGCACGGGAGCTCGCCGCCCTCGCCGAGGAGCGCGGTGTGCTGCTGTCGGTGTTCCAGAACCGCCGCTGGGACAACGACTTCCTGACCCTGCGCAAACTCCTGGAGGAGGGCGAGCTGGGCGACGCCTGGCGGTTCGAGTCCCGGTTCGAGCGCTGGCGGCCGCAGCCCAAGGGCGGCTGGCGGGAGTCCGGCGACCCGGCAGAGATCGGAGGTCTGCTGTACGACCTCGGAAGTCATGTCGTCGACCAGGCCCTGGTCCTGTTCGGCCCGGCCACCCGGGTGTACGCCGAGACGGACGTCCGGCGCCCCGGCGCCGAGGCCGACGACGACACGTTCATCGCGGTGACGCACGCGAGCGGTGTCCGCTCCCACCTCTACGTCTCCGCCACGGCGTCCCAGCTGGGCCCCCGTTTCCGGGTGCTGGGCTCGCGCGCCGGCTATGTGAAGTACGGCCTGGATCCGCAGGAGGCGGCCCTGCGCGAGGGGCGGCGGCCCGGCCCCGCCGACTGGGGCACGGAAGCCGAGTCCCAGTGGGGCCGGGTCGGCGCCGGGGAGTCCCCGCTGACCGGGGGCGGACGGCCCGTACCGACCCTGCCCGGCGACTACCCCGCCTACTACAAGTTCGTCGCTGCTGCCCTGACCGGCACCGGCCCCAACCCGGTGACCGCCCTGGAGGCCGCCGCCGCCCTGGACGTGCTCGAGGCGGCCCGCCGCTCCGCGCGCGACGGTGTGGCGGTGACCCTGTGAGCAACAACCCCCGGATCACCCCGAGGTTCACCCCCGAGATCACCCCGTCCGTCGAGGAACTGGAGGCGCAGGAGCGCCGCCTGGTCTTCCGCCGGTTCACGCACGAGGACGCCTGGGCCCTCGGCTCCCTCCTGGTGGAGCTGGCCAGGGAACGCCAGGCCCCGGTCGCCGTCGACATCCACCGTGCCGGCCAGCAGCTCTTCCACGCGGCCCTGCCCGGCTCGGCCCCGGACAACGACGCCTGGATCGCCCGCAAGCGCCGGGTCGTGGAGCGCTACGGCTCCGCGTCGTACCTGGTCGGCGCCCGTTTCCGGGCCAAGGGCACGACGTTCGAGGAGTCCTCCCGCCTCGACCCCGACACCTACGCGGCCCACGGCGGCTCCTTCCCGATCAACGTCGAGGGCGTGGGCGTGATCGGTGCGGTGACCGTCTCCGGGCTGCCGCAACTGCAGGACCACCGGTTCGTGGTGGAGGCGCTGGAGGAGTTCCTGGGCCGCAGCGGCCGGGATTAACTGGATGCACCCTCCGGTTGGCACAGCCGTACGGCCATCACGGCAGGAACGGCACACCGCCCGACCGGAGGGATCACGACCCATGAGCGACGCGCTGAAGGAGACCATCGGACGGTACGGCGTCTGGAGCGTCGGCCTGCGCTCGGAGGATCCCGCCCGGCGGGGCGAACTGGCCGAGGCGGCCGCGGAGTTGCAGGAGCTCGGTTACGGAGCCGCCTGGCTCGGCGGCAGCAGCGCCGCCCACCACGCCGTACCGCTCCTCGAGGGCACCGACCGGCTTGTCGTCGGCACCAGCATCCAGAGCATCTGGCAGTACGAGGCGGAGACGAGCGCGGCGGGCTTCGCCGAGGTGGAGGCGGCGCACCCGGGCCGCTTCGTCCTCGGCCTGGGCGTCAGCCACGCCAAGCTCGCCGACCAGTACCGCCGCCCGTACTCGGCGCTGGTCGCCTACCTCGACGCCCTCGACGCCCTGGACGAGGCCGGCGTACCCGCCGATCGCCGGGTGCTGGCCGCCCTCGGCCCGAAGGTCCTCGAGCTGTCCCGGGACCGGGCGGCGGGCGCGGTGCCGTACCTGGTCACGGCCGAACACACCGCGCGGGCCCGCGAGATCCTGGGCGCGGGCCCCCTGCTGGCCCCCGAGCTCAAGGTCGTCCTGGAGACCGATCCGGCCCGCGCCCGCTCCCTGGCCCGCGAGACCCTCGCCATGTACCTGGCGCTCCCCAACTACACCAACAACCTTCTCCGTCTCGGGTTCACCGAGGACGACCTGCCCGACGGCGGCAGCGACCGTCTGGTCGACGCGGTGTTCGCCTGGGGCGACGAGAACCGCATCCGCGGCCGGATCAACGCCTTCCACGAGGCGGGCGCGGACCACGTGGCCCTCCAGGTGCTGGACGACAGCCCGAGGGACGGCCTCCCGCGGGACAGCTGGAGGAGGCTGGCCGAGCTGCTGGCTTGACCTGACCCACCTAGGGGCGCGGGGCCGTGTTCAACATGCGGCTCCGCCGCGTGGGCGCGACCAGCCCCGACGCAGCCGGCGTGACTGAACCAACCTCAGGGGCGCGGGGCCGTGTTCGATGTGCGGCTCCGCCGCGTGGGCGCGATCAACCCCCACGACCGGCAGCCGAAGAACAACGCACTCTTCCCCGCCCCCCCAGCGGAGCGCCTACGCGTCCTTGAACTCCTGCCGCTGGCGCCCCAGCCCCTCGATCTCCAGCTCGACGACGTCCCCCGCCCGCAGGAACGGCTTGGGCTCGGGCCGCCCGAGCGCGACCCCCGCCGGCGTGCCGGTGTTGATCACGTCGCCCGGGTACAGGGTCATGAACTGGCTGACGTACCGCACGACCTCCGCGACGGGGAAGATCTGCTCGGCGGTGGTCCCGTCCTGCTTCAGCTCCCCGTTCACCCACAGTCTCAGCGCCAGCGACTGCGGGTCGGGCACCTCGTCCGCCGTCACCAGCCACGGCCCCAGCGGGTTGAACGTCTCGCAGTTCTTCCCCTTGTCCCAGGTGCCGCCCCGCTCGATCTGGAACTCCCGCTCGGACACGTCGTGCGCCACCGCGTACCCGGCGACGTGCGCGAGGGCCTCCTCGGCGGACTCCAGGTAGCGGGCCGTGCGCCCGATGACGACCGCCAGCTCCACCTCCCAGTCGGTCTTGGTGGACCCGCGCGGGACGAGCACGGTGTCGTACGGCCCGACCACCGTGTCCGCGGCCTTGAAGAAGATCACCGGCTCGGCGGGCGGCTCGGCGCCCGTCTCGCGGGCGTGGTCGTGGTAGTTGAGCCCGATGCACACGATCTTGCCGATCCGTGCCAGCGGCGGGCCGACCCGCAGGCCGGTCGCGTCCAGCGCGGGCAGCTCCCCGGCGTCGGCGGCGGCGCGGATCCGGCCCAGCGCGGCGTCGTCGGCGAGCAGCGCCCCGTCGATGTCCGGAACGATCCCCGAGAGGTCCCGCAGGACTCCCCCGGCGTCGAGCAGCGCGGGCCGCTCCGCCTCAGCCGTACCGACTCGCAGCAGCTTCATGGTGACAATCTCCCTTGATCGCGGGTGCCCGCCGGATGTGCACAGCCATCGGAGGTCTGGTTGATCCTCCAAGGCATATGTCCGGTCCGCAAGACCTTGTTCACTGACTGGACCGTAACCAGAACACCCGGGACCGCTCAGCGGTACAGCGCCGCCCGCTCCACAGCGCTCCACGCCGTACTGGTCACCACGTACAGGGCGGCGGCCAGCGGCACCACGGCGACCGACACGAGGGTGAAGAAGGACATGAACGGCGTGACCTTGTTGACCGCCGCGAGGCCGGGCACCTGCTCGCCGTCGCCCCCGCCGACGGCGACCGGGTTCTTGGCCACCATCTGCTTCGTACGGCTGTAGTTGAACGTGGCGACGGCGGCGACCACCGCGAAGAGCCCGAGGTAGACCAGCCCGGCCGCTCCGAACACCCCACCCTGTCCCAGGGCGTCCGCCCACCGTCCGCCGAGCGGCGCGGCGAACAGCTCGTGTGCGAGGAGCCCGTTGCGTTCCCCGCCGACCGTCGAACTCGAGAACAGGTGATAGAGGAGGAAGAAGGCCGGCATCTGGAGCAGGCTGGGCAGGCAGCCGGACAGCGGCGACACCTTCTCCTCCTTGTGCAGTTCGAGGATCGCCTTCTGCATCCTCTCCGGGTCCTTCCGGTGCCTCTTGCGCAGCTCGGCGACCTTCGGCTGGAGCTCGGCCCGGGCCCGCTGCCCGCGCGCGGCGGCCCGGGACAGGGGGTGGACGAGGAGCCGTACGAGTGCGGTGAACAGGACGATCGCGGCAGCCGCCGCGGAGGCGTGGAAGAGGGGCCGGAGCAGGTCGGCGAGCTGCTCGACGAGGTGCGCGAAAACGGACATGGGTGAGCCCTCCGTGGGTCACGTCGTGCCGGAGTGAAGACGGGCATGGCGGCATGACGACCCGCGCGGGGTCACGGATACGGGAGTGTCACCCCTACGCGGTGGTCGTCGCGGGGGCGTGTCCGGGCGCCCGGGGCCGGCGGCGGCCCGGGGCGTCGGGGTCGCGCTGCGGCAGGAACGCCGTACGGCGGGCCCGGTCGCGGATGGCCGTGCGTATGCGCGTGGGCGGCACGACGGGTGCACAGCGCGCGGCCACGAGCGCGCACGCGGCCAGTGCGGAACCGGCCGCGGCGGTCGCGGCGAGCGCGACGGTGGCGTAGAGGCTGCCGGTGTCGAGCAGCGCGACGGAGATCAGGAAGAGCAGGAGCCCGACGGCAGGCCGCGTCACAGCCACGTACCGCGTCATCGACCGCTCCCCCTTACCTGCTCGCATCGCTCACGTCCGAGCTGGACTCCACGATAACGTCCCCGACGTCCCCGACCGCTACGAAATCGTCGCCCAGGTCAGTGGCCGACCCGGCCGTCGGCGTCATGGGCGTACTTCGTCGCGTGCAGTCGAGGGTCGATGGCGGTGGTGGTGCCCGGCGCGGTCGCCGAGTCGCTGGTGTAGGTGTACGTCCAGGTCGGGCCGGTGGGAGCGCCGCTGTGGGAACCGGTCCCGCACAGCATGCTCGTGACGCGGTCGACGTCGTCGTAGGTGAAGACCGTCACTCGGCCCTTGCCGGTGCTGATCCTGCTGACGCGGCCGGAGGAGTCGTACGAGAACAGCGTGGTCCTGCCCTCGGCGTCCGTGGTCTGCTCGATGTCGCCTTTGGCGTCCAGGCGGTAACCGACCGTCCGGCCCGCGCTGTCCTTCGCCCGCCACAGCGTGTCATCGACCTTGGTCAGGTCGATCCAGCGGCCCGAGCGGGTGTCGGTCAGTCTGAAGCCGCCCTCGCGGTTCTGGGTGACGGTGATGGTGCCGTGGCCGCGGTCCGTGACCTTGGTCAGCGTTCCGCCCGCGTCGTAGGTCTCCTTCGGGCCCGACTTCCAGTTCAGCGTGTAGGTGCCGTCGGGGTTCTCCTTCAGGCTCTGCGAGTAGCCGTGCGGGGTGGTGAAGGAGCCGTCACTGTTCTTCTGGTAGCGGACCGTCGCGCCGGAGGCGTCGTAGAGGACCGCCTCGCCGCCGGAGAGGGACAGGTAGCGCTCGTACTGCAGCCACCAGCGCTGCGACACCCTGCCGAAGGGGGCCTCCAGCGAGTTGTACGTCCGCGCCAGTCGCAGGCGCTGTCCGTGGCCGGCGATGTCGAGGTCCGTCGCCGTCAGCATCAGGTTGCCGGTCGAGTAGTCGATCTTCGCCGTCAGTGCGTCCGTGATCGCGAAGCCGGCGTACCGGTGCCAGGGCACGTCGCCCTGCTCCTCCGGCACGAGTTCCACCACCGACGGGTCCGCCGCGGCGCCGGCCGGCTTCGCGGCCTTGCCGGACGCGGGATGCTTGGCGTGCGCCCGCTGCTCCAGTAACCACGGCATGTACACCGCGTCCGTCGGCTTCCTCGACGGCTGGGACCTCACCGGCCGGTTCGCGCCCGCCCTGACCGGTGGCGTCCTGGAGTCGGAACCGTCCTTGCACCAGGTCGACACCGTTGTGCCGTCGGTGGCGGTGGCGTCCGTGGTCGGCAGAACGGCCGCAGCCAGCGCCAGCGCCGCCGCCGTCGCCACGGCCACCGCCACCGCCACCGCGGCCACCGGTCCCGGTCTTTTCCGGAGACGTCGAAGAGACGTGCCCAAGGCACGCGTGTGCATGACTTCCCCCACAGGAAGACAGACCCCGGCAACCCCAGTGGCCCCCAGACTCGTACACGCTGTCACAGGATTCGCACAGAGATCCGCATCATTCCCGGGAAGTCCCCACGCATGGACCGAAATCCGCCCCTCCACTTCAAGGCGGCGAATACAGGGAAAAAGGAAACATCGGTGCTCGCGACCGCATTCAAGACCCGACGGCCGCGTGCGAGGCCTGGCACGAACGGCCGAAAAGAGACGCCCTCGCAGGACCCCTTCGAGAGCACTCCTCTACTTCCTCGGCTGCATCGAGACCAGCTTCCCCCACACCACCATCCGGTACCGGGACGTGAACTCCGGGGTGCACGTCGTCAGCGTGATGTAGTACCCGGGCTCGCTGTACCCGTACGACGGCCTGACGATGGACCGGGGTACGGCCCTGACGACCCCCGAGTCACGGGACGAGGTCTGCGGCAGGATCTTGTCGACCGTGTACGTGTAGGTCGCTGTCCGCGTCTCGACCTCCACGGTGTCCGCGCGGCGCAACCGCGGCAGGTACCGGAACGGCTCCCCATGGGTGTTCCGATGTCCGGCGACCGCGAAGTTACCTGCCTGGCCAGGCTGTTGGGTGCCGGGGTAGTGACCGACGTACCCCTGGTCGAGGACGTTCGGCTTGCTCACGCCCTCGGCGACCGGGACGCGCAGCCCGAGGCGCGGGATGGTGAGGACGGCGTAGGCCTGCGAGCGGCGGGGCAGGGCGGTGGTGGCGTACGACCGCCGCCCCGCGGCAGTCCCCGTACGCGACCGCGAGGACGGCGGGCCGGACGACGTACCGGCACCGGAGGACGGCGACACCCCGGAGGCCCCGGCACCGCCTGCTCCCCCACCCCCCGCCCCCCACTCCCGCTCCAGCGCCTCCACCTTCCGCTCGGCCCCGCGCCGGGCCTCCCGGTTGGTCCACCACAACTGGTGGACGACCAGGAGCGCGAGGACGACCCCCACGGTCACCAGCACCTCGCCCCCGCCCCACAGCACCCGCCGGCGCCGCGCACGCCGCCGCAGGGTGCCGTGCTGCACGAGAGGCACGGGACGACGTACGACTCGAACGACGGAAGCCCGCATACGCAGTACGCCTCCTCAGGCCGGGGCCGCCCGCACATAGGCCGGGGCCGCCCGCACGATAAGGCGCACGCCGCCAAGTCACCAGAGCGGCAGGCGTTCCGGTCGGAGAGCGGAAGACGGCCGGACACCCGCACCCGCCGGGCGGTCCACTTCCTTCACCGGTTTTAGAAAGGGCTGAGAAAGGCCTGGCACGACTCTCGACAACCTCACACACCACCCCCGATGCTTCCTTCTGGCATGCGGGGGGACGTGCGACACCGGCGGGGACGACCGGTGTCCGAGCCGCACCGAGAGGCAGACGACACAAGCCATGATCCGACGCAGAACACTCCTGGCCGCCGCGGGCGGCGGCCTGCTGGGCAGTGCCCTGGCCACCGGAACCGCCCGGGCCGACGCGACGATCGCCGTCAACCCGTCGACGTCGTACGGCACCTGGGAGGGCTGGGGCACCTCCCTGGCCTGGTGGGCGAACGTCTTCGGCGCCCGAGACGACTTCGCCGACATCTTCTTCACCACCAAGTCGACGACGTACAACGGCACCGCGCTCCCCGGCCTCGGCCTGAACATCGCCCGCTACAACCTCGGCGGGTGCAGCTGGAACAGCGTGGGCGGCACGAGCATGGCGGCCTCCCCCAACATCCCCAAGTTCAAGCAGATCGAGGGCTACTGGCAGGACTGGAACAACGAGGACCCCGCCTCCTCGGCCTGGAAGTGGACCGCGGACGCCACCCAGCGCGCGATGCTGACGAAGGCGGTGGCCCGCGGCGCGACCACCGAGCTCTTCGCCAACTCCCCCATGTGGTGGATGTGCCTGAACCACAACCCCTCCGGCGCTTCCGACGGCGGCAACAACCTCCAGTCCTGGAACTACCGCCAGCACGCCTCCCACCTGGCGGCCGTGGCCCTGTACGCCAAGAACAACTGGGGCGTGAACTTCGCGACGGTCGAGGCCTTCAACGAGCCCAGCTCCAGCTGGTGGACGGCGACCGGCACCCAGGAGGGCTGCCACATGGACGCCACCGTCCAGTCGGCCGTACTCCCCTACCTGCGCAGCGAGTTGGACAAGCGCGGACTGACCGGCACGAAGATCTCCGCGTCGGACGAGACGAGTTACGACCTCGCCCGCACCACGTGGAACTCCTTCAGCTCCACCACGAAGGGCTACGTCGACCGCGTCAACGTCCACGGCTACCAGGGCTCGGGCGGCCGCAGGGACCTTCTCTACAGCGACGTGGTGACGACCGCCGGCAAGGCCCTGTGGAACTCGGAGACCGGCGACAAGGACGGCACCGGCTACACGATGGCCTTCAACCTCCTCTACGACTTCCGCTGGCTGCACCCGACGGCCTGGGTCTACTGGCAGGTGATGGACCCGTCCACGGGCTGGGCCATGATCGCCTACGACCAGAACACCCTGCAGCCGACGACGATCCAGACGAAGTACTACGTGATGGCGCAGTTCAGCCGTCACATCCGCCCGGGGATGAAGATCCTGGACACGGGCGCGAGCAACGCGGTGGCGGCCTACGACGCTTCGGCGAAGCGGCTGGTCATCGTGGCGCTGAACACGTCCACCTCGGCCCAGACCCTGACCTTCGACCTCTCCCGCTTCACCACGGTGACGGGCGGCTCCGGCGGCCTGGTCCCCCGCTGGAACACGGTCACGGCCGGAGGCGGCGACCTGTACTCGGCGCACTCGGACATCCACCTCTCCGGCAAGACGGTGAGCGTTCCGTTCGCGGCGCAGGCGGTACAGACGCTGCAGGTGGACGGCGTGACGCTATGAAACGGTGGACGACGGCGACACGACCGCCCCGCGGCTGACCGCGCCGGGGACACCGCGACCGGTGACCATGGATGTGTGGGTTGGGAAGTCACCCCTTCCCTTGTCACCGGTCGGCAGTACGGTGTCCCCCATGCGCCCCGACACGCCTGCCGAGAACGCCGACCACACCGCCGAAGCGGCACGCCTGGAGCGGACCGCCGGCCTGTACCCGGAAGACGCCGAGGCCCTGCTCCTGCGGGCCGCCGCCCACCTGGAACTCTCCGGCGACCGCCCCGCCGCCACCGCGCTCTACGACCGCCTGCTCTCCTCCGCCGACGGCCTGGACGATCCCCACCTGGTGCGGGCCCTGAAGGCCTCGAACCTCTGGGAGTACGACCACGAGGCCGAGGCCCGCGCGATCATCGACGGCATCCGCGCGACCGCCCCCCGGGACCCCGCCCCCTGGGTCATCGTGGCCGAGGCCCTCGAGTCCCACGACGAGCTCGAGGCGGCGCACGACACGTTCACCGAGGCCGTGAACCTGCTCCTGGCGGAGCCCGCGGAGCCCCCCTACTCCACCCACCCCCTCCTCTACGGCCGCCACCGCGTCCGCCGCATGCTCGGCCTCCCCCACGACGACTGGGACATGCTGGCCGACACCCTCCACAACTCACCGGTGTCCCTGGACGAACTCCACGACCCCAAGCGCGTATGGTCCCTCGGCTCCGACAACCCCGCCGAACTCCAGGCCGAGATCTCCCGCCTCCAAGCCGAACTCGGCGCCTACCGCGAGGCCCTCTCCCGCCCCTTCCCGGTAGCGGTCCTCCACTGGCCGGCGGGCGAGCTGGCGGAGCTGCTCGCCGCGTATCCGGGCCTCGCGGCGGAGTACCCCTCGCATGAGCAGCACCTGGCGACGATAGAGGCCTCCCTGAGGGAGCTGGCGTCTTCGGGCACGCCGAACCTGGGGATCGTCTCCGGGACGGTGCCTTCCTACGAGGCCTTCGCGGCGTCGGAGGGGTCGTCGCCGGAGGACGCGACCTTGCTGCCGCAGTACGCGACTACGTTGGCTGCGCGGGGGCTGGCTGTGGGGTGGCCGCCTCAGCGGGGGGTTACTTGCTGGTGCGGGTCGGGGCGGACCTACGGGGAGTGCCACGGAGTGTGAGACGACCTCGTGACGTGCGCACGGGGCACTCGGACGATCCGGCGGCGAACGGCAACCCCACCTCATACCGCCGCAAGCCGCTGCGCCACCCGGCGCGCCCTCCCCTGGCAGCTGACGCGCCTCCCCAGCGCGCCGTGGTGGTGCGCTCTTGCCGCGGCCCCGGAGCACACGACAATGACCAAGGCGCGGGCGGCCCCGAGGCGACGCTCCGACTGCGCCGGCAGAATGTTCATGTGTCTGGTGCCGTCCCATCCTCTGCATCCGTCTCCGCCCGCATGAGCCGTCAGGGCTCCCGCGACACGGCACCGGAGATCGCGGTCCGACGCCTGCTGCACGCCTCAGGACTGCGTTACCGGGTCAATGTGCCTGTACCAGGTATGCCCCGCAGAACCATCGACATCGTCTTCGGCAAAGCAAAGATCGCGATCTTCCTGGACGGCTGCTTCTGGCACGGCTGCCCCAAGCATGCAACGCAGCCAAGGGCAAACGCGCAGTGGTGGCGAACGAAGCTCGACAAGAACATGGCTCGCGATCTTGAGACGACCGAGCACCTCACCGCTGCGGGATGGACGGTACTCCGCTTCTGGGAGCACGAGCCCGCCGCGGATGTGGCCCACCGCATCTCCGCGCTGTTGGCATCCACACGAACACCCCCGCCCGGGCGCTCCTCCGATGCCCGTCTCACCGAGAGTGGCGACGCTGACGACCAATCGTGACCCTGACTCACTTATCAACAGCGTCATCACCACTTAATGTGTAGGAGTTGCGTGACTGGGGTGCCGACCTGCGCTTGAGAGCGCTGTGCCACGATGGCAGAGCTCTACGGTCAGGTCGTGTGATGAGCGAGAGCGGGGGCGGTCGAGTCCTGTGACCGACGAATTCGACGAAATGTATGAGACGTTCAAGGCGATCTTGGACGCCTTTCCCCCGTCGGAGGCCGTGAAGCGGCTGGAGCAGATGGGCGTCCAGGCCGAGGTCATCGAGCAGATCCGCGAGCGGCACGAGCAGCAGACAATTCGCATCAAGGAGCTCGAGGAACCCCACGCCGTCGTTCTGGGCAACCGCGACACCTGGTACACGGGACCACAGCCCAAGGACAAGTGCTGGCCCGCGATCAAAGGCCTGCTGCTCAAGGACGGTTGGCCCAAGGACACCGCCATCCGGAACCTGGACGACTCCTCCACTCGCGTCGTCTCGCTGCTGAACCACCCGAAGGAGAAGAAGTTCTCCACGCGGGGGCTCGTAGTCGGCTATGTCCAGTCCGGCAAGACGACGAACTTCACGTCGGTCATGGCCAAGGCCGCCGACCGCGGCTACAAGCTGTTCATTGTCCTTGCGGGCATTCACAACGGCCTTCGCCGGCAGACCCAGGCCCGCCTGGTTCAGCAGCTCGTGGAACCCAACCCCTCGCTTTGGTCCCAACTGACGGATCTCGACAAGGATTTCACCCCTACGGCGAATCCGGCCTCGTACTTCGGAAACAGCAACAAGACGCACGTGCTGTGCGTGGTGAAGAAGAACGCGACTGTACTGCGCAAGCTCTCCGTGTGGCTGGACAAGGCGGCCGACTACCTGAAGGACTGCCCCGCTCTGATCATCGACGACGAGGCGGACCAGGCCACCGTCGCGACGAAGTCCATCAACCCGCTGATCCTCAGCATGATGAAGAGCCTGCCGCGCTCCGCCTACGTGGGATACACGGCATCGCCGTTCGCCAACCTGTTGATCGATCCGAGCGCCGAAGATCTCTATCCGCGGGACTTCATCGTCAACCTGCCCAAGCCAGAAGGACACTTTGGTACCGAGGTTCTCTTCGGGCGCTACGCACTCGACGGTGAGGACCCCACCCAGGTCGACGACGGCCACGACATGATTCGATCCGTGCCGGAAGACGACGTTCCCTGCGTGCGCCCCGAGACGAAAGCAGACGTCGAGGGCTTCGAGCCCGTCATCACCGCTACCCTCCGCAGGGCGGTCGAGTACTTTTGGCTCGCGACGGCCGCTCGCCGTGTTCGACGTACGGGCAATCCGCACAGCACGATGCTGATCCACACGAGCGTCAACACCGCCGTCCACAACAGCTTCGAACGACCGCTGCAGCACCTGCTGAACCGCGCCGCACAAACCATGACCGACGCGGTCTTCCTCTCCCGGTTGCGCGATCTCTGGGATCAGGAGACGGCCCGCGTGCCCGCCGAGGACTTCGGCGAGACGAAGGTGCCGTTCGACGAGCTGGTGCCCGAACTGCCAGGGGTCCTGCGTAGTTGCCGCATCATCATGGACAACTCCAGTAGCGAGGCTCGTCTCGACTACGAGAACGGTCCCGTCGTGGCGATAGCAGTGGGAGGCAACACCCTTTCGCGCGGACTCACCCTCGAAGGCCTGTCGGTCAGCTACTTCGTACGTGCCGTCTCCGCCTACGACACTCTGCTGCAGATGGGTCGCTGGTTCGGATTCCGGAACGGCTACGCCGATCTGCCCCGCATCTGGATGACCGACGAACTGGCCGAGTGGTTCCGGCACCTTGCCACGGTCGAGACGGAGATGCGCCGCGACATCGACATCTACATAACCGAGTCCGAGACGCCCCGCACCTTCGCCGTACGTCTGCGTACTCACCCTGCTCTGCGTGTGACCGCCGCCGCCAAAATGCGCGATGCGGTCACGGCTGCTTCCTCATACGCAGGCAAGCGAGTCCAGACCCACTACTTCCACACCAACGCCGACTGGCTGCGTGGAAACACCGCTGCTGCACGTGATCTGGTCACTGCGGCGCTCTCGAACGCCGTCAGAGTGGAGAAGCGCTCGACCGAGGATCGGTACATCTTCCGTGACGTGCCGTACGACGTCGTGACCGACTTCCTGGCGTCCTACAAGTTCCACGAGAAGTCCCCCGAGAACGATGCTGACCTGATCACCGCCTACATCCGGAAGCGAGTCACAGCCGGCTCGCTGCGCCGATGGAACATCGCGATTGTCGGCAGCTCCGCGGGAGAGCCCTTCGAGTTCGTGCCTGGTGTGTCGGTCGGGCGAAACCTCCGTAGCCGCGTGGCCGCGCCCAACCCCACCCCGGATTTCGCAGACATCAAGACCCTCATGAGCCGCCGTGATGCCGCCGTAGATCTGACCGGAGACACGGCAAAGCTCACCGAGAAGGGCATTATCGACGAACGCCGCGTCCAGCTTCCGAATACCGGTTTGCTGGTTCTCTACCCGATCGACAAGACGTCCGAGCCCAGCCCGGAGAAGAAGCTGCGTGCTCCTCTGAACGCGGAAGAAGACGTGATCGGCGTCGGCCTTGTCTTTCCAGAACCGCAGCACGGGGACAGCACGGTGGTGAAGTACATCTCCGCGAATCTGTCGGGTGTGCGATTGGAGGACGAGGACCTCAGCCTGCTCGAAGGTGAAGACGCATGAGCGGCGATGCCTTCCGCGAGATTGTCGAGGGGCACTGGGTCGCACTTGAAGCAGCGCCGACCAGTGGCGAGCGTCGCCTGCGTGTTTCACAACTTCCGGTGGTGACCGAGCAAGGTGCCTTGGTGGCTGCCGTCGATCACGACGGGTCCCGTCACATACTCGTACCGGTGCACTCGCATCTGAAGATCCGTTCCGGCCTCGACGGTCCCGTGCTCCACCTGCGCAAGCGCCCCCTGGAGGATGAGGAGACCTACCAGACGTACGCCGACCTCGCATGCTTGCGCGCGGACCTGAACGACCTGTTCACAGAGCTGTGCGCGGACATACTGGATGCGACGGAGAAGCTGTCGGGCACCCCGGTCAAGGCGCTTTATCAAGTCCTCGACCGCTGGAAAGCTCTGTTTCAACCGCAAGGGGCTGTGCTGGGTCCCGAACAGCTCGCAGGCCTTTTCGGGGAACTGCTGGTACTCGACCGTCTCCTGCAGTTGGACTCCAGCGCGCACCGCCTCTGGCGCGGACCAGAAGGCCACCCCCACGACTTCACCACCGGCGACATCGCAGTCGAGGTGAAGACGAGCGCCAAAGGCACGGGGCGACGGGCGCGAGTTCACGGGCTCGATCAACTCGACGCCCCGGAGAGTGGGACCCTCTGCCTGGCCTGGTTCCGCCTTCGCCGCACCCTCGCTGGCAGTTCGGGGGTCGGCTTCTTGGAATTGCTCGAACGGACGCTCCGATCCTGTGACGACGAAAGCGCCCTGCTAGAACTTCTCACCCAGGTCGGTTACCGATCCATCGACGCCGAGCGGTACCGCGATGTGCGCTTCGTCGTGGACGAGGAGCGCTGGTACGAGGTGACCTCGGACTTCCCCGCGTTGACCACCAGGGGGCTCGTCGCAGCAGGCGTGCCGATATCCGTTCTCGACGTCGAGTACAGCATTGACCTGTCCGGTGAGACTCCGGTCCCCATGGCGCCCGACGCGGTGTCCCGAACGATCGACAGCATGATCCAGGAGTCCGCGTGACGGAACCCCGCTGGTTCTCCCAGCCCTACCCCCCGGAAGGCGCGAGTGCCGCCGAGGGCATTCGCAATCAGCTCGGCCGGCCCGAACTTGATCTCCTTACCATCCTGGTGCGGGAGTCGGCGCAGAACAGCTGGGATGCCCGGCTCGAGCAATCCTCGGACCCCGTGGACTACCGCATCGACATGTGGACCGTCGGACCGGCCCACGCCGGTGCTTGGCGAGAACTTCTTCTGTCCGATGCTCCCAACAACGCAGACGATTTTCCGCTTCGCGACACACTCAGGCAGGGCCGCACGATTCGTGTCCTGTCCGTGTCCGATCGCGGGACCCGCGGTCTCGGGGGCCCGACACGAGCGGACAATGCCGTGGGCCCCGACCGTGACTTCGTCTCCTTCATCCGTAACATCGGCGAACCACGTGACACGGCGCTCGGTGGCGGTACGTACGGCTTCGGCAAGGGCATCTTCTACCTCATGTCCGGGGCCGGGACCGTCATCGTCCATTCCCAGTGTCGAACCGCTGGCGGAAGGCACGAGACTCGCCTCATCGGCTGCACCCTGTGGAAGAGCTACGTGGCCCCGGAACCCAAGGGCGATCGCCGCTACACAGGTAGACACTGGTGGGGCGACACGTCGGGCGACGTGGTCGAGCCGCTGGTCGGCGCAGAGGCCGAAGCCGTGGCTCAACGCCTCGGGCTCAAAGCGTTTGGGCCGGAGGAGACCGGAACGACGGTCGTCGTCATCGATCCGAATTTGGACGGCCTCGAGCCTGCCGAGGCAGCCGACTATCTGGGCGACACCATCGCCTGGCACCTATGGCCCAAGATGATCTCCACCGCTGGCAAACCACCTGCCATGCGCTTCTCCGTGACCTACGACGGAGTGCAGCATCCGGTACCCGATCCGCGCATCATGCGTCCCCTCAACATGTTCGTCGCCGCATACGAGACGATGGTCGGCCCGGGCGGCAGCGACCTGGAATGTCTCAAACCCAAGAAGCACTTGGGCCGACTCGGGCTGGTGAAGCGCATCATGCCCTCTCTCGAGCCCACGCGTGCCTCCCGCATGCTGGACATTGAGGAGCTGATCCATCACGTCTGCCTGATGCGCCCTGCGGAACTCGTCGTCACCTATCACGCGGGGCCCAAGCCGCCGAGCACGAATCAGGGCTACGCCGGGGTGTTCAGGGCCGAGGAAGCCATGGACGACGTGTACGCAAAGGCCGAGCCGCCCACCCACGACGCCTGGAATCCGCACTCCCTCGACAGGCCCGAGAGCACCTATGTACAGACGACGTTCCGACGCATTGGCGAACACCTGGAACAGTTGCTTTCCTTGAGCGGAAGCACGCGCCCCGGTGCCAGCAACGTCGCTCTGGGAGCGGCCAGTTCGCTCTTTTCTGGATTGGTCGGAGGAGCCTGGGGCATCGGTGGAGCAACCGCTTATGCCAAGCCGGGCAGCACCCTCACGGCTGCGTCCAGGTCGACCGACGCCGAGGACACTGCAACGCATCGGGACGACGGCGGTCGACGTCCCACGAGGCCGTTCACGGAACGGACCGAATTCGGCGAGACGCAGCCCACCGAGGGCCTCGGCGACGACGGCCCGCCTGCCACAGGAACACCGGGAGGTGGCGCCCTTGACGCTCCACGTCGCCGTCCCCGGGTCCAGTATGTCGGCGACCCCTACTACGACGACCGCGGAGACACGTCCGTGCTGGTGCAGGAGTTTCGACTGCCCGTGCCGGGGCCTCAGCGCGTACGCATTGACCTCGCGGTCACTCTTCCCGGAACCGGCGGGCGAGAGACCGATCCCCCCATCGGCGCGAGCATGCCCGTACTAATCGGCTGGGAGGACGAAACCGGACAGCTCCACACCTCCGATCCGCAAGTGGTCGAAGGCAGCGAGTCCGTCTGGCGTGCCGTGGTGCGGCCGGCTCCGGACACCATGACCGAGATCGGTATCAAAGTCGAGGCGGTGGGGACCGCGTGACGCGACGCGTACTTCCCTACCGGGCCCCGACCGAGGACGTCGTGACACCGAGTCCCTGGCGCCTGGTGGTCGAGGACGGCGAAGTGGCCCTGCCCGAGGCCTTGCCCGACTGGGACTACCAATTGGATGTGCACGTACGCAGGGCCCTCCGTGTCGACCTGGACCGGGTCCGGCAGCAAACGGGACTTTCGACGAACACCGCGCTCATGCTCTCGGTCGTCTGGACAGCCACGGGCTCCAACCTCAGTGGCCCTGCTCAGCAGGTACGCATGTCCGAATCCGGTACGAGGACAGTCCAATTCGATATCCGGTTGCGTGGTGCCGACCTCGGCGGCCTGTTGCTCCTGGATACTGCGCTCGTGCTGGCCGAGCGTGCGAGCGACGCACGGCCCTCCTCGCCGAGACGGGCAGGATCCGTACTGTGGAGCGATCGCGAGGCCCTTCGGCTGCAGGGCGACGCTCCGCAGTTCCCCATGGCCGTGATCGACTTCGCGCGGACATCATTCCCGGATGACGCCGCCTGGCATCTACAGATCAGCGGAGGCCTGGAGAACGCCACCATGGGGGCGCTCCTGCTCCTCGTCAACGAGCAGAACACGGTCACCGCCACCGCATTTCAGAACGCGGGCAAGCCCCGCCCCGTGGATCGGATTGTTCTCTCGGCGGTGTACGCGGATGCCGCCCGGGTCATGGTGGAACACGCCCTCGGACATGAGGACTTCGTCGAGGATGCAGACTTTCCCGACGGTTCCCTAGGTGCCACCCTCTTGAGCTTGTTCGACCAGCTGTTCCCGGGACAGTCGATCACGGACATACGCCTCCGCCACCGGCAGTCGCCGGCCCTGTTTTCGTCGGATCTGCAGGCGGCCGTCAAAATCTTCGAGGTGTCGTGATGAGCTTTCTCTACCCGCGTCTCCTCGCCGAACAGGCGAGACCGCTCTTCGAGGAGTATCGACACCTCACTCCGGGCGGACTGTCCCGGCGCGTCGCCCTCACCCATGACGCCGCGGTGTACGTGGCCACGGGCGGCGACCGGGTCCCCTCCAGTCAGCTCCGGGAACTACGGGAAGGCGTGCTGGAGCTCGCGAAGCAAGCCGGTTTCCCCGACAACTCCGACCGTGTGCGCAATGCCGAGTTCGACCTTCGACTCGCCGCGCTGTTGCACACTGAGATGGGCATGGTGCCCGCCGAAGCCGCGTCCCGAGACGTCTGGGCCTTCCTCGCCCTCGTCGTTCTTCCTGACGTCGCGTACTGGCGCTATCCGCAACCGCCCAAGGACCGGGTCCTCGGTACCGACCTCACCCGGCACGTGTTCGGGCGCCTATGGTGGCGGGCACAGCTCGTGCGGGCGCCCGAGGAGTCGGAGCCGTACCGCGCTCTCGATATCCTTGGCGAGGCTGCGTTCGATCAGATTTACGCGCGCCGCACTGCACTGGGCGGAAGTCCTCACTTGGTGAGGGCGATCCTGCGAGTTTGGAAAGACCTCGATCTCGCCGGCCTGAATGAGCGCGAAACCCTGCGTGACTTCCTCAAGCGACTGCTCCGGCTCGCTCCGTTCGTGCTGTTTGACGGAGTCCAGGAGCATGCTCTCGACGGCGAGTTGCGCGCAGTGGCCCAGGAGTCGGTGGACGCCCAGCGCCCGAGGTCCTCAACTCCGAATGCCCGCAAGGTCGTTTCGGGTCCGACAGCTTCGGTCAACGTCGTCGAACCAGCTCCTGTTCCCGCGGTCCCCGACGAGCAGTCGTCGCCTCGTCAAGCAACACCGCCGGTCGCCCTCGAAGTCCGACGATTCAAGTCGCTGGAGATCTGTGCAGGAGCGGGAGGACAGGCGCTCGGCCTCGAACGGGCCGGATTCGACCCTGTGCTGCTCATCGACAGCAAAGCGGACGCCTGTTTCTCCATCGATCTCAACCGACCGGCTTGGGACGTCGTGTGCATGGACGTAGTTCAATTCAGCCCAAGAATGCGTCCCGACGCCACTGGTGTCGATCTCGTCAGTGGCGGGCTGCCACGCGTGAAGTCATCGGCGACAGTCGGTCGGGCGGAGGACTCAGAGGAACGCCGGGTACTGCGCGCCGCGATCAGTCTGGCGTGCGACATCCGGCCGAAGGCCGTTCTCATTGAAAACGTCCCTGACCTGGTTGACGGCCCGGAATTCGCTGCGGACCGCGCCTGGATCGAGCATGAGCTGCACCAGGCCGGCTTCCGCACCAGTTGGAAGATCCTGAATGCCTCGGACTTCGGTGTTCCCCAGAATCGGAAGAGTGGCTTTCTAGTCGCCCTGCAAGATCCTTACTTCGGACATTTTTCGTGGCCCCTACCGAATGAGGGACGACCTCCCACGGTGGGAGAGGCCCTCGGCCCATCCATGTCTGCCGCAGGTTGGCCCGGCGCCGAACGTTGGATCAAGAACGCCGACCGTATCGCCCCGGCACTCGTAGGTGGCTCCGATCGCAGAGGCGGAGCCGACCTCGGCCCGACGGGCAGCAAGAAGGCGTGGGCTGCTCTCGGAGTCAACGGCAACAGTCTCGGGGACGAGCCTCCGGGCGCCGATTTCCCGGTGGACGAACTTCCCAAGCTGACCGTCGAACAGGCAGCGACGATCCAGGCCTTCCCCGAGCACTGGAAGCTCTTCGGCGGCAAGACCTCCAGGTATCGTCAAGTAGGCCACGCCATGCCACCTCCACTGGCAACCGCTCTTGGACAGACCCTCGCAACCGCACTCCGAAGCTAAGATCGGCCTATGCTCACGCCCCGTTCCGCCACCCCCGAACCCATCACCGTCGTAGACCTCTTCAGCGGCTGCGGGGGCTTCACTCAGGGGTTCCACGAGTTCCGGCCCACAGGAAAAAACGACGATGGGCCGATCTTTCACAGCATCGCGGCTGTCGAACACAACCGTGCCGCAGCGGCCACGTACGCGGTGAACTTCGGGCAGCTCCGCAAGGACAAGCGGGTGCCGGCGGCTCGTGTGCACGTCGGAGACATCGAGGCGTGGGAGCCGACTCCGGAGGCACTCCACGCGGACGTCGTCGTCGGGGGCCCTCCGTGCCAGGGTTTCTCGGCCTTGAACCGCGTGAAAAAGGGCACTGAACGCAACCGCCTCTGGGAGGAGTACGTTCGGATCGTGGCGGAAATCCGCCCGAAGGTGTTCGTCATTGAAAACGTGGACCGCTTTTTGAAGTCGGACGAATTTCGAAACCTGCTCAACGAAGTAAAGGAGGGGGGGAAGCTCGCCGAGTACCGACTCGTGGATCCCCCCGGCCATGAGCCCACCGACTCCGATGAAGAAAAGAACAAGCGCTACCTCCTCAACGCTGCGGACTACGGTGCCGCGCAGGCTCGCCGCAGAGCTATCGTCATCGGCGTTCGCCGCGATGTGGAAAACGGCCGCACGATGGAGTACCCCGTCAGATCGCACTTCCGTCGCCCGAAAAGCGGATCCACCCCGGCACATCGGCCTCTCGACGGTGTCGACACAGGTATTTCGTACTGGGAAGCCGTAGATGACATCTTTCGCGAGTCATCCAAGCGCACACTCGGGAACCTTCCCGACATAAAAGAGTACGTACCCGAACTGAAAAGCGAGCTCCCCGGGATCTTCAACACCGAGAATCTCCACTTCGGCCGAAACCCGGAGACACTCTCCCTGGCGCGATACGGCGCCATCCCTCCTGGCGGAAACCGCAAGCACCTAAGTGGCCGCTATTACACCCAGGACGAATTTGGTGAATTCAAGTACTTCAACACTCCAAAGCCTCCCGGTGTGAGAACGACTGTCGGATACCTCTCGACCGACAGTTGGGACAAGCACAACTCCGGCACCGGCGATGTCATGGGCAGGCTTCGCCTCGGCGAACCGTCGGTTACCATCCGCACGGAGTTCTTCAAGCCCGAGAAGGGGCGCTACCTCCACCCGTCAGAGAATCGGCCCATCACGCACTTTGAGGCGGCTCGCATCCAAGGGTTCCCCGTGGATTTTCGCTGGTGCGGCACGAAGACGGAGATTGCCACACAGATTGGAAATGCAGTACCGATTCCATTGGGGAAGGCCATCGCGGCGGCGATTCACGCCTACATGCGTGACTGACTCAGCCAGCCATTGACGCCCCCGGTTTGCCGGCACCTGCATCCCATGCGTTGGCGATGAGTTCAAACATGACCAGGGGGAGAGTTGAGTACATTTGCACACCAAGGTGCTTGATCGTTGCCGGGTCGAACTCCATGCACGTCACACACTTGAAGTGATCATCTTCTCGCAAGTAGACGCCCCCTGCAGGCGTGACTGAACGGCCTGGCGGTGACCCTCGGGCGGCGAACGCGCCGTCCGATGCTTTGAGGCCTCACACCGGTGCGTCAGACAGCGACAGAAGCACGAGCCTGTACGCGGACGTTGGCCTTCCTTGAATGGCTTCACGCCGAACACCCTTGGCGCCAGATGCAGCTCCGTGCTCCGGCGGAGCGGGCGCTTCCCCGGCTCCTCTTCATGGGAAGCTACCCTTGCCGGCGAGGCAGCGGTTGCCGTGTTCCCAAAAACATCTCCTCTCGATCCACTCCCGTGCTGTGGCACAACTGCGATGGGGTAGCGAGCAATGGCTTGCGCCTGACGCAGGGCCACCCCTCCCCAGGGCACGGGGTACTGGGTGGCCTGCATGTTGCGCTTGTGCCCGCCGCGTACAACGACGCCTCAGCGGGGTTCCTACGTCAGGTGCTCAACGCATGAAGCCCTTCGTTTGCATCAGCGGCCCAGTTCAGCGTCGCAGCGGGTTTGAGCGCGATCCAAGGCCTCATCGATGTCGCAGCCGTGGGCACGAAGCCAGTGGAGGAAGTCGGTAATGACTGTGATCACCGATTCCTCGGCCATCGCCTTCCCGAGTCTTCCAGGGGCGGGGTCAAGCGGACGTTTGGCACCAGCGTAGAACTCCAACACGGCCTCGGCCCGCTGCACGCCAGGGCCTGCTACGTGGCCGTTCGGGTATGCGAGACCCGTTGCCAGTTCGCACCACGTGACTTTCCGGTCGAAGCGGAGCTGCACACCCCAGCGGGCGGCGATCGCGTCAACGAGAGCCATGCCGCGCCCGCCCTCCGAGTCGACGTTCGCATCCAGGAGAGTAGGCAGGGCGCGTGTGTCGGGATCGTGGACCTCGATACGCAGATGCACTCCGTTCATCGAAACCGCGAGTGTGGCCGGTGTGCCAGGGCCGACGTGTGTAATGACGTTGGACGCCAACTCGCTGACGCAGAGCTGGGCTGCGTCAATGACTTCATGCAAGCCCCAGATGCCCAGATGCAGCCGCATGGCCCGACGTAGGGCTGCCACCTCCATCGGCTCGGCCGTGAAGGTTAGGTCCCACGGCTTGCGTGTCATGCACGCTTCCTGAGCCATGAAAACCCCTCTCGTCGCAGGGCGACACCCCGTGAGCCACACAGCGTCACGGGGGATCACGATGAGTTGCGTTGCCATCAGAGTGCGACGAGCTAATCCCTTCGTGCAATGTGCACGACGAGAATCCCACTTCCGAGTGATTGGCAAGCACACCCCTTGGCGCGAGACTGAACGCCCGCTATCCGAAACGGGGTTGATGTGGCCGGATCACCGACGGCGCGGCGGCGTCGCCTCTCGATCGAACTGAAGAAGCTCCGTGAGCAAAGCGCTCTCACCTGTGCCCAGGTCGGCCGGGCTCTGGACTGGAGCGGCTCCAAGGTCAATCGCATGGAGACTGGTAGCGGCCGGGTGCAACCGTCGGACATCGATGCCCTGTGCCGGTTCTACGGGACCAGCGACGAACTGCGCGAGTTCCTCAAGTCGTTGGCACGTCAGGCCAAGGTGAGGGGCTGGTGGCAGATCCACGGCTCAGGGGTCCCGGAGTGGTTCAACATCTACATCGGCCTGGAGCAGGACGCGTCCGCCTTCCGCCAGTACCAGTGCGAGTTGGTTCCGGGCCTCATGCAGACCCGTGCCTACGCCTCCGAACTCCACAAGACCGGCGCGCACATGTCGACCGAGGACATCGACAGGGCCGTACAGGTACGCATGGAGCGTCAAGCCATGCTGACGCGGCCCGACGCTCCCGAAGCCTGGTTCATCGTGAACGAAGGCGCTCTGCGCAACGTCATCGGCGACCGTGCGCTGATGCGTGAACAGCTCGAACGTGTGCTGGACGCCGCCCGGTTGCCGGCCGTCACCGTACAGGTCCTTCCCTTCGACTCCGGCACATATCCGGCTACGGGCTCATTCACCATGCTGGGCTTTCCGGCTCCGGAGGATCCGGACATCGTCTACCGGGACGGCATCACCGATGCTGTCTACTTGGAAGGCGCGCATCATGTTCGCGAATACACCCGCGCGTTCGACGGCCTCCGAGCCGCGGCTCTGAGCCCTCAGCGTTCGGCCCAACTGATCGAGACGGTCGTGAAGGAATACGCAAGGTGAGCATTGCAGGGCCCCTTGGCTACAACAGACCCGTGTGGTTTACGTCGTCGTACAGCAACGGCGCCGGTGGCGAGTGCGTCGAGTGCGCGTGGACCGGTAACGGCACGCTCGTGCGCGATTCCAAGCACCGGGATGGGCCTGTCGTGGCTGTTCGGCAGCATGCCTGGCAGGCGTTCATCGATACGTTGCGGCGCGAAGTCCTCGACGACGCGTGAAGTTAGAGGCACGTCCTGCTGCAGTGGGACGACGAAGGCAACGACCGGCAGGCGGCCCTGGACCTGTTCGACGCCTTCGGCTCCAGGGAAGAGTCCCTGCACGCCCATACGGGCGGGCACGCGGGCGTCCCGCAGTTCGCGGGGGGCGCCGCTGCGCAGTTCTTCACCCGGCACCTGAGGCTGAAGTGATGCCGGGCGTCAGGCCACGAGCAGACGGTATGCCGCGCCGACCAGGTTGCGGCTCGTCAAGGGAGGGCCCCGGCACTCCTTGGCCGCTTGTGCCGTGGGCCCTGCCAACTCGGCAGGGCCCACGCCGCCCGAAGCCACGAACAGCCGGAACGACGCCGTCTCCTCCTAGAGCGGTGATCAGCTTGCGGACGGTATGCGGGCTCAGTCCGCTGAACGGGCTGTCCAAGACGGCTCCGACGCCCTGATCACACCAGCTACGACGAGATCGTTTCCCCCGGCCGCCCCATCTCACCGAGGCAGCGAGAGCCCGCGGCCGGTCTCTCACTCACCGATTCCGAAGGGCAATCCACTTTGATCACGACTCAGTGATCGCCGTATGGCGTTGACCAGCTTCACCTGCGCCTCGGCAGGTGCCTGTCTGGCTTGCTCGAACTCCTCCGGACTCACCGGGTCACGCTGCCGCGCCACTTGGTCCAGGAAGGAGTTGATGACACGGCCGAAGTCATCGATCTCGGTGGCGACTTGAGGAGAGGCGACCAGGCTTACGCGCATCAAAGCCGCGTTCCACTCACCCCAGTCGTAATCCCATCCACGTCGGTCACCATGTGCTCGCCTGAGTTCCATCGTGAACTTGGCGTAGTGACTGAACAGCTCCTGATAGGCGACAAGCTGCTGGTCACGTAGCCACTGACGGTCCTGAGCGCGACGCGTGACGATACCGCCGATCAAAACGCCCACCGTGGCGGAGAGGGCCCCAGCAGCCGTCGTCACCAACGCGTCCAGCACCGGACCCCCAGACGCCCCAACCTCTACGAGACGAACGTACTGGTCATCAGTCCTCGGCGACAACGATGCCGTCACCAGATGACGATCAACAGTTCCGGGACATCCCTCAGGCGCGTGTCGGAAATGCTCTAGGTTGGCTGACGTGAGTGGGCGGGGGCGGACTTATCGATATGTCGGACCGATCGAGCTGAAAGCCGCGGTCCGGCCTGGTGACGGCGGGCGTCGGATCGCCTCGGCGGCTGACTTCAGTGGCTGGATCGCGGAGCAATCGGCGGTGGAGCTGGCCGAACCGTGCACCTTCGTGGTCGGTATGGATGGTGTGCTTCGGCTGGCGCCGCGGTGAAGCGAGCACGTGGCCCGTGCCGGCGGAGCCATGGTTCTGAGTACCGGCGAGGTCAGCTTCGTGCGCGAGGCAGACCGGTGGACCGTGAGCGATGTCAGCAACCAGTCCACCGGGTATTGCCCAGACGTCAACTCCTGGCCTGAGGTCGCCCGTGCTCTCGACGCTGTGGAGCTCCGGCGGCCTTCCGGCTTCACCCACGGGGTTGTATTCCGGCAGTGCACCGACTGCCAGGAGCACAACATCGTGCGCGAGGACGACTTCCATGGCGGCCAGCACCTCACGGTCCCCTCGCCGCCGGTGCCCTCCACCCTGAGGACGGACCGGCGCCGGTGGCACCACCCGCTGGAACAACGTCCACAGGTCCTCCGGCACCATCCGCTCGGGAAGTCGACAGTGCCCGCCTCCCACTCAATTACCCTCTGAAGGTATGGAATTGCCGGAACAAGGGGCTGTAGCGGCGAGCAGTGCCGAGGACTACGGCGAAGCCGCAGAGGCGGTGGCCGGGATCACCGGTCTGGTGCTGACGGCGACGGGGTGGGAACGTGTGAGGCGTGCGCTGGACCGGATGGAGAGCGCGGTCGGGTCGGGGAACGCAGACGTTCTGAACGCCGCGACGGGACAGCTGGAACTTGCGACGCCCGTCAGGATCCGAACACCGCTCGGCGAGGAGGGCGAGCCCGCACCGCACGACGTGCTGGAACGAGCCAACCGGCTGGTACACGCGTTGCGGAGCGAAGCCGGGGATGGTGATCGCGTGGAGGATGAGCCGACCGGTGACGACCCTCACTGACAAGTCCCTGGTCGTCCATTTGTTCACCGCCACGACCGGACGGCGTGCTGCTGTGTCGTACCGGCGGCTGCGCCGCGCGTGGGAGGCGTTCGGGACGGATCTCGGTATGACGCTTCCCGTAGCGGCGACCGGACTGCCCGACGTGCTCCCCGAAGAGCTGGCGGGTCTGCCTGCGACTGCAGGACTGGGGGCGCGGCGCAGCCGCGACGGTTTGTCGCAGGCGATCCTGCGACGACACCATGACCTGTTGTGCCTGTCGGTGGCGCTCTCGCCCGCCGCGGCTGCCGAGGCGTCGTGGGCGGAATGGGACCGGCGATGGGCGCAAGTCGTCGGCACGACGGGAGAGTGGGCCGTCGGCGAGGCCCGGCTCCTTGTCGCCTACTGTGCCGCGGATGACGGGTCCCCGGTGAACACCCGTCTGATGGAGGAGTCGATCCTGTCGGGTCTGTCTTCTGTCGATCCGCTGCCGCGTCTGGGGCCCGGTGTCGACGTGGTCCGCCCGCCGGTCACCTTGTGGGAGGCGGGTGACACCTCCGAGACCCGACAGCTACGCCGGTTCGTCGCTGTTGCCGTCGACCGTGGGAGCGAGCCGCAAGAAGTCGAGCGCTGGCTCTGGAGCCAGGGGAGCAGCGCACCGCCGGCGTTCGTCCGGTATCTCGCCAACGCGGCCAAGCTCCGCTATGAGATCAGGGTGCGCGCGACGCACGACAGGGACTCGGGCTCCGACGTGGGAGCGATTGTGGACGCCGCGCTGGCGGTTCTGGATCGGTCCCCGCCGACCGTCGACGAGTCACAGCCGGACGCACGCGGCGACGAATTGGCTTTGTGGCGCAACCGGCTGCTGGCGCTCACCGCCGGCTCCGCCGGTCTCACCCAGCGGATCACCCGCTTGAGGGAGATGCGCGCCACGGCACAGATCGCCGAGGCCAATATCCGTGTCCTGAGGGACGATGCCGGGCTGTCCGCCGACGAGCCCGGCGTGTTCGCGGAGGACATCGCTCTGGCCGGCCGATTCGTCCAGCACCTGGCCGACGAACTGGTCTACCTGGAAGCGGACCGGGAACGCGCACGAGATGCGCTGGCGGCTGTGGCGGCCGAGGCGGAGCATGCCGTGCAGCGGCGCCGGGAGATCGTCCAGGACCGGGCCGACGCCCTCCAGCGGCGGCAGAACGAGACGAATCTGATGCAGACGGCTCTTCTCGGCGCCGTGCTGA
The DNA here is from genome assembly GCF_053597535.1 of Streptomyces sp. NPDC001348. Lineage (NCBI taxonomy): Bacteria > Bacillati > Actinomycetota > Actinomycetes > Kitasatosporales > Streptomycetaceae > Streptomyces > Streptomyces sp. NPDC001348. The sequence continues at coordinate 174,217 of NZ_JBSFIK010000007.1, read as the reverse complement.
TGGTCCTGGCCGCCGCACAGACCTTCGAGTACCGGATTCCCCTGCTACCCCGTCCCGCGATTCCCGCCCTCATCGCACTGCTCGGTGCGGCCGCCCTCCTGTTGGGCAGCATGGTGCTGTGGCTCGTTGCCCCGTCGCAGACTGCTGGACAGGGCCGCGGACGGAGGCGAGCCGGCGCTGTTTTCGCCGGCTTGGTCGGCGCCGCCGCAGGCTGGCTGGCCGTCACCGTGCTCATGTACGCAGTCACCGGCAGGTCCTCGCCGGTCGTGCTGACGCTGGCTGTGACAGTGCCTGCATTCGGTTGTGGATGCTTCATCATGCACCGCCGCCTGAACACAGGTGACCGAAATTGACCGATAGCTATCCAAGTCAGCTGAGAGCTCCTGGTTCGCCTACCAAGGTACTAATGTTCTTCTGCTGAGTGCGCGGAGGGAGAAGCATGCGGGAGGACCCCGCTGCGGCCGTTGCCGCGCGTGTCCGCCGATTCGAGACGGAGAGCGACCTGTCGGCGGTACTGGAACCGGAGGCGCTGGCCGATGCCCGCCGACTCGCAGAAGCATTGCGGGACAATGAGGTCGGTGACCCGAGAACCACGCTCGGTTCCCTGTACTGGTACAGGTCGTGGGCACTGCAGCGCGAGGGTCGCCCGAACGACGAGGAAATCGAGGCAGCGGTACAGGTCCTTGTGCCGTGCTTCGTGGCGGGCGGCATACCGCTGCCCGGGCTCCTGCTGCCTCTGATCGCCCGTGCCGCCGTCCCCGTCGCGCTGGCTATGCTCCAGAAGATGCGGGAAGAAGCGGGCCCCGATTTGTGCGCCGCCGTTCCGGTCCTGTGGGGCCGCATTGTAGAAGCCACGCCCCCCATGGTCGGCGCATCCCGTGCCTTCAGCTTGGCCAAACTCAGTGAAGCCCTGCTGCTGCGATTCAAAAAGGAGGGACGCAAGCCCGATCTCGAGGCAGCGATCACCGTCGCCCGGGAAGCCGTGCAGCGGGTCTCCTCCGAGGATCCCAACCGGGCGGGATACCTGCACGCCCTGGGCGAAGCAATACAGGCACGGCACGAGGACACGGACGGCCGGAACTCACTAGGCGAGGCAGTCACCGTCTTCCGCCAAGCCGTACGGACTGCGCATCCCGACGACCCGGGCCGGCCGATGTACCGGGCCCACCTAGCGGACTGCCTGCTGGAGCAGTTCCGCAGCAGCGCGACGACCGAGCACCTCGACGAGGCCATTGAGGCGCATGCGCTGGCAGTGCACCCCACACACCTCGACAACGGCGATCCAGCGCGGGCCAGGCTGCTGGGCAACCTCGGCATGCTTCTGCGGGAACGCTTCGAATATACCGGGGAGCCCGGGTATCTCCACGAGGCCGTCGCGGTGAGCCGTAGCGCGCTGGAGGCCGCCCCCGAGGACGACGCCCTCTTCCGGGCAGCGGTCCTGTCGAATCTGGGAGCATCCCTGCGGAACCAGTTCGACATCACCGGCCGGCAGGAGCTCCTCGACGAGGCCGTTCCCCTGCTGCGCGAGGCGGTGAGCCTGATCCCCCGTGAGGACTCCGGTCGAGCGGCATGTCTCTCCAACCTGGGGGCAGCGCTCGGTGACCGGTTCGTACGCACCGGCGCGCAGGCCGACCTCCACGAAGCGATCGAGCACCTTCGCGAGGCCGTCCGGAGTGTCACGCCGCCGAGCGGGGCCGGGCCGCAGGCGAGTGTGTTCTGCTCCAACTTGAGCGGGGCTCTGAGGAGGCGCTTCGAGCGCTTCGGTGATCCGGCGGACCTGGACGAAGCGATCGAGACCGGCAGGCAGGCCGTCGCCCTCACCCCCGAGGGTTATACCAACCGGGCCATGCACTTTTCCGCCCTGGCCGCCGCTCTCGGACACCGGGCCGACACACCCGCCAGCCGACCGTCCGATCTGGAGGAGCTGGTCGACATCTGCCGCCAGGCCGTTCGCGCGGCGCCTCCTGGCCACCCCCTCCACGTGCTGTGCCTTTCCAACCTCAGTGACACCCTCCGCCTCCAGCACCAGCGCACCGGCGGGGAGTCCGGCAGCCTGGACGAGGCAGTGGAAACGGCCCGAGCGGCAGTGCAGGCCGGAACCGAAACCGATCCCTACCGGGTCGTCCACCAGTACAACCTGGGGCGCGCTCTCCGGATACGTGGCGAGGAAAGCGCGGACCCCGCGGACTTGGACGCGGCGACAGAGGCTTTCGCCGCCGCGTCGAACACCGTCGGCGCCCCCGCCTGGAGGATCAACGCAGCGGGGTCGGCCGCGAAACTGGCCCAGGCCCGGGGCGACACCCCTTACGCCGCCGAGCTCCTGGAGAACGCCGTGCGTCTGCTTCCGGACGCCGTCCCGCGGCGACTCGCTCGTGTCGACCAGCAGCACGCCCTGAGAAGCCTCTCGGGACTGGCTGGCGATGCCGCTGCGCTCGCCCTGGCCGCCCATGGTCAAGCCGGCGCCGCCCGCGCACTGGGGCTGCTGGAGCAAGGCAGGACAGTGCTGCTCAGCCAGACTCTCGACACCCGCAGCGACCTGACGGATCTGCGGCAGCGACATCCCGCTCTGGCGGCCCGCTATGCGATGTTGCGCGACCAGCTGCACGACTCCGCAGTACCCACGCACTTCGACAGCACGGCGCCGGCAACGGATTCACCGACACACGTGCTCCTCGACCGGCACGGGCTCTCTGCTCAGTTCGCCGAAACCGTCGGCGAGATTCGCGGGCTCGACGGCTTCCACACCTTCCATCTCCCGCCCGAGACAGAACAACTCGTGCAGGAGGCGTACCACGGTCCCATCGCGGTACTCAACGTCAGCCCGCACCGCAGCGACGCCATTCTCGTGCGGACACAAGGAGTCACCAGCATCGAACTGCCCTCGCTCACTGTGGAAAAAGTCAGCGAAATGCTCTTCCAGTTCCACACATCGCTTGCTGACGTCCACGATCCCGACCTTGGGCAAGACGAACAGAACCGTGCGCAGGATGCGCTGCACGATGTCCTGGAATGGCTGTGGGAAGCGGCTGCAGCACCTGTCCTCGAACGGCTGGAGATCCTCGGATCACCGTCGGAGGGAGCGGCTTTGCCGCGGATTTGGTGGGTCCCCGCAGGCCCGCTCGGTCTACTGCCTATCCATGCTGCCGGCCGCCACCGACAAAGGACAGGCCACACCGCCATGGATCGCGTCATCTCCTCCTACACTCCCACGATCCGCGCCCTGAGCCACGCGCGACGAGCGACCCCGCCAACGGCTCCTCCTGGAAAAGCTCTGATCGTGGCCATGGCGAGCACAACCGGGGCTCACCCGCTGCCTTACGTACGCAGGGAAGTCGAGAACCTCAAAAGGCGACTGCCTCAGCACGTCGTCCTCACCGACGATCCAGGTACCAGCTCGGAGCACACACACGATGCATTAGCCACCGCGGCCAATGTCTTTGCCCACCTGGCCGACTGCTCCATCGCACATTTCGCCTGCCACGCTGTCAGCGATGCTGCGGACCCTTCTCGCAGTGGCCTACTGCTCCATGGGCACCAGACGACACCGATGTCCGTCGCCGATCTCGCCTCGGCCAGCCTGGTCCACGCTCGGCTGGCCTATCTGTCGGCGTGCCGAACCGCACTCACGGCAGACCTCCGCCTTGTGGATGAGGCGATTCACCTCACTTCTTCGTTCCAACTCGCCGGCTTCCGCCATGTGATCGGCACTCTGTGGGAAGTGAACGACAGGCTGGCCGCCCGGGTCTCTGACCGCTTCTACGCGAGTCTGTTCGACCTTACGGACAGAATCGAAGACGACAAGGTAGCCACCGCGTTGCATCACACGATGCGCGCGCAACGCGACAGGTACGTCGATACGCCGTCCTTGTGGGCAGCCCATGTCCATGTCGGGCCGTGACCCACTCTGCGAACTCCAGGACATGTGCGGTTGCCCGGCGAACCGATGAGCCCAAGTCAGGGCACAACCGGATGCGCTTCGATCTTGCGGCAGTCAGGGCGGATGACTGCTGCGCTTGTCGGGCGGATGGTGCCGGAGGACCTGTGGACGTTGGTCCAGCGGGTGGTGCCACCGGCGCCGGTCCGTCCTCAGGGGGCCTGGCGGCGAGGGGACCGTGAGGTGCTGGCCGCCATCGTCTTCGTGGCCACCTCGGGCTGTACCTGGAACCGACTGCCGCCAGACTTCGGGCTGTCGGGCGTGACGGCCTTCCGCCGGTTCACCGCGTGGACCGAGGAGGCCAGAGTGTGGGCCAAACTTCACCGCCTGGTCCGGGATGAACTCGGTGCCCGGGGCGAGCTGGACTGGTCACGGTGCGGCCTCGACTCGGTCAGCGTCCGGGCCCTCAAAGGGGGCAGCTGGCGGGACCTAATCCGACCGATCGCGGCAAGAAGGGATCGCAATTCCACCTCGTCGTCGACCGCCGGAGCCTGCCGCTGTCATCAGCATCTCCCCAACGCGTCCACCCCTCACCCGTCGTGCGGCAGCATCGGACACGCCGGGGGCTGCCAGGAAAGAGAGCGCTGGTTCAGCGGACAGTCGCGGGCGCCCCTCGTACGTGGCAGGTTCCGGCACCTTCCTTTCTTGGACCGCGGCTTGGCGATCGGCTCTGGCATAAACTCGCGTGCCGATCGGCGGGACTCGGTGATAGACACCCGGGGTGGAGAAGACTCTCGAGTTCCCCGATCTGCTGCGGCTGATCGATGAGCGGGCGACCGCGTTCCGTGCCGCGGTCGCCTCCGCGGCCGACCTCGACGCGCCGGTGCCGACGTGTCCCGGGTGGACGCTGTTCGATCTGGTGCGGCATCTGGGTGAGGGGCGCCGCAAGTGGGCCGCCATCGTGGCCGCGGGACCTGCCGACGCTCCCCCGGACAGGTCCGTGTGGGGCGCCGCGGCCGCGCCTCGGGAGCGCGAGGCCCTGCTGGACTGGTGGACCGCTTCGGCGCGGCAGCTGCTGGACGCCCTGCGGGAGTACGGCCCTGACCGCGGCTGCTGGACCTGGTGGGCGGCGTCGCAGTCGCCGGAGACCGCCGGTGCCGCTGCCCGGCATCAGCTTCAGGAGATCACCGTGCACACCTACGACGCCCAGCTCACCGCGAGTGCCCCGCAGCCGCTGCCGGTCGAGGTGGCTCTCGACGGGGTCGAGGAGTTCGTGTTCACCTGCTGCGCGACGACGAGTCCCTGGCCGCACGAGCCGGCTGTCGTCGACTACCACGCCACGGAGGGCCGTTCCTGGCGCCTCTGGCTCTCCGCCGACGGCGCACGGGCCGCCCGTCTGCCCACCGGTGAGGGCGAGGGCCCGGACGTGGTCGCCGCTTCCGCCCGGGGGACGGCCGGTGAGCTGGTCCTCTTCCTGTACGACCGCATTGCGGTGGACTCCCTCAAGGTCGAGGGTGACCCGCGTCTCTTCGAGCAGCTGCAGGCCTGGGAGCCTGAGGAGTAGGACGGGCTGACGCGGCGCCTGCGGTGGATGTCCTGAGGCGGAGAGACCCCGAAACCGCAGCTGCGGCGCTTGTCAGCTGGGGGGGGGACCCACTGCCGTTCCCGGTAGAGCCCAAGCTCTGGTTGCCTGCGAGGGCAAGGCGGCTCAGGCCCTGGATCCCGGCACGACAGCACAGCAAATTGGCAGATATGGGCCACCAACGGAAGACGAAAGCGCTGGTCGCAGAGCTGGTGCGTGGCCCATTTCTGCCAATCACGCCCACCGCCCACCCGTCGTGCGGCCGTATCGGTCATGCCCCAGCAGGGCTTTTCCGGGCCGCGGTCGCCTCCGCAGACGGCCTCGACGTGCCGGTGCCGGTGCCGACAAAGGCTCTCGGCAAACACATTGCGAGATACCGCTCGATGCCGGGCTGACCGCTCTGCGGCGGTTACTTCACCTGCTGGGCGCTCGAGCCTGTCCCGCAAGGTCGGCGGCGGTCAGTGGGCAGATGCTGGTAGTAATCGGCCGTGGCAGGAGATCTGTGGACCCCGGTTGTTTCGATGGCCGGTGTGGTCGTAGGCGGGGCGTTGACGTATCTGACCCAGCGCACGACGCAGCGGGCGGCTGACCGGGCTGACGAGCAGAGGCGGGCCGCGGCGCGGGCGGAGGAGCGGCGGGCCGAGCAGATCCGGACCGTGCTGGAGTTCATCCGGTGCGCGCTGGAGGCCGAGGGCGTGGCGCATGCGCGGCCGTCGCGATGGGAGGTCGGTGACGACTGGTACGTGACGGCCAGGCCGGCGATGGACGGTCTGCGAATAGCCGAGAAGAGCATCGAGTTGTTGTGTGCCCCTGGCCTTCACTCGCCGACGACCGCCTACGCCCGCGCCCTCAACCAAGCCGTCTGGCAGGAGCGTGACGAGGGGAGCCTGGCCGAGCGCTTGGAGCCGTTCAAGGCGGGGTTCCTTGCCGCAGCACGCCGCAGCCTGACCTGACCTCGCGGGTCGGGTCGGGTCAGGTCAGGCTGGTTGGGGCCGGCGGCCCGTGAGCCGAGGCGGCTACTGCGCGCCTGTTCCCTGGTCGGCCAGGAGGCCGATCCTGGTGGCGACGAGGGTGCCGTTGGCGGCGGGGTCCTGGGGCGGGGCGAGGACCTTTTCGCTCCTGCACAGCAGTTGGACCTTGCCCGCGCTCGGCAGGGTGACGGTCCCCGTGGCGCTGAGCGAAGCCTCGTTGTAGCCGGTGCCGCGAGGTGTTGCCATGTTGGGGCCGCCGGTGACCCGGCAGGTCCCCTTGTCCGCGTAGATCAGGAAGGCGGAACCGGTCAGGGTGTAGCTCCCGGCGGGAAGGGACAGGGCGACGACCTGGGTGTCCGTCGTGCCGATGGAGTGCACTGCCGTGGCCTTGGCGACGTCGCCCGGAGCCGCGGGCGCAACGGCGGCGGCCCGTTGGGCGGCGTATGCGGTGGCCCCCGCGTAGGTGGCTCCCAGCGCGGTGATGGCGATGGCGGTTATCCCGATGGTCCTGGTCTTCGTGATCCTGCGCATGACCGACTACCCCCTGAGGAAATCCGGATCAACGTCCGCCAAAAAATACAGTGCGTACAGATTCAGTAGGCGGAATGTGGCAGGCAGTTTCGAAACGCAATCTGGCCGTGGAGCGCAATTCCTGTAGTGTTCACTGAGGTTTTCTCGACGAATTGGTCTCGTGAGGTGACTCGGACCGAGGCACCCCGTGGGGCGGGGGCGCGGTGGAGTCGATCAGTACGGAGCGGCTGGAGCTGGAGCCGCTGCGGGTCGAGCATGCCGAGGAGATGGCCGGTGTGCTGGCCGATCCGGCTCTGCACACCTTCATCGGTGGCGCTCCGGATGGTCCCGAGGAGCTGCGCTCGCGGTACCGGCGCATGGTCGCGGGGTCCGGTGATCCGGCCGTCTCCTGGCTCAACTGGGTGATCCGGCTTCGGGACGAGGGGTGTCTGACAGGGACGGTCCAGGCCACGGTCAGTGTCTCCGAGCGGGACTCCGTCGCCGAGATCGCCTGGGTGGTGGGGACGCCCTGGCAGGGCAGGGGCATCGCCGGTGAGGCTGCCCGGGGGCTTGTCGGCTGGCTCGCCCGGCAGTCGGTGCGGGCCGTCGTCGCGCACATCCATCCCGGGCATCGGGCGTCCGCCGGTGTCGCCGCCGCTGCCGGGCTCACCCCCACCGGCGAATGGAACGACGGGGAGATGCGGTGGCGGCGGAGTATCGGGGCGTAGCCCCACCGTCGGCGGCCGGTCACCGTACCAGCAGGTCGATCACTCCCGTCAGATCCTCCTCGCCGCCGCCCTCGGCCAGGCGGCGGCGCATCAGCTCGAAGTAGGGGCTGAGCAGTTCGGGGCTGACGCCCTGGTCCTGGGCGGTGGTCAGGAAGGTGGGGGTGCCGGCCACCTGCATGGCGAGATCGGAGACGACACCCGTGGTGTAGTCGCCGCTGCGCAGCCGGTCGGCGGTCTGATGCACTGCCGGGGCCATCGCGACCAGCCAGTTCGCGAGCAGCGGGGCGAACGAGGCGGGGTCGATGTCCTCCTTGCGGATCAACGCGAAGGCGTGCGCGGCCCCGGCGAACATCCCGTACATGGCGCTGAGCAGGGCCACGTCGTTCAGGGCCGCGAAGCCCGCGTCCTCGCCGACGTAGGTGGTGCCGGCCGTTACGCCCAGGGTTTCCCGGTGCCGTTCGAACAGGTCCCGTGAGCCGCTGTAGAGGACGTAACCACCGGCTTCCGGGACGCCGATCATCGGGGGGACGGCCATGATCCCGCCGTCCAGGTAACGGGCGCCCCGCTCGCGAGCCCAATCTGCGCGAGCGCGGGCCTGGGCAGGAGTGCTGGTCGTCAGGTTGACCAGGTCCTTACCGGTCAGGTCGGTGCCGACCAGCACCTCGTCGACCGAGGCGTCGTCCAGCAGGCAGACCACGACCAGGGTGTTCACTGCGACCGCGTCAGCGGGACGGTCCGCGACCCTCGCGCCCTCGGCGGCGAGCGCCGCGGCGCGGGTCGGCGTGCGGTTCCAGACGGTGAGCGGATGGCCCGCGGCGAGCCAGGTACGGGCCAGCGCGGTGCCCATCGCACCGAGGCCCAGCAGGGTGACGGGGGTCTTCCCCAAGGTGTTCTGTGTCATGCCGACAAGGCTGGTCACAGGGCCGAAGGTGATCAAGTACGCACTTGGGAGTGGGTGGTTACCCTCAGGTGAGCGAGCACGTCAGCGGGGTTCGGAAGGGTGGGGCATGACGACGCTGAACCGGCCGGGCACAACAGGCGGACACGTCTGCGGGATCGACACCGCGATGGAGGTGATCGGTGGCAAGTGGAAAGTACTGATCCTCTGGGCGCTCCATGAACACCCCTGCCGCCGTTTCGGGGAGCTGCGGAGACTGCTTCCGGGCATCACTGAGAAGGTGCTGGCCTCCCACCTGCGCGAGATGGAAGCGGACGGGGTCGTGCGCCGTGTGTCGTACGACGAGGTGCCGCCCCGCGTCGAGTACTCGCTGACCGAGGACGGCAGGCGCCTCAACGACGCACTCCAGCCGCTGGCAGCGTGGGGACGCGGGCGGTCAGGGCTCACGGCCGACCGGGGTGAGCGCGACGCCTCGCTGTAGCGTCCGGGTACGACAAAGCGTCGCCGGTGTGTGGATTGGCGGGAAGACGGGCCGCGGGGCGCGCGTCTGCCTCGCGATACTGGCCGGTATGGCGCTCTACGACTCCCTCGGTGCGACGTACGCCCGGACCCGGCGGCCGGATCCGCGGATCGGTGCGCGGATCCACGAAGCGCTCGAGGGTATGGCGAGTGTGATCAACGTGGGGGCCGGTGCCGGGTCGTACGAGCCTGAGCGGACCGTGCTCGCGGTCGAGCCCAGCCGGGTCATGGTGGCCCAGCGGCCGGTGGGAGCGGCGCCTGCCGTGCGGGCGGTGGCGGAACGGCTGCCGGTGCGGGACGACGCCGCCGACGCCGTCATGGCGGTGCTCACCGTGCACCACTGGAGCGACCTGGCGGCCGGGGTCGGGGAGATGCGGCGGGTCGCCCGTCGGCGGATCGTCGTGCTGACGTGGGACCAGGAGGTGTTCCGGGAGCGGTTCTGGCTCGTGCGGGAGTATCTGCCGGAGGCGGTGGCCTTCGACGACGAGCGGGCTGTGCCGGTGGAGGAGCTGGCCGGGCTGCTCGGTGGGGCGCGGGTGGAGACCGTACCCGTGCCGCACGACTGCACGGACGGGTTCGGGGCCGCCTTCTGGCGGCGGCCCGAGGCCTATCTCGATCCGCAGGTGCGGGCGGGGATCTCGTTGTGCGCCCAGACCGGGGAGGACGTCATCGCGCCCGGGCTGGAACGGCTTGCGCAGGACCTGGCGAGCGGGCGTTGGCACACGCGGCACGCCGAGTTGCTGGGGCTCGGGGAAATCGATGTGGGTTACCGGCTCCTGGTGAGTAGCGTGTGATGTCCGACCTGATGGGAAGAGGGGGAACGGCGTGGACGCGGTGGTTACGGCTGTCAGCAGCAACGGCGAGTACTCGTTCAGCAAGCCGAACCGGGAGAGCATCACCCTGCTCGCCGGACTCGGGGTGGACGGGGACGTGCACGCCGGGGTGACGGTCAAGCACCGGTCGCGGGTCGCTCAGGATCCCACGCAGCCGAATCTGCGGCAGGTGCACCTCATCCATGAGGAGCTCTTCGGTGAAGTCGGCGGTGCCGGGTTCCGGGTGGGGCCCGGGGAGCTCGGGGAGAACATCACCACGCGGGGCATCGATCTGCTCGGGCTGTCCGTGGGGACGCTGCTGCACGTCGGTGACGAGGCCGTGGTCGAGGTGACCGGGCTGCGCAATCCCTGCCTGCAGATCGACAACTTCCAGCAGGGGCTGCTCAGGCAGGTGGTCGGGCGGGACGCGGACGGGAGCGTCGTGCGCAAGGCCGGGATCATGGGCATCGTGCGGGAGGGTGGCGTGGTGCGGCCCGGTGACGCGATCAGGGTGACGGTGCCGGACGGGCCGCATCGGCCGCTCGAGCGGGTCTGAGCCGCCTCGCGTCTGCTCCGGCCCACCCGTCAGTCCTGCTCAGGCCCACTTTGGCCTACTCAGGTTCGCTGGCCGTCCATGGTTTTCCAGCGGTGGGCTCGCACCGGACGGGACTGACGTCTGGCGGCCGATCAGGGGACCTGCTACACCGGATCGGGCACCAGCCAGATCCGGTGCTCGGCTCCCCTCCAGGGCGTGTGTCGAAAATGCGTGCTGCGACGGACGGGCCGTAGTACTCCTGAAGAGTCCGTGTCGGTTCTCATCCGGAGTCGTCGATGGCAGTTCGCCGTGTCATGCCCGTCATTCAGTCGGAGGCCGCACAGGAGAGCCGGGAGTTCTACGGCCTGCTGGGCTTCGAGGAGGTCATGAATCTCGGCTGGATCACGACGCTTGCCTCGCCGTCCGCTCCGGCAGCGCAGATCAGCGTGATGACCAGCGACAAAACCGCCCCGGTCACCCCCGACATGAGCGTCGAAGTCGACGACGTGGAGGCGGCTTACGCGGTCATGCGAGACAGCGGCGCGGAGATCGTTCACCCCTTGCAGGACGAGGAGTGGGGAGTACGGCGGTTCTTCGTCCGCGACCCCAACGGCCGCGTGGTCAACGTTCTGAGCCACCGCTGACGCTTCCCCCGCCACGGGGACGGAACCGGCGTGCGGGTGCTGACGCCGGGGCCTATGGCGTCGTACGTCACCACGCGGTGGCCGTCGGCGAGGAGACGGACCGTCAGGTCGTCCCATTCGCCCATGTGACCCGCCAGGCCGTGGAGGAGGACCGTGCGCCCCGACCGGCCCTCGGGCGGGGTGTGGTCGCGGTAGGCGATACGGGTGCCGTCCGGGGTGGTGAGGTGGGTGGTGGCGGACTTCAACTCGGTTGCCGCTCCTGGCTGGTGGAGGTACGCGGCGGGGCGTGGTGAGGGTGGCCCGGGCGGGGGCGTGGGCCGCCACTGGTTCGTCTGCGGCGGCGCCGGGAGTTGTGCCTTCAACCTGCGGTTTCCCGAGTTGCGGCCCCGCGTCGGCAGAGGGACCGTGGAGAAGGGGTGTTGACGGCACCGGGGGGTGAGGGGCATCGCGTCGGCACCCGGGCAGACCCACCCGTTCGTCGAGCCTGACCGCGCGGTGGCGCGTGTCCGTGTGCTGAGGGACGCACAGGAAGCGGAAAGGCGGAGACGGCGATGACGATTGGGCCCAATGGAAGGCGACCCGGCGGTGAGCCGCCCGGTCTGGCGGGTGCATTCACGCAGCGGAGTGCCGAGTACACCGGACGGTATGTGGTCCTGCTGGACCAGTCGGATCCGCAGAGCGGGTTGGAGGCGCTGCGCAGATCCGCCGGTGTCGCGTCCGCCGAGCGGGTCAGAGGGGCCGAGCCGGAGAGCGCGGCCGAGGCACTCGCCCGCCCCGGCACGTCGGTGCTGTTCGACGAACTCGCCGTCGCCGTCGTCGAAGCGCGGCCGGATCAGCGGCACGCGCTGGTGACCACGGCGGAGGCGGAGCCCTCGATCATCGCGGCCGAACCCGAGCGTGTGGTGTACGCGGCCACGATCACCGACGCCGGGCAGTCACTGACGGGGTTCTTCCCGGCGTACCGCAGCGACGTCGCGGAACTCGAGCGGTTCACCCAGGCCGAACTGGCCGCCCATCTGGGCCCGGCCTGGGACGAGTCGAACGTGACCTGGGGTCTGCAGGCGATCCGGGCGAACGTGTCGGGGACGACCGGGCAGGGCGTGAAGATCGCCGTCCTGGACACCGGTGTGGACACCGGTCACCCGGATCTCGCGGGCTGCCTGGACGAGACCGCCTCCTTCGTCACGGGCGAGGAGGTCCAGGACGGTCACGGCCACGGCACGCACTGCATCGGCACGGTGGCCGGCCCGGCCAGGCCCCAGCAGGGGCCCCGCTACGGGGTCGCCGGTGAAGCCCGGATACTCGCGGGCAAGGTGCTCAGCAACGCCGACGGCTCCGGAACGGACGGCCAGATCCTTGCGGGCATCTCCTGGGCGGTGTCCCGCGGGGTGCGGGTGATATCCATGTCGCTCGGCGCCCCGGTGGAGCCGGGTGAACTCTTCCCGCAGACGTACGAGCTCGTGGCGCAGCGGGCGCTGAAGCACGGCACGGTGATCGTGGCCGCGGCGGGCAACGAGAGCCGGCGGCCCAGGGTCATACGGCCTGTGGGGCGTCCCGCCAACTGCCCGTCGATCCTGGCCGTGGCGGCGCTCGACAGGGATCTGTCGACCGCCTGGTTCTCCTGCCAGGCCATGAACGGCCAGGGCGGCGAGGTCGACATCGCCGCGCCCGGTGTGGACGTGTACTCGGCCAAGCCGGGCGGCGGGTACCAGACGCTCAGCGGGACCAGCATGGCCACCCCGCACGCCGCCGGTGTGCTCGCCCTGATCGCCCAGGCGCACCCGGACGCCTCGGCGGACGACCTGACCAAGCGGCTGCTGTCCGGGGCGTTCCCGCTGTCGCAGCCCCCCGAGGACGTCGGCGCGGGTCTGCTTCAGGCGCCGTGAGCGGGAGGCCGGGTGCACAACCGGTCGGGGTCGTTCTCGCGGTCGACCCCGACCGGTTCGCGCAGACGGTGGAGGCGGCCCGGCGGGTCGGGCTGGCCGTCACCGGTGAGCAGCCGCTGCTCGGCACGCTGTCGGGCACGATCCCCGAGGACGGGATCGCGGAACTGCGGCGGCTCGACGGGGTCGAATCCGTCGACCGTGAGCGTACGTACCGTCTTCCGCCGCCGGACTCACCGGTTCAGTGAGTCGCGGGCCCTACCGCGCCGGTGCCCAGGTCCGCCCGGCCGAACAGCAGGGCGTAGCCGGGTGGGAGCCGGTCGATGACGCGGGTGACCAGGTCGTCGCCGACCAGCTTCGGGAGGACGCCGAGGACGGAGCTGACGTCCCAGCGGGCCGTCGCCGGGGTCGCGTCCCCGATGCGGGCGGCGACGGATTCGACGAACTCGGGGGCCGTGAGGGGGCGGGTCGTGGGGATCTGGGCGGTGACCAGCTGCGCCGCCTCCTCGGGGAGGGCGCGGGCGAGGTCCACGCGTTCGTCGCCGACCACGTGGCCGCCGAGGGCCGACAGGACGATGTGGGTGATGCGTTCCGCCTCCCGGCGGGTGGGGTAGCGGCCGGCTTCCCGGACCTCGTCGACCAGGTCGGTCCAGGTGTTTCCCGCGGTGCGTGCGGCGGATGCGGCCGGCGTGCCGGGCGCGGCCGACGTGCCCGATGCCGTTTCGTACGGCGGCGTCCCCGCGCCGGCTCGGGCAGCAGCGCCGGCATCGGTGTCGTACGGCTTGCGCGGTCCGCTCAGTGTCGTGGGCGTGGGCAGCGCCACTCTCGGCACTGTCACGGTCGGCACCGTCGTCGCGGTCATCGTGTGCGAGCTCCCTTTCCGGTCCGTTTCCGGTCGGCCCGCCGCCTGGGCCGCGGCGGGCGTGGGTGACCGCGTCCCGCGGGCCGCCGAAGGGGTGGGCGGCCCGCGGGACGCTTCTCTTCTGTGTGGTCCCTGGTGTGGTCGGCCGTGCGGTCAGCCGCTGATCTGCCTGCGGCCGGTCTCGCCGCCGGTGATCTGGATGCGGCGCGGCTTGGCCTGCTCGGCGACCGGGATGCGCAGGGTCAGGACTCCGGCCTCGTAGGAGGCGTCGATGCGGTCCGTGTCGAGGGTGTCGCCGAGGAAGAGCTGGCGGGTGAAGGTGCCCGTGGGCCGCTCGGCGACGAGCAGTTCGGCGCCCTCGGGGGCGGGGGACTTGCGCTCGGCGCGGACGTTGAGGACGTTGCGTTCGACGTCCAGCTCGATCGTCTCCGGGTCGATGCCGGGGAGGTCGAAGTGGACGAGGAAGTCGTCCCCGGACCGGTAGGCGTCCATCGCCATCGCCGACGGGCGGGTGGTGGAGCCGAAGACCTGCTGCGCGAGACGGTCGATGTCGCGGAACGGGTCGGTACGCATGAGCATCACGGGTCACTCCTCTCATCGGGGGCTGGGTGCGATGCCCTTCGCCTTCTTATATAACTCCGGGGAGGAAAGTTGACAAGCTCCGACTCAGGTTTCTTCGGCCGCTGGTCCGGGAGTTAGTTTCGGCGCAGAACCGAAGGAGGCAGACATGGCGAAGGTTCCCAGCTCGGTGGTGGCCGCGACGGGGCTCGTCGGCGGGTACGGCGTCGCGCGCTGGACCGGGAAGCGGCAGCTCGGCGGGGCCGTGCTGGCCGTCGCGGGGGCGGCCGCCGCGCAGCAGTGGCGCAGGCAGGCCGGCGGGAGGGCCGCCGGTGCGCTGGGCGCCGCGTACGTCGCCGCGTTCGCCGGGTCGCATCCGCTGGCGAAGAGGATCGGGGCGTGGCCGTCGGTGTTCGGGGTCGCCGGGGCCGTGGCGCTGGCCTCGTGGGCGGTGGCCGACCGGCGGGCGTAGCGGGGCCGCGGCGGTGTGGCAGTAATCCGTTGCCCTGTGGCGATAGCGCCACTTCCGCAAAGATCGGCGCGGCGCCTAACGTCACCGGCGTGAACAAGTTCCTCCTCGCCGTACACGTCCTCGCCGCGATCGTCGCCGTCGGGCCCGTCACCGTGGCCGCCAGCATGTTCCCGCCCGCCGCCCGGCGGGCCCTGGCGGCGCCGGACGATCCCCGGGCGGCCGGGACCGTGCTGCTGCTGCACCGGATATGCCAGGTGTACGCCGTCGCCGGCGTCGTCGTACCGGTCTTCGGGTTCGCCACCGCGAGCAACATGGGCGTACTCGGCGACACCTGGCTGATCGTGTCGATCGTGTTGACGGCGCTGGCGGCGCTGGTGCTGGCCACGCTGGTGCTGCCCCGGCAGGGCGCGCTGGTCGAGGGCGGCGGTACGCGTGAGGCGACCGTGCGGCTTGCCATGTTCACAGGCCTGTTCAACCTGCTGTGGGCGGCCGTGACGGTGCTGATGATCGTACGGCCGGGGTCGACCACCGGGGCCTGAGGCGGGCGCCGCCGGTTTCCGGCGGGCTGCTCCGTCGGCGCGGGCTGCTCCGTCGGCGACAGGCTGTTCCTGCCGCGGCGGTACGCACGCGGTCCCGCCGCCGCGGCGACGGGACCGGAGGCCGGGGGACGGGGTGCGACCGCCGCGGCGACGGGGCAGAGGGGCGGCGCGGGACTTCTCGTACGGCGCCGCCCGCGGGGCGGCTACACCGTCCGGCCCTCCGCCTTCGCCGACTTGGAGCGGGCGGAGCCCTTCCGCATCGCCTTCGCCCTGCCCGCCGCCGCCGACAGCGGGCGGGCGATGTCCTCCAGGGAGCGGCGTTCGGCGTTCACCGCGAGGAACGCGGCGACCAGGCCGGCCAGACACATCAGGGACGCGCCGATCTGGAAGGCGAGCACCGTGTCGCCGACCTTGCCCGTGTTGGTGAGGTCGGCGAACAGCAGGGGGCCGCTGATGCCGCCGGCGGCGGTGCCCAGGGCGTAGAAGAAGGCGATGGACATCGCCCGGGTCTCCATCGGGAAGACCTCGGAGACGGTCAGGTAGGCGCTGGACGCGCCCGCCGAGGCGAAGAACAGCACCGCGCACCAGCACGCCGTCAGGGTGGTCGCGCTCAGCGATCCCCGGTCGAACAGCCAGGCCGTGCCGAACAGGAGCAGGCCGGACAGCAGATAGGTCGAGGAGATCATCACGCGGCGGCCGACGGTGTCGAAGAGCTTGCCGAGCAGCAGCGGGCCGCAGAAGTTGCCGAGCGCGATGACGGCGAAGTAGTAGCCGGTGCGGTCGGACGGCACGTCGAAGAACTTGGTGAGGATCGCACCGAAGCCGAACGTGATGGCGTTGTACAGGAACGCCTGGCCGATGAAGAGGGAGAACCCGAGCACGGACCGCTTGCGGTACTTGGCGAACACCGTGCGGGCGATCTCCAGGAAGCCGACGGTCCCGCGCTGCCGGATCTCCAGCTCGCCCTCGGGCTCCGCGAGCGGCTCGCCCTTGTCCGCCGCGACCTGCCGTTCGATCGAGGAGACGATGTCCTCCGCCTCGCGTTCCCGGCCGTGGATCAGCAGCCAGCGCGGGCTCTCCGGCACATGGCGGCGGACCAGCAGGATCACCAGGGCCAGGACGGTGCCGAGCGCGAAGGTCAGGCGCCAGCCCACGTTCTCCGGCAGCAGGCCCGTGTTCAGCGCGACGATCGACAGCAGCGAGCCGCCGACCGCGCCCAGCCAGAAGCTGCCGTTGATGACCAGGTCGACGCGGCCCCGGTACTTGGCCGGGATCAGCTCGTCGATCGCGGAGTTGATCGCCGCGTACTCACCGCCGATGCCGAAGCCGGTCAGGAAGCGGAAGAGGAAGAACCACCAGGCCTCGGTGGAGACGGCGGTCAGGGCCGTCGCCGCGAGATACACCGCCAGGGTGATCATGAAGAGCTTCTTGCGGCCGAAGCGGTCGGTCAGCCGGCCCCAGAACAGGGCGCCGAAGCAGGCGCCCGCCACGTACAGCGCGGCCGCGATGCCGGTGACCTGGCCGGAGGAGATCGACAGGCCGCTGCCCGGCTCGGACAGGCGGCTCGCGATGTTGCCGACGACCGTGACCTCCAGGCCGTCGAGGATCCACACGGTGCCCAGGCCGATGACGATCGTCCAGTGCCAGCGGGACCAGGGCAGGCGGTCGAGTCTGGCGGGGATGCTGGTGGTGATGGTCCGGCCGCTTCCGGCCTCGGCTGTCGACATGGACTCCCTCCTCCTGACCTCCTCTCTCGAGGTCGGGGAACCGGGTTCCCTCCGCCTCTGCCTCTACGCCCCCAGCCACCGCGACACGGTGTAGATCAACAGCCCGACCAGCGAGCCCACCACGGTGCCGTTGATGCGGATGAACTGCAGGTCACGGCCGATGTGTGCCTCGATCTTGCGGGTGGTGTGCTCGGCGTCCCAGCTCGCGACCGTGTCGGTGATCAGGGAGGTGATCTCCTTGCGGTAGGAGGTCACCACGTGCACGGCCGCGTCCTCCACCCAGCTGTCGACCTTGTCCTGGAGCTTGGGCTCGGTGGCCATCCGGGCGCCCAGGGACAGCAGGGAGGCGCGGACCCGCAGACGCAGTTCGCTGCGCTCGTCCTCGGCCGCGGAGACGATCATGGCGCGTACGGCGGTCCAGGCGGACGCGATCAGGTCCTGGACCTCGCCGCGGCCCAGCACCTCGCCCTTGAGTCGCTCCACGCGCGCCCGGGTGTCGGTGTCGGACTGCAGGTCGGAGGCGAAGTCGGTGAGGAAGCGGTCAAGGGCGCCGCGTGCGGGGTGGGAGGGCATGTCCCGGGTCTCCGCGCAGAAGCGGAGCAGCTCCTTGTAGACGCGTTCACCGACCCGCTTGTCGACGAAGCGCGGCGTCCAGCCGGGGGCGCCGCCCTGGACGGCGTCCATCACGCTGTCCCGGTGCAGGACGAGCCAGTCGTGGGCGCGGGAGACCACCAGGTCGACGACCCGTTTGTGGCCGCCGTCCGCGACGACCTTCTCCAGCATCTTGCCGATGCCCGGCGCGATCTCCTGGGCGTCGGCGCGGCGGGTGATCGCCTCGCCGACCACCGCCTGGACGTCCTGGTCGCGCAGCACGGTCAGCGCCCCGCGCAGGGCCGTGGCCAGCTCTGCCGTCACCCGGTCCGCGCGCTCCGGTTCCGCCAGCCAGGCGCCCAGCCGGGCGCCGATGCCGACGGCGCGCAGCCGCTGCCGTACGACGTCACCCGAGAGGAAGTTCTCGCCGACGAACTCGCCCAGGGAGACACCGAGGGTGTCCTTCTTCGTCGGGATGATCGCGGTGTGCGGGATGGGCAGGCCGAGCGGGTGCCGGAAGAGGGCGGTGACCGCGAACCAGTCGGCCATCGCGCCGACCATGCCCGCCTCGGCGGCCGCGGCGACGTAGCCGGCCCACGCCCCGGCTCCCTCGTTCGAGGCCCATTTGGCCAGGACGTACACCACGGCCACGAACAGCAGCATCGCGGTCGCCGTGAGTTTCATCCGCCGCACCCCGCGCTGCCGCTCCTCGTCGGCGGGGGTGAAGGCGGTCATGGTGCGGTAGGACGTGGTGCCGCCCGGCCTCGCCCGTGTTCCGGGTGCGGCCGGTGTTCCGGTTTCCGTTTCCGTAGGTTCCATCTGCTCCACCCGCTCGGTGATCCCGCACACAATTGTCCCTTCCCCGCCTGGTGGCGGAACAGAAAGGGAGTCCCCTGCGTCTGAGTGGTCGATCGCATGCCGCATCATGGGATCATCAGATCGGAGCCTGAGGCTCCCATCGCTCGAGGAGAACAACATACGCATGACCAAGCGTCATGAGGGGGGTGCGGGGGTCTCCCCCGCCAAGCCCGGCGCCCTGCTCAGTGCCGTCGTCGCACTGGTCGTGGCTCTTTCCGCCGCCATCTACGTCGGGTTCGCGGCCGACAAGGAAACCGCCAACGGCAGCGTCGCCGGAAGCCACACCCATCACGACACCGCCGCCGCACCCGCCTCCACCGGCACCTGGGTGGGCGCCTGGTCCACCTCGCCGGCGGCAGCCGAACCGGGTACGGAGACCCAGGGCATGGCGGGCCGCTCGGTGCGCAACGTCGTGCACACGAGCACCGGGGGTACGAGTGCCCGTATCACGCTGTCCAATCTCTACGGGCAGTCCCCGCTGACCATCACGCACGCCACGATCGCGATCGCCGCCGGCGAGAACTCCCCCGCGGCAGCGGCGGAGACGATGCGGCGGCTCACCTTCGGCGGCGGCCCCACCGTCGTCATCCCGCCCGGCGGCCAGACGGTGAGCGACGCGGTCCGCGTCAACGTCCCGCGCGACACCGACGTCCTGGTCACCACGTACTCCCCCACCCCGTCGGGCCCGGTCACCTACCACCCGCGCGCACAGCAGGTGTCGTACATCGCGGAAGGCGACCACACCGAGGACACCACGGCCGCCCCCTACACGGAACAGACCCCGTACTGGCGGTATCTGACGGCCCTCGACGTGCTGAGCAACGAATCCGCCGGCACCGTCGTCGCGCTCGGCGACTCGATCACCGACGGCATAACCTCCACCGTGGGCGCCAACCACCGCTGGACCGACGTCCTTTCCGAGCGGCTGCGCACGGCCCTCGTGAACGGCGCCGACCTGCCCCGCTACAGCGTCGTCAACGAGGGCATCAGCGGCAACCAGGTCCTCGCCGGCGGCCTCGGAAGGCCCGCCGACAACCCCAGCGGCCTCGGCCGGTTCGGCCGTGACGTGCTCTCCCGGACGAACGCCAAGGTCGTCGTCATAGACCTCGGCATCAACGACATCCTGCGCAACCCGAAGCTGGCCGACCCCGCGAAGATCACCACCGGTCTGCGCACCCTGGTCCGCCAGGCCCACGCCCGCGGTCTGAAGGTCATCGGCGCCACCCTGATGCCGTTCGAGGGCCACCGCGGCTACACACCGGCCCGCGAGGCGGTCCGCCAGCAGGTCAACGCCGAGATCCGGGCCGGCCGGGTCTACGACGCGGTCGTCGACTTCGACAAGGCCCTGCGCGACCCCTACGACCCGCGCCGGCTGCGCTCCGACTACGACTCCGGCGACCACCTCCACCCCAGCGACAAGGGCTACCGGACGATGGCCGAGACGTTCGACCTGCGGGACCTGAAGGGAGCCGGCCAGGCGGAGCTGTAGGCGCCGCCGCACGGCTCCCCCGCCGGGCCCGGTCCACCGCCGTGGGCCGGGCCCGCCGCCGTGTGCGGCCCA
>NZ_JBSFIK010000007.1:94349-153996 GCF_053597535.1 Streptomyces sp. NPDC001348 | reverse complement strand
ACACCGCCAGGGAACCCCCACGCGCCGTGGGCCGGATCCACCACTGTGGGCGGCCCACCATCGCGGGCGGGGCAAACCGCCGTGGGCGGCCCACCGCCGCCCACCGCCAGGGAACCCCCACGCGCCGTGGGCCGGATCCACCACTGTGGGCGGCCCACCATCGCGGGCGGGGCAAACCGCCGTGGGCGGCCCACCGCCAGGGCGGCCCACCCGCCGTGGGCCGGACCCGCCGCCAAGGCAACGACGCGGCGCCGGGACGACGGCCCTCACCACCGGTGTGCGGCTCGGCGCCACCCTTATTGCCGGGGCGCGGCTCGGCGTCGCGACGGGGAGACTTCCTGCTGGGAAGCGGGCCCCGTCAGGGAGCGGCTCAGCGCCCCCCGTACCGGCGGTGCTCCCGCTCGTCGCGGCGGCGGTCACGCAGCTCGTGCCGGGCCTCGCGCAGTTCCTGCCGCTCCGACCTGCGGTCCAGCCTCTCCTGGCGCCGCTGCTCCTTCAGACGCAGCCGCTCCTCCCGGGTCACCTTCCGCTCCACCCCGACCCCGCCCCAGAAGGCGAACCCGTTGACGATCACCCGCGGGGCACCCGGCTCGCCCGGCACCCCCTCCTCACGGTGGTCGAAGCCCCCCATGATCCCCAGGCCGCGCACGACCACCTCGACCCCGGGCGGCACCACGACCTGCATCCCGCCCATGATCGAGACGCAGGTGATCTCCACCTCGCGGTCCGCGAAGTACGCCTCGCGCAGGTCGATCTCGCCACCGCCCCAGAAGGCGAAGCAGGTGAACCGCTTCGGCACCGTCCAGCGCCCCTTGCGCTGGAAGCCGGACATGATGGCGACGGCACCGGCCGACGACCCCTCGCCACCGACGATCCGCCCCGCCCAGTCCCCGCTCGCGGCGGGCTCCTTGCGCAGGGACACGGCAGGCGCGCCGCCCGCACCCGTACCCGGCGTCGGCAGGTCACGCGTGATCGGCGTCAGCTCACCGTAGGTACGCGCCTTGTACGTCGCCTCCAGCCGCTCCTCGAACTCCTCCATGTCGAGCCGCCCTTCGGCCAGGGCGTCCCGCAGGACCTCGGCGACTCGTTCACGGTCGGCGTCGGAGGCGCGCAGATCCGGGGCATCGTCGGTCATGACAGCAGACTACGAGGTCCCCCGGGCCCACGGCTACGACACCGACTCCTCCCGGCCGCCGCCGAGTTCGGCCCGCCCCGCCCGCCCGGCCTGCCCCGCGTACATCGTCGCGATCACCGCCTCGATGTCCGGCTCCCGCACCGACAGGTCCACCAGCGGATACTCCGCCGCGATGCCCGCCACCAGCGGCGCCGCCGACTGCGCCGCCGGGAACGCCAGCCACTGCCGCGGGCCCTCCACCTTCACCACCCGCGCCGACGGCACCTCGATCGGCGGCAGCTCCCGCTCCAGGTCCACCACCAGGATCCGTTCGCTCTCCCCCACCTCGTGCAGCCCGGCGAGCGGCCCGTCGTACATCAGACGACCGTGGTCGATGACCATCACCCGCGAGCACAACTGCTCGATGTCCTGCAGGTCGTGCGTGGTCAGCAGCACCGTCGTGCCCCGCTCGGCGTTCAGCTCCCGCAGGAACCCGCGCACCCTGGCCTTGGAGATGACGTCCAGACCGATGGTCGGCTCGTCCAGGTACAGCACCTCCGGATCGTGCAGCAGCGCCGCCGCGATGTCACCGCGCATCCGCTGGCCGAGCGAGAGCTGACGCACCGGAACGTCCAGCAGACCGCCCAGTTCCAGCAGTTCGACGCAGCGCTCCAGATTCTCCTCGTAACGCCGGTCCGGGATGCGGTACATACGGTGCACCAGCCGGTACGAGTCGATCAGCGGCAGATCCCACCACAGCGTCGTACGCTGCCCGAACACCACACCGATACGGCGCGCGAGACGGGTGCGCTCACGGGAGGGATCGATGCCGGCGACCCGCAGCCGGCCCCCACTCGGAGTCAGGATGCCCGTCAGCATCTTGATGGTGGTCGACTTGCCGGCGCCGTTCGGGCCGATGTAACCGACCATCTCACCGCGCGCCACACGGAAGGAGATCGAGTCGACCGCCCGCACCTCCCGGCGCTCCCGCTTCAGGAAACCGGTCTTCTTGCGGACGTCGAAAACCTTCTCGACACCGTCGAGTTCGATGAGACCTTCGCCGAAACCGTCGTCCATGTCCCGCAACGCCCCTAACTCCCCGTACTCCGATACGAGCGCAGCCCCGCCCGCCACGCCAGCCTCGCGAGCGCGCAGCACGCCACCGCCACCAACGGCGGCGCGAACGCCGCCCACCGCGGCAGCCCCAGCGGATACGGCCGCCCCAGCACATAGGCCGCCGGCACCCAGTTCACGAAGGCCAGCGGCAGCACGAACGTCACCCCGCGCACCAGTTCCTTGCCGAACACGGTCGGCGGGTACTGCAACAGCGTCGTACCGCCGTACGTGAACGCGGCCTGCGCCTCGGACGCGTCCTGCGCCAGGAACTGGAACGCGGCACCCGCCACGAACACCGCGCAGAAGATCACCGCGCCGCTGACCATCGTCACCGGCAGCAGCAGCACCTTCGGCCAGGTCCAGTCGACGTCCATCGCGCCCAGCGCGTACCCGAGGACCAGCAGCCCCTGGGTGATCCGGCCGATCCGGCGCAGCGCGAACCGGTCCGCGGCGACCTGCGCGAGCACCGGCGCGGGCCGCACCAGCAGCGTGTCCAGCGTGCCGTCACGCACCCGCCGGCCCAGCCGGTCCACCGAGCCGATCGCCAGGTCCGCGAACCCGAACGACGTGGCCGACAGGCCGTACAGGAAGGCCACCTCGGGCAGCGTGTAGCCACCGAGCGCGTCGACCCGCGAGAACATCAGCAGGATCGCCATGAAATCCAGGCCGCTCGCCACCAGCCCGCCCAGCGCGGTCATCGCGAAGGACAACCGGTACGCCATCGTCGAGCGGATCCACATCCCGGCGATCAGCCGGTAGGCCCGAAGCCCCTCCAGCACCGCACCGCTCTCACCCACCCTGCACCACCACCCGCCGCGTCGCCGCCGCCTGCACCAGCCGCCCCGCCGCCAGCAGCACCACCGCCCACCCCGCCTGGAAGGCGTACGTCCGCCACGCGTCCGCCTTCCCCATCAGCAGGTCCGCGGGCATCTGGAGCAGCGCCGACCACGGCAGCGCCCGCACCACCTCCCCGAGCGCCCCCGGGAAGGCGTTCAGCGGCAGCACCATCCCCGTGCAGAACATCCCGGTGATCATCAGCATCTGCAGCGCGCCCGTCCCGTCCAGCAGCCAGAACCCGCTCAGCGCCACCAGGAACCGGATCGCGAAACTGACGACCATCGCGAGCACCACCGCGACCAGGAACCCCGCCCAGCGGAGCGGATCGTGGGGAACGGCCGTCGGGAACACCAGCAGCCCGAACGCGAACGGGATCACCCCGCGCCCCATCAGCTGGAACAGCGACCGCCCCAGGTCGGTGGCCAGCCACCACGCCTGGAGGTCGGCCGGCCGGTACAGGTCGGTCGCCACCTCACCCGTACGGACGCGCTCCATCAGTTCGACCTCGAAACCACCGCCCTGCAGCGCCAGCGTCGCGTACAGCGCCTGCCCCAGCCACACATAGGTGACGGCCTGCGCCTGGTCATAGCCCCCGAGGTGGGGTCTTTCGTCCCACAACGCCAGGTAGGTGTAGACGAGGATCACCCCGAAGACCGTGTTGGTGAACACCCCTGCCGCAGTGGCCGCGCGATAAGTCGCGTACCGTCTGAAACCCCCCGCCGCGACGGCCGCGTACAACCGTCCAGCGCCCAAGTCGATCTACCTCCCGGAGCCTTTGACACCGAAGCGCAGGAGCCTACTGCGCGGCCGTACCGGCCGACCACGCATTTTCCTGCCGGACACGCGCCGGAATCCGGGAACGGAACGCTTGGTGCGAGAGTCTTCACTCGGGGGCGCAGAGGACGTACGAGGGCGTACGGCGACACGACGTTACACAGGAGTCCGTGCACGACATGAGCGACGAGCCGCAGCCGCAGCCGCGAAACCAGGGCGGGGTGCCGACGGAACCGCCCGCGGCTGAAGGGCCCGGGAAGCAGGTGGACCGGGAGGAGAAGGACGGCAAGGCCGCCCGGGCGGCCGAGGTACCCGCGGAAGCCGGGGCACCCGCGGAAACCGACGCGGCCGGGGAACGGCCCGCGGCCAAGGCACCCGCGGAGCGCAAGGGGCCTGAGGAGCCCAAGGAAGCCGAGGAACCCGAGGCGGCGGAGAGGACCCAGGTCCTGCGCCGCGTCAAGGCTGCCCAGACGCCGCCCGCGGCCCCCGCGGCATCGGGGACCAAGGAGACTCCGGCCCAGGCGAAGCCGGCGGCCAGGACGCGGTCGGAGCCCGGGGCAGCCGAGAAGACCGCCGAGAAGACCCAGGTCCTGCGCCGCATCAAGGCGACCCAGACGCCCCCCGCGGCCCCGGCGACCCCGACGACCCCTTCGGCAGCGGGGGCCGGCGCGACCTCCAAAACACCTGAAACCACCACGAACCCCGCAACCCCGCGAGCCGCAACGGCTCCAGGGGGCAAGGGGGACGCGGCGGCCAGGACGCAGCCGGAACCCGAGGCAGCCGAGAAGACCGCCGAGAAGACCCAGGTCCTGCGCCGCGTCAAGGCGACCCAGACGCCCCCCGCGGGCCCCGCCGCTCCGGCAGTCGCCGCGACTCCGGCGACTCCAGGAGCCCCGGCCCCCGCGGGCCCGTCGGCCAGGGCGAGCGCGACCGCCCCGGCGCCCCAGGTCCCCCAGCAGCCCAGGACCGGCGGCACGGCGCAGACGGCCGGCACCGCCGAGGCACCGAACGGACCCGGGACCGCCTCGACGGCCCAGCTGCCCCGGCAGACGGGGCAGGCGACCACGGCCACCCCCGAGAGCGCCCCGGGCGGCGGTGACGGCCAGGCCAGGGGCGAGGGCAAGAAGCCCAAGCGCCCCAAGCGCACCGGCTGGCGCCGTCTCTTCCCGACCTGGCGGATGGTGCTCGGCACCTTCGTCATCGGCGTACTGCTGCTCTTCGGCCTGTTCTTCCTCGGCTACTCGATGGTGAAGATCCCGCCGGCCAACGCGCTCGCCATGAAGCAGAGCAACGTCTTCCTCTACGCCGACGGCTCCCAGCTGGCCCGCGACGGCGAGGTCAACCGGGAGAACGTCACCCTCGCCCAGATCTCCAAGGACGCCCAGCACGCCGTCCTGGCCGCCGAGGACCGCGACTTCTACACCGAGTCCGCGGTCGACCCCAAGGCGATGATCCGCGCCGCCTGGAACACCGCCACCGGCAAGGGCAAGCAGTCCGGCTCGACGATCACCCAGCAGTACGTGAAGAACTACTACCTCGCGCAGGAACAGACCGTCACGCGCAAGGCCAAGGAGTTCTTCATCTCGATCAAGCTGGACCGCAACAACAGCAAGGACCAGATCCTCCAGGGCTACCTCAACACCAGCTACTTCGGCCGCAACGCCTACGGCATCCAGGCCGCCGCCCAGGCCTACTACGGCAAGGACGCCGTCGACCTCGACCCGGCCCGCGCCGCCTACCTCGCCGCCCTGGTCAACGCGCCCAGCGAGTACGACGTCGTCGCCCACCCCGAGAACAAGTCGGCGGCCGTCGCCCGCTGGAACTACGTACTGGACGGCATGGTCAAGAAGGGCTGGCTGAGCCGCTCCGAGCGCACCGGCATGAAGTTCCCGATGCCGAAGGAGCAGACGACCTCCACCGGCCTGTCCGGACAGCGCGGCTACGTCGTCTACGCGATCAAGGACTACCTCGTACAGAACAAGATCCTCACCAAGGACCAGCTCGAGGCCGGCGGCTACCGCATCACGACCACCCTGCAGAAGCGCAGGCAGGACGCCTTCGTGAAGGCCGTCAACGACAAGCTGATCTCCAAGCTGGACAAGAAGAACAACAAGGTCGACAACTACGTCCGCGCGGGCGGCGCCTCCGTCGACCCCAAGACCGGCAAGGTCGTCGCCATGTACGGCGGCATCGACTTCGTCAAGCAGTACACCAACGGCGCGACCCGGGGTGACTACCAGGTCGGCTCCACCTTCAAGCCGTTCGTGTTCACCTCCGCGGTCCAGAACGGCTCGACCACACAGTCCGGCCAGACCATCACACCGAACACCTACTACGACGGCACCAACCAGCGGCCCGTGCAGGGCTGGAGCGGCGGCCCCTACGCACCGGAGAACGAGGACTCCAAGTCCTACGGTCAGATCACCGTGCGCAAGGCGACCGACCTCTCCGTGAACTCGGTGTACGCCCAGATGGCCGTCGACGTCGGCCCGTTGAAGGTCAAGCAGACCGCGGTCGACCTCGGCATCCCCTCCGGCACCAAGGACCTGCAGCCCTACCCGTCCATCGCGCTCGGCACCGCGACCGCCAGCGTCCTGGACATGGCGGAGGCGTACGCCACCCTCGCCAACCACGGCAAGCACGGCACGTACACGATGATCGACAAGATCACCAAGGACAACAAGACCGCGGTGCAGCTGCCCGGGCAGACCACCAAGCAGGCCGTCAGCCGAGAGGCCGCCGACACCACGACCTCCGTCCTCCAGAGCGTCGTCCAGACCGGCACCGCGACCGCCGCCCAGCAGGCCGGCCGCCCCGCGGCAGGCAAGACGGGCACCGCGGAGGAGGACACGGCGGCCTGGTTCGCGGGCTACACGCCCGACCTCGCCACCGTCGTGTCCGTCATGGGCCAGGACCCGGTGACGGCCCACCACAAGCCGCTGTACGGCGCGCTGGGCCTGCCCCGCATCAACGGCGGCGGCGCACCCACCGAGATCTGGGCGCAGTACACCAGGGACGCGCTGAAGGGGAAGCCGGTCAGCGACTTCGACCTGGAGCTGCAGCAGGGCGCGGACGTCCAGGCGCCCCCCTCCATGGAGCCCAGCCAGCCGGCCACCGGAAGCCCGACCGACGGCCAGACCGGCCAGGGGCAGACGCAGGGCCAGACCGCCGGGCAGACCGGCACCCCCGGCACCAACACGCCCAGCGGCCCGACCGACGGCAACACGACCCCCGGCGCCAGCCCGGGAACCACCGCCGGGAACACGGCCGGCAACACCGCCGGGAACACGGCGGGGAACACGGCCGGCAACACCACCGCGGGCAACGACGCCGGGGGCGCGACAGCGGGCGACGCCGGCGGGCAGAACGACGGCGGAAACGACGCCGGGACCACGGTCGGCCCCCAGGGATTCACCTGGCGGGAGTGACCCGACCGGAAAGCGAAAGGGCTGGTGACCACGGTCACCAGCCCTTTTCGATCACTGCCGGAAGGCCTGCTACAGGTACAGCCCCGTGGTGTCCTCGGACCCCTCGAACCGGTCCGCGGCCACCGCGTGCAGATCGCGCTCGCGCATCAGCACGTACGCGACGCCCCGCACCTCCACCTCGGCACGGTCCTCCGGGTCGTACAGGACGCGATCGCCCGGCTCCACCGTCCGGACGTTCTGCCCGACCGCGACGACCTCGGCCCAGGCCAGCCGCCGCCCGACCGCCGCCGTCGCGGGGATCAGGATGCCGCCGCCCGACCGCCGCTCGCCCTCTCCGGTCTCCTGCCGGACCAGGACCCGGTCGTGCAGCATCCGGATGGGCAGTTTGTCGTGCTGGCTGCTGTGCTCGTTTCTGTTGGCGCTCACGCTCTCGAACCTACCTGCCTTTGCCGCGTACGGACGCCGCCGGGTCAGCCCTTGCGACGGCGCGTTCCGAGGGCGAGCAGCCCCACGAGCCCGACGGCCACGAGCGCGACGGGCACGACCCGCTCCAGCCGGGGCGCCCCGTCCTCGTCGACGAACTGGGCCCGCACCTCGGTCACGGCCCGGTTGACCTGGACGTAGGCCCGTCCGAGGGTGTGATCGATGTTCGATACCACCTTGGCCCTGGCGTCCCCGACGATGGTCTTCGGATGCACCCGCACCCCGATCTCGTCCAGCGTCTCGGCCAGCACCTCGCGGCGGCGCTTGATGTCCGCCTCGATCTGCGCCGGGGTTCTGGTGTCCGACGTCTCCGCCACCGTACGGCCTCCGAAGTCTGCTGAGTGCGTTGTGCTGCACAGTCTGTCAGCTCAAGGGCCGACCGTACTGTCAGGACCCCCGGTTACGCTGGCCCAATGAGCGAGCGACTCCAGCCCGGGGACGTGGCCCCCGCCTTCACCCTGCCCGATGCCGACGGCAACGACGTGTCCCTGGCCGACCACAAGGGCCGCAAGGTCATCGTCTACTTCTACCCCGCCGCCCTCACTCCAGGCTGCACCAAGCAGGCCTGCGACTTCACCGACAACCTCGACCTCCTGGCCGGCGCGGGCTACGACGTCATCGGCATCTCCCCCGACGCCCCCGAGAAACTCGCCAGGTTCCGCGAGAAGGAATCCCTGCGGGTCACCCTCCTCGCCGACCCGGACAAGAAGGTCACCGAGGCCTACGGCGCCTACGGCGAGAAGAAGAACTACGGCAAGACCTACCTCGGCGTGATCCGGTCCACGGTGGTGGTGGACGAGGAGGGCAAGGTCGAGCGGGCGCTGTACAACGTCCGGGCTACGGGACACGTGGCCAAGATCATCAAGGATCTGGGGATCTGAGCACCCCGTTTCGCCACTTGCGAGCGGCTCGCACCGGGGTTCCGGTGCGGGCCGCTTTCACATGCGGTGCGTGACCGTCCGATAAACGGTTCGTTACTCCGTACGGGCCGCGAACGTGCGGCCGGAACGGAGGGACCATGCCCGTCAGGTACACCCGCGAACTGCTGGAGGAAGCAGCCCGCGAGACGAAGCACATCGACGATGCCGTTCAGTGGTGCGGCGGCACACCGACTCCAGGGAGCAGGCGCTACCTACGCGTGAAAATGGCCGAGGCCGACGTGGACATCTCGCATTTCGCCACAAACCAGGTGCGGCACACGGAAGAGCGCCTACGCGAAGTCGTGGCGGTGTCGGTCAGCATCAAGGACGTGGTGCGCCACCTCGGAATCAGCCAGGTCGGGGGAAACCAAACGCACATCAGCCGTCGCGTCGCCGCGCTCGGAATCGACACTTCACACTTCACCCCTGCGCGCAAGAGGCGCCCGAAGGGATCACTCGGCGGTCCGCTCACCCTGCGGAGCCCCGAGGACGGAAGGGTCCCTGGTGAGCGGCTGCTCCGAGAGCTCCTGCGTACCGGAGTCCGTGAAGTCTGCGCGGCGTGCGGCACAGGGCCGGAGTGGAACAGCAGGCCGCTCCGCCTCGAAGTCGACCACATCAGTGGAGACTGGTGGGACAACCGCCCGGAGAATCTGCGCTTGCTGTGCCCCAACTGTCATGCCACGACCGACACTTACCGGGGAGGCCAGAGGCGGAGGAGTGCGTGACGACTCCCAAGTACCCCAGGGACGTGCTGATGGGGACTGCGGCCGTCTCAACGAGCCTGGTGGATCTGATGCGACGGCTGGGCACGACGTTGGGCAGCGGCCCTCGGCGCTACCTGCGTGACAGGCTGGAGCACTATGGGATCGACACCTCGCACTTCGTCGAAGAGCCGCTTCCACCGCGAGAGAAGCGGTCCTATGCGCGCGATTTACTGGAGGAGGCGGCGGCCCGGTCGCACAGCATCCGCGAGATGTTCGAGTATCTGGGCTATCCGCCCGAGGACAGCCCTTACGGGCTCATCAGAAAGCGACTGGACCAATTCGGCATCGACACATCGCACTTCACCCGTGGCTTCGGGCGCAATCTTGAAGATCTTCCCCGGGACGTCCTCGCATCGGCGGCCGCCCGAGCCACCAGTGTTGCCGGCCTCCTCAGGATCCTCGGCTACCGCGACAGCAATGGCGCCGCCCGCACACGGGTGAAGCGCACTCTGCAGGCACACGGCATCGCCACTGATCACTTCACCGGGCAAGGTCACTCTCGCGGCTCCGTATCGCGACACCGAAAGTCTGCCGACCACATCCTGCGCCGAGAGGAGCCAGGCTCTAACCGCACCAAGACAGCCCTGCTACGACGCGCCCTCGACGACCTCGGTGTGCCGCACGTCTGTGCCGAGTGCGGCACCAGCGACATCTGGCACGGTAAGCCCCTGGTCCTGGAGATCGACCACATCAATGGTGACCGCCTGGACAACCGCCGTGCAAACCTCCGGTATCTCTGCCCTTCATGTCACAGCCAGACGGACACCTACGCAAATCGATCTCGTCGCATCCCCGCTCCCCGAGGGCCGGTAGAGTAGCCGGTGATGCGGGTCCGTACCCCAGCTGGCCAAGAGGGCGCCGGTTTAGGTCCGGTGTGTCGTGGGTTCGAGTCCCACCGGGCCCACAGGAACGAATGGGCCCGACGTCTTCACTTCCAAGGCGTCGGGCCTTCTCGTCCCGTCAGACCAACAACTCCCGAACCACCGGCACCAGCGCTCGGAACGCCTTCCCGCGGTGGCTGATCGCGTTCTTCTCCTCCGGGGAGAGTTCCGCGCACGTCCGCGTCTCCCCCTCCGGCTGGAGGATCGGGTCGTAGCCGAAGCCGTTCGTGCCGGTGGGGGTGTGGCGCAGGGAGCCCCGCAACCGCCCCTCGACGACCCGTTCCCGCCCGTCCGGCAGGGCCAGCGCCGCCGCGCAGGCGAAGTGGGCGCCGCGGTGGGTGTCGGTGATGTCCGCCAGCTGGGCCAGGAGCAGGTCCAGGTTGGCCTTGTCGTCGCCGTGGCGGCCGGACCAGCGGGCGGAGAAGATGCCGGGGGCGCCGTTGAGGACGTCCACGCAGAGGCCGGAGTCGTCGGCGACGGCGGGCAGGCCGGTGGCCTGGGCGAGGGCGTGGGCCTTCAACAGGGCGTTCTCGGCGAAGGTGACGCCGGTTTCCTTGACGTCGGGGATGTCGGGGTAGGCGTCCGCGCCGACGAGTTCGTGGGGCAGGCCTGCGTCGGCGAGGATCGCCCGGAGTTCGGTGATCTTTCCGGCGTTGCGGGTGGCGAGGATCAAGCGGGTCATGTCCCCAGTATCGGGGGGCGTCAGGGGGTGCAGACCTTGGTCAGTTCGCCCGCGGCGTCCGTGACCGGGGTGAGGTCGGGGGTGTCGTCGCCGTTCTTTATGGCTGTACGGACGTTGTCGACCGCCTTGTTGAGGTGGTCGACGGCCTTGTTGACGTCCGTGTTGTCGGTCTTGTCGCCTATTTTTCTGACGTTCCGCTCGATGGAGTCGAGGGAGGCGTCGGTCTGGGTCGGGTCGTTGGCGGCGTTCTCGACGGCTTGTTGGAGGTCGGTGACGCTGTCGGCGACGGAGTCGGCGGTCTGTACGCAGTCGAGTGCCTTGTCGACGGCGGAGCAGCCGGTGAGCAGGCCGGCCGTGAGTGCGGCGGTGGCCGCGGCGGCGGCGATCGCGGTACGTCGGTGTCGGTGTCGGTTCGCGGGCATGGGTGTTCCTCCCCCTTGCGGCCCCTGCGGGAGGCCCCCGTTGATCTGCTTGTCGGCACTCGTAGGGACGCGGGGGCGGGCGGCCGGGTTGCGTGTTCCGGCCTGCCCGTTTGACGTTTCCTTTGCCTCGTGGGCCGGTGCCGGGCGCTCGGGTCAGCGCGGGAGGGGTGTTTCGAGTGCCTTTCGCTGCAGTTCGGCGAGTTCGGTGCAGCCGGTGACGGCGAGGTCGAGGAGGGCGTCGAGTTCGTCGCGGGCGAAGGGCTCGGCCTCGGCGGTGCCCTGGACTTCGACGAAGCGGCCGTCGCCGGTGCAGACGACGTTCATGTCGGTTTCGGCCTTGACGTCTTCCTCGTAGCAGAGGTCGAGGAGGGGGACCGCGCCGACGATGCCGACGGAGACGGCGGAGACGGTGCCGGTGAGCGGCTGGCGGCCGGGCTTGATGAGCTTCTTGCCCTGGGCCCAGGCGACGGCGTCGGCGAGGGCGACGAAGGAGCCGGTGATGGCGGCGGTGCGGGTGCCGCCGTCGGCCTGGAGGACGTCGCAGTCGAGGACGATGGTGTTCTCGCCGAGTGCCTTGTAGTCGATGACGGCGCGCAGGGAGCGGCCGATGAGGCGGGAGATCTCGTGGGTGCGGCCGCCGATCCTGCCGCGGACGGATTCGCGGTCGCCGCGGGTGTTGGTGGAGCGGGGCAGCATGGCGTATTCGGCGGTGACCCAGCCTTCGCCGCTGCCCTTGCGCCAGCGGGGGACGCCTTCGGTGACGGAGGCGGTGCAGAGGACCTTGGTGTCGCCGAAGGAGACGAGGACGGAGCCTTCGGCGTGCTTGCTCCAGCCGCGTTCGATGGTGACGGGGCGGAGCTGTTGGGGGGTGCGGCCGTCGATTCGAGACATGGCGATGAGCCTAGCCGCAGTTGGGGAAGGGGCTCGTCCCGTGGCGGGAAGAG
The DNA here is from genome assembly GCF_053597535.1 of Streptomyces sp. NPDC001348. NCBI lineage: Bacteria > Bacillati > Actinomycetota > Actinomycetes > Kitasatosporales > Streptomycetaceae > Streptomyces > Streptomyces sp. NPDC001348. The sequence goes on along the minus strand of NZ_JBSFIK010000007.1, from coordinate 141,631 downwards.
CCCCTTGAGGGTGAGGGGGTGAGCGGTGGGCTACATCATGTCTTCGATTTCCGCGGCGATGGGGTCGGCGTCGGTGCCGATGACGACCTGGATGGCGGTGCCCATCCTGACGACGCCGTGGGCGCCGGCGGCCTTCAGGGCGGGTTCGTCGACCAGCGAGGGGTCGGCGACCTCGGTGCGCAGGCGGGTGATGCAGCCCTCGATCTCCTCGATGTTGTCGATGCCGCCGAGCCCGGCGACGATCTTCTCAGCCTTGCTGGCCATGTAGCTCTCCCTGATCTTGACCGCTTTGTCTACGTCGTCACAGTTGTGCCCGTGTCGCACGCTTTCGTGGTTTTGTGTACCGAATGATGGCGGTCGCGACAGCGGATCCGAACCGTACGGGGACTGGTCTACACCAGCTCCCGGACGGCCGCCAAGCCCGGCCTGAAGTATCAAGGAATCGCGGGTTCCTTATACGGCCTTCACCGTGCTACAACATGGTCTACACCACTGAGTGGTGTAGACCAGAGACGCCGCCGTCCTCCCTCCCCACGTCCCGGGGCGGCGCCATGCCCACTTGGAGGAAGTTGTGACCACGGCCAGCGCCGCTCCCGCGGCCGAGACTAAGAAGAAGGGCCCCGGCGTGATGGCTGTTCTGCAGCGCATCGGCCGCAGCCTCATGCTGCCGGTGGCGGTCCTTCCCGCCGCCGCCCTTCTGGTGCGCCTCGGCAACGCCGACATGCTGGGACGCCCGTCGTTCCCCGCGTTCTTCACGAAGATAGCGGGCTTCATGGCCGCCGGCGGGAACGCGATCCTCGACAACATGGCGCTGCTGTTCGCGGTGGGCATCGCCATCGGCTTCGCCAAGAAGTCGGACGGCTCGACAGCGCTCGCCGCGGTCGTCGGTTACCTGGTCTTCAAGAACGTGCTGGCCACGTTCACCGACAAGAACCTGCCCAAGGTGGCGACGGCCGTCGACGGCAAGGTCGTCATGGTGAACCAGCCCGTGGACGCCAAGGTCCTCGGCGGTGTGGTGATGGGCCTCGTGGTCGCCCTGCTCTACCAGCGCTTCTACCGCACGAAGCTGCCCGACTGGGCGGGCTTCTTCGGTGGCCGGCGTCTGGTTCCCATCCTGTCCGCCTTCGCGGGCCTGGTCATCGGCATCGTGTTCGGCTACATCTGGCCGGTCCTCGGCACCGGCCTGCACAGCTTCGGTGAGTGGCTCGTGAAGTCGGGCGCGGTGGGCGCCGGCATCTTCGGTGTGGCCAACCGCGCGCTGATCCCGATCGGCATGCACCACCTGCTGAACTCGTTCCCGTGGCTCCAGGCGGGCGACTACCACGGCAAGAGCGGCGACATCGCGCGCTTCCTGGCCGGTGACCCGACCGCGGGCCAGTTCATGACCGGCTTCTTCCCGATCATGATGTTCGGTCTCCCTGCGGCCTGCCTGGCCATCGTGCACTGTGCCCGCCCGGAGCGCCGCGCGGTGGTCGGCGGCATGATGTTCTCGGTCGCGCTGACCAGCTTCGTGACGGGTGTCACCGAGCCGATCGAGTTCACGTTCATGTTCATCGCTCCGGTCCTGTACGCCATCCACGCGGTCCTCACCGGTATCTCGTTGGCACTGACCTGGGCGCTCGGCATGAAGGACGGCTTCGGCTTCTCGGCCGGCGTGATCGACTACGGCCTGAACTTCGGGATCGCCACCAAGCCCTTGGAGCTGCTGCTGGTGGGGCTGTGCTTCGCGGTGGTGTACTACGTGGTCTTCCGGTTCGCGATCATCAAGTTCAACCTGCCGACGCCGGGCCGCGAGTCCGACGAGGAGCTGGCGGAGCTGCAGAAGGCGGAGGCCAAGTAGGCACCCCCGGTACGTACGAAGGCCCCGGACCGCACAGGCACAGGTCCGGGGCCTTCTCGTGCGTGGGGTCAGATCTCGTACGACATCCTCGGCACCGCCAGTTCCACCGGACCGTCGAAGACCGCGCGGGCGTCGGTCAGGTTGGCCTGGGGGTCGGTCCACGGGGGGATGTGGGTGAGGACCAGGCGGCGGGCGCTCGCGCGGGCGGCCGTCTCGCCCGCCTCGCGGCCGTTGAGGTGGAGGTCGGGGATGCTTTCCTTGCCGTGCGTGAACGCGGCCTCGCACAGGAACAGGTCGGCGTCCCGGGCCAGCGTGTCGAGCGCCTCGGTGACGCCGGTGTCGCCGGAGTACGTGAGGGACTTCCCGCCGTGCTCGATGCGGATGGCGTACGCCTCCACCGGGTGGCGCACCTTGTCGGTGTGCACGGTGAACGGGCCGATCTCGAACGTGGACGGCTTCACCGTGTGGAAGTCGAAGACCTCGCTCATGGAGGAGGCGGTGGGGGTGTCGGCGTAGGCGGTGGTCAGCCGGTGTTCGGTGCCCTCGGGTCCGTAGACCGGGAGCGGGTCGCAGCGGCCGCCTTCGTGGCGGTAGTACCGCGCCACGAAGTACCCCAGCATGTCGATGCAGTGGTCGGCGTGCAGATGGCTGAGGAAGATCGCGTCGAGGTCGTAGAGACCGCAGTGGCGCTGCAGCTCGCCAAGGGCGCCGTTGCCCATGTCGAGGAGCAGCCGGAAGCCGTCGGCCTCGACGAGGTAGCTCGAGCAGGCCGATTCCGCGGACGGGAACGACCCCGAGCAGCCGACGACGGTGAGCTTCATGAAGCAGAAACCTCCGTAGGCGGATAAAGGGTAGCAAGAGGGGGCTGACGGGGGTCGTGCGGTCCGTCGAGCGTAAGGCGCAAAAGCGCCGGTCGCTCCTCCACCCAGGGCTGTTGTGGGCGAACTCACCTGTGGTGTCACCGGTTCGGCTGGACCCGAGGCGTAAAAGGCTTACGAGAGGGCGCGCGATGGGTATCGCGCGCCGGTAACGTCTTGCGTATGGACAGGTCCTGGTGGCTGGCGCTCGCGGCGGTGGTGTTGCTCGCGCTGGTCGCCACGCTCGTGGACGGCTGGGGGCGGGGGCGTCGTCCGCCGCGGCGCAGGACCCGCCCGCCGGGTCGGCCCGGAGAACCGCGCGGGCGGGCGACCCGGCCGCACCCCGGGGACATCTGGTGGGCCGTCGTGCCTTTCGAGGACGGGCCGGGCGGCAAGGACCGGCCGTGTCTGGTGCTGGCGGTGCGCGGCAACCGGGTGACCGTCGCGAAGATCACCAGCCGGTACCGGGACGAGCGGGCCGGGGTGATCCCGCTGCCGCCGGGCTCCGTGGGGGACGTGCGGGGGCGGCCCAGCTTCCTGGAGACCGACGAGCTGCGGCATGTGCCGGTGGGGGACTTCCGGCGGCGGGTGGGCGTGGTGGACCCGGTCCTGTGGGACCAGGTGCGGCACTTGGCGGGGTAGGGGGTTGTCCCGGGGGGATTCTCAGTGGACCTCCACGGTCACCGTCCAGCCCTGGATGCCCTTGCAGGACATCTGGCCGGGGCGGCTCGCGCACAGCGGACGGGACGAGGTCAGGTGGGCGGTGCCGGGGGCGACCGCCTGGAACGCGGCGACGGCGTCGCCCGGCTGGATGACGAACCCCGGGTTGGCGGCCTTCAGCGCGTCGCCGTCGGCGGTGACCGGCTTCCAGGGGCGTTCCTTGGTGCCGTCCAGGGTGAGCCGGAGGGTCTGGCCCTTGGTGAGGCAGACGGTGCGGCCGTTGTCGCCGGCGTCGAGCTGGGTGCGGGGGGTGCAGGGTCCGCCGGAGCCGCTCGGGGTGGGCGACTGCGGCTGGGAGTGGGTGGACTGCGACGGCGAGGGGGTCACCGACCCGCTGCCGGCCCCGCCTCCCCCGTTCTGCGAGCCGCAGCCGGCGAGGAGCAGCGCTGCTGCCGCGACGGCGGCGGCGGACGTGCGGTGGAGCGTCGTGCGGCGCATGTGGTGCCCGCCTTTCCGCTGGGACCTGGTCTGGTGCGGATGTGACGTGCGGAAGGCGTATCCGGATCCGTGCGGGGCCCCGGTCTTGGCCGGGGCCCTGCTTGGAGCGGCGGTGCGTCAGCTGGTCGTCACGGCGGTGTCGTCGAGGACGAAGCTGGTCTGGAGCGAGGAGTCCTCGGTCCCGCTGAACTTCAGCGTGACGGTGGATCCGGCGTAGGAGGACAGGTCGATGGACTTCTGGGTGTAGCCGGAGGCGGCGTTGGTGTTCGAGTACGTCGCCAGTGTGGTCGAACCAGCGGTCACGGTCAGCTTGTCGTACGCGCTGCTGCCGGTCTCGGCGGTGTCGATGTGCAGGTAGAAGGTGAAGGTGGCCTTGCAGCCCGAGGGGATGGTCACCGACTGGGACAGGGTGTCGGTGTGGGTGGAGCCGTAGCCGTCGAGCCACGCCTTGTAGGAGCCGCTGTGCGCCGCTTCACCGTTGTCGTTGGTGATGACGCCGCTGGAGCCGGTCCAGGTGGTGTTGCCGGACTCGAAGCCGGGGTTGCCGAGGAGCTGCGTCGAGGTGCAGGTGCCGCCCCCGGTGGAGCTGACGGTCCAGGTGAAGGAGGCGGTGCCCGAGGCGCCGGTGGAGTCCTTCGCGGTGACGGTGGCGCCGTAGGTGCCCGCGGTGGACGCCGTGCCGGAGATCAGGCCGGTGGAGCTGTTGATCGTCAGGCCGGTGGGCAGGCCGGTGGCGCTGTAGGTGAGGGTGGCGCCGGCGCTGTCGCTCGCGCGGATCTGCAGGCTGACGGAGCTGCCGGTGGTGGTGGACTGGCTGCCGGGGTTGGTGACGGTCACCGTGTTGCCGGTGCTGGTGCCGGAGGTGAAGGCGGCGGTGCCGTTGGGGGTGCCCCAGCCGGTCGGGCCGTCGTAGCCGGTGCCGGCGGTGCAGAAGTACGAGGTGGAGCAGCTGCCGTTGCTGCCGCTGGTCACGTCGTACAGGCTGCCGGTGTGGCTGTAGGGGTACTTCGCCGGGTAGTCGCCGGAGCCGGGGGTGCCGGCGAGGGCGTAGACGCCGGCGATGATGGGTGCGGAGGCGCTGGTGCCGCCGTAGACGGCCCAGCCGGAGCCGCCGTAGGTGTCGTAGACGGCGACGCCGGTGGCGGGGTCGGCGACGGCGGAGACGTCGGCCTCCATGCGCTTGGCGCAGCCGGTGTCGGTCTGCCAGCTCGGCTTGGGGTCGTAGGAGGAGCAGCCGGAGCCGGTGCCCTCGGTGCTGGAGGTCTTCCAGACGGACTCGGTCCAGCCGCGGGAGTTCGAGGACGTGGACAGTGCGGTGCCGCCGACGGCGGTGACGTACTGGGAGGTCGCCGGGTATTCGGCGCCGTAGGCCTCGTCGCCGGAGGAGACGGTGATGGCGACGCCGGGGTGCTTGAAGTACGAGGTGTCCTCGCCGGTCTGGGCGGAGGACTCGGAGCCGCCCCAGCTGTTGGAGACGAACTTGGCACCGAGGGCGACGGCCTCGTTCTCGGCGGCGCCGAGGTCGGCGTCGGTCGCGGAGTTGGCCTCGACGAGGATGATGTTGCAGTTGGGGCAGACGGCGCTGACCATGTCGAGGTCGAGCGCCTCCTCGCCGGCCCAGCCGCTGTCGTTGGTCGGCAGGGAGGTGGTGGAGCCGGTCTGGCTGACCTGCTTGAAGCAGCCGCTGGCGACCGTGCACGCCGACAGGCCGTAGGTGGAGCGGTAGGTGGCCAGGTCGGAGGCGGCGTTGGGGTCGTTGTAGGCGTCGACGACGGCGACGGTCAGGCCGGAGCCGCCGGTCGAGGGCAGGTTGTAGGCGCTGTGCAGGTTGGCCGGGCTGAGGCCGGAGGGCGCGGCGGCGACGGCCGCGGCGAGCCGCTGTCTGATGTCGGTGCGGCGCTGGGCGAAGCAGGAGGCGTGGCCGGGCTTCGCGGTGGCGCACAGGTGCTTGGTGGGGACCTTCTGGCCGGGCTTGCCGGTGGGGTGGAAGGTCTGGCGGTGGGGGTCGGTGAGGGCCTTGGCGTTCTGGGTGACCCGGGAAGCGGGGGCGGGCGTCTGTGCCCCGGCCGTCGGTGCCGCGACGAGTCCGGCGACGGTGAGGGCGAGGGCGGGCACGGCGACGGCGAGGAGTCTTCGCAGGCTCCGTCTCCGCCTGCTCGGGCGTGACTCACGCATGGGGTACTGCCTCCATCGGTGGGGTCGAACTGGATGGGCAGGCCCGTGACGCGCGTAGCGGCGGCGAAACCGCGCAGTCATGAGCATGACATTTATGGAGTGGGGAACACCCTGGGTGCCGAGCTGAGCGTGACATGACAGGGTGCGGGCAGAACGTAGCCCCCGCGGCGGGACGGCGGCAGCCCCGGACCCACTTCTTTGCCGTCCTCTGGACAGCGTTTGGCCCCCTCATAGGAGGGGGCTGGCGAATCGCTGATGAGTTCTATGCCCAGAGCTGGCCCTGCAGCGTCTCGATGGCCTCCTCGGTGGTGGCCGCCGTGTAGACGCCGGTGGAGAGGTACTTCCACCCGCCGTCGGCCACGACGAAGACGATGTCCGCGGACTCCTCCGCGTTGACCGCCTTCCTGCCGACGCCGATCGCCGCGTGCAGGGCGGCGCCGGTGGAGACGCCCGCGAAGATGCCCTCCTGCTGCAGGAGTTCACGGGTGCGGGTGACCGCGTCGGCCGAGCCGACGGAGAAGCGGGTGGTGAGCACGGAGGCGTCGTACAGCTCCGGTACGAAGCCCTCGTCGAGGTTGCGCAGACCGTAGACCAGGTCGTCGTAGCGCGGTTCGGCGGCGACGATCTTCACGTCCGGCTTGTGCTCGCGCAGATAGCGTCCGACGCCCATCAGGGTGCCGGTGGTGCCCAGGCCCGCGACGAAGTGGGTCACCGAGGGCAGGTCGGCGAGGATCTCCGGGCCGGTCGTGGCGTAGTGGGCGCCCGCGTTGTCCGGGTTGCCGTACTGGTAGAGCATCACCCAGTCCGGGTGCTCGGCGGCCAGTTCCTTGGCGACGCGGACGGCCGTGTTGGAGCCGCCGGCCGCCGGCGACGAGATGATCTCCGCGCCCCACATGGCGAGCAGGTCGCGGCGCTCCTGCGAGGTGTTCTCCGGCATCACGCACACGATGCGGTAGCCCTTGAGCTTGGCCGCCATGGCCAGCGAGATACCGGTGTTGCCGGAGGTCGGCTCCAGGATCGTGCAGCCGGGGGTCAGCCGGCCGTCCTTCTCCGCCTGCTCGATCATGTGCAGCGCGGGACGGTCCTTGACCGAGCCGGTCGGGTTGCGGTCCTCGAGCTTGGCCCAGATACGGACCTCCGGGGACGGCGACAGCCGCGGCAGGCACACCAAGGGCGTGTTCCCTACCGCGGCCAGCGGGGAGTCGTACCGCATCCGGATCAGGCCATGCCGCCGGCCACGGCCGGCAGGATCGTGACGTTGTCGCCGTCGGCGACCTTGGTGTTGATGCCGTCGAGGAAGCGGACGTCCTCGTCGTTGAGGTAGACGTTCACGAAGCGGCGCAGCTCGCCGCCGTCGACGATACGGGCCTGGATGCCCGCGTGCCGGGTCTCGAGGTCGGCGAAGAGTTCGGCGAGGGTGTCCCCGGTGCCCTCCACCGCCTTCTGGCCGCCGGTGTAGGTGCGGAGGATGGTGGGGATGCGGACCTCGATGGCCATGGTTGCGGGCTCCTGTCGGATGGTGTCGGGTCGATGGGCGCGCGGCAGCGCAGACATTGCGGGTGGTGCGTGAGACGCCGCGGCTCACGGCCGTACGGCGGCAGGGCCTGCGTCAACAGATGGCGCTGGCGAGCCTGCACAGGTCGACGTGCAGCCGCGCCACGAGCAGTGCGCCCGGCGTCTTCTCGCTCACGTCGTTCAGAACCATGGGCTCATCGTATCGATTCCCGGTCCGCCTCCCGGTAGGTGATCCCACATGCCGGACGGAACCGTGCCGGGAAGTGAGACCGCCCCTTCAGGCGGACGCTCGCCGCACCAGGCTGGTCGGTATCACCACGGAGGACGCCTCCGACGGGCCCTCGCCCATGAGCAGCCCGGCCATCAGCCGGCCCATCTCCTCGACGTCCTGGCGGACGGTGGTCAGCGGCGGGTCGGTGGTCCCGGCGATGGAGGCGAGGTCGTCGAACCCGACGACGGCGACGTCCTCGGGCACCCGCAGCCCCCGTTCGCGCAGCGTCTGCAGCGCGCCGGAGGCCATCAGGTCGGAGGCGGCGAAGACGGCGTCCAGGCCGGGGCAGCGGTCGAGCAGGGCGGCCATCGCCCCGGCACCGCCCCGCAGGGTGTAGTCGGCCCGCTCGACGAGCTCGGGCAGGGAGGCTTCCAGGAGGACGTCGCGGTACCCGGCGAGCCGCTCGGCGGCGGAGTGTTCCTGGTCGTAGGGCCCGGCCACGGTGGCGATGCGCCGTCGGCCGAGCGAGACGAGATGCCGCACGGCCTGGCGGGCTCCCCCGCGGTTGTCGCCGTCGACGTAGGCGTGACCGCGTACGGTGTCGCCGTCGCGCAGCAGCGGTCGTCCGCCGAAGACGGCGGGCAGGCCGACCTTGTCGATCATCTCGTGCAGCCGGTCGCCGGGGCGCAGGGAGAACAGCAGGGCGCCGTCGACATGGCCGCCGGCGAGGTAGTCGGTCACGCGCGCGTAGTCCTCGGGCTCGTCGAGGAACAGGAGCACGGCCTGCGCGCCGTGCCGGGCGAGTTCCCGGCGGATGCCGCGCAGGAGGCAGTCGAAGAACGGGTCGAGGAAGAGCCGGTTCTCGGGCTGGGGGGCGACGACGGCGACGGCGCCCGTGCGGTGGGTGACGAGCTGCCGGGCCGCCTGGTTGGGCACATACCCCAGTTCGGCGATCACGTCCCGCACCCGGCCGGCGACCCGGGCGCTCACCCGTTGCTCGCCGTTGATCACCCGGGAGACCGTGGACTTCGAGACCCCGGACCGGCGGGCGACGTCCTCCAGAGTGGGCCTGCCGTTCGACCGCTGCGTCAACACCATCTCCGATAGGGCGGGTTGGGGGCGTACGCCGTCAGTATGCCTCGACGACGTCGACCTCCTCCTCCGAGATCTCGCCGTCCACGATGCGGAACGAGCGGAACTGGAAGTCGCCGAGGCCGTCGGTGTCCGCGGTGGAGACCAGGACGTAGTGGGCGCCGGGCTCGTTGGCGTAGGAGACGTCGGTGCGGGACGGGTAGGCCTCGGTCGCCGTGTGGGAGTGGTAGATGACCACCGGCTCCTCGTCGCGGTCGTCCATCTCGCGGTAGAGCTTGAGGAGGTCGCCGGAGTCGAACTCGTAGAACGTGGGCGACATGGCCGCGTTCAGCATCGGGATGAAGCGCTCGGGGCGGTCCGATCCCGCCGGGCCCGCGATGACGCCGCACGCCTCGTCGGGGTGGTCCTTGCGCGCGTGCGCGACGATCTGGTCGACGAGGGCCTGGGTGATGGTCAGCATGTTCGTCAGGATAAGCAGAGGGGCCGCCCGGTACCGAGGTGCGGTACGGGGCGGCCCACATGCCGGACGTCCTGAGCGGCGGCCGGAGCGGGTGCCACGAGAACCCGCTGCGGCCGGACGTCCGCGGCGGAGGTCCGCGGTGAGATCAGCCGCGCAGGTCAGCCCACCTGCTCGAGCTCCTGCTCGCGGCGCTCGGCGACCTGGGGGTTGCGGGCCTTGAGTGCCGCCCAGCCGATGCCGAGGGCGGCCGCCCAGCCCGCCATCACGTACAGGCAGACGCGGGAGTCGGCGTCGTAGGCGATCAGGCCGGTGACGAAGAGCAGGAACACGATGGCGACGTAGGAGCACACCGCGCCGCCCGGCGCCGGGAAGGAGGAGGCGGGCAGCCGGCCCGCGTCCACCGCGCGGCGGTAGAGGACGTGGCTGACCAGGATCATCAGCCAGGTCCAGATGCCGGCCGCGGTCGCCACCGAGGTGACGTAGCCGAAGGCCTTCTCCGGGACGATGTAGTTGAGGATCACGCCGATGCCCATGAAGGCGACCGAGACGGTGATGCCGAGCGCGGGGGTCTTGGTGGCGGAGAGCCTGCTGAAGACCCGGGGGGCCTCGCCGTTGTCCGCGAGGGTGCGCAGCATGCGGCCCGTGGAGTACATGCCCGAGTTGCAGGAGGACAGGGCGGCGGTGAGCACCACGAAGTTGACGATGCCGGCGCCGGCCGGGATGCCGATGACCGCGAAGGCCTTCACGAAGGGGCTGACGCCCGCCGCGAACTCGGTCCACTTCACCACGCACAGGATGACGGTGAGGGCGCCGACGTAGAACAGGGCGATGCGCCAGGGCAGCGTGTTGATGGCCTTGGGGAGGGTCTTCTCCGGGTCCTCGGACTCGCCGGCCGTGACGCCGACCAGCTCGACGGCGAGGTAGGCGAACATGACGCCCTGCAGGGTCATCAGGGAGGAGCCGACGCCCTTGGGGAAGAAGCCGTCGAACTGCCAGAGGTTGGCGACCGACGCGGTGTCCCCGGCGGCGCTGAAGCCGAAGGTGAGCACGCCGAGACCGATCACGATCATGCCGACCAGCGCGGTGACCTTGACCATCGAGAACCAGAACTCGATCTCGCCGAAGAGCTTCACCGAGATCAGGTTGGCCACGAACAGCACGACGAGGAAGACCAGCGCCGTCACCCACTGCGGGACGTCCGGGAACCAGTAGTTGACGTAGATCGCGGCGGCCGTCAGTTCGGCCATGCCGGTGACGACCCACATCAGCCAGTACGTCCAGCCGGTGAAGTAGCCGAAGAACGGGCCGAGGAACTCGCGGGAGTACTCCGCGAAGGAACCCGAGACCGGCCGGTAGAGCAGGAGCTCGCCGAGCGCCCGCATGATGAAGAAGATGATCACGCCCGCGAGGGCGTACATGACGATCAGACTGGGACCGGCCTTGGCGATGTTCGCCCCGGCACCCAGGAACAGGCCGACGCCGATGGCGCCGCCGATCGCGATCATCTGGACCTGCCGGCTGCCGAGCCCGCGCTCGTAGCCCTCCTCCGGTGCCTCGGTGGCCTCGGTGACCTGCGAAGAGGTCATGTGTGGTGCGCCTTTCTCCATGCCGACCCGGGCCGCTGGTCGGCCTCGGATCGGGTTTCGATCCCCCCGGATTGATGGAGTTGAGCGGGCTTCGCGCGCCCGCCCGTGCCTGGCCGGCGGTCGCCGGCTCGGTGGCGCACCCGGACGAACATGGGTGGTGTTCGCCGGGCGGTCGTGAAGATTTATCACGGCCGCACCATTGATCACGGAGGAGGAGTGTGGCGCACACCACAGGGAGAAGGGGACAAAAAGCACTCGGACCCGCCAAAGCGGACCGCGACGGTAACGTGATCGTTATCCGGATTTGAGCGTCCGCTGAGCGAACGGTATACCGGGTGAAATCAGGGCATCAGCGTCGAGACGAGCGTCTCCTGCAGTCCGCCGAGCCACAGGTACGCCATCGCCATCGGCTTGCGCGGGTCCTCGTCCGGGAGCCGGTAGAGCAGGTCGGTGTCGTCCTCGTCGGCGATCTCCAGCCGGGCTCCTATCGCCAGCCGGAGGTCGTTGAGGGCGCCCAGCCACTGCCGGGACTCCTCGGGGCTCAGGCTGAGCACCGCGCCGCCCTCACCGGCGGAGGCCAGCGCGTCCAGGGAGCGGATCACCGACAGCGCGTTCTCCCGCTTGCCGGCCCGCAGGTCGTTCTCGGTGAAGCGGCGGAACTCCGCTGAGTACGCCCGCTGCTGCTCGGCGTCCTCGGCCGTGGCGGGGGTGTGCTCCGGGTCGCAGTAGGCGTCCGGGAGGAGGCGCCGGAGCACGGGGTCGGTGGGCGGCTCGCTCGGGCCCTCGGCGAACAGCTCGGCGAGCGGGTCGTCGGGGGCGTCCTCGGCGGGGCCGGGGCCGATTATCTCCAGGAGCTGGACGGCCAGCGACCGGATGATGGAGATCTCGACATGGTCGAGGGCGACGGCCGCGCCGCCGCCGGGGAGCGGTTCGAAGGTTCCGGGCATGGGTGAGGTCGTTTACTCCGGTCTGCTTCGGGTTACTTCCGGTCCTGCTGGAGCGTGGCCCACAGACCGTAGCCGTGCATCGCCTGCACGTCGCGTTCCATCTCCTCGCGGCTGCCGCTGGAGACGACCGCACGGCCCTTGTGGTGGACGTCGAGCATGAGCTTGGTGGCCTTGTCCTTCGAGTACCCGAAGTACGTCTGGAAGACGTACGTCACATAGCTCATGAGGTTGACCGGGTCGTTGTGGACGATCGTGACCCAGGGGACGTCGGGCTCGGGTACGGCGAAGACCTCCTCCGCCGATTCGGTGCGTTCGATCTCTACGGGAGCGGGTGACGTCACATGGCCCATGCTGCCACGCACGCCAGAAATCGTCACACTGACGAAATAGGAGTACCATCCATGGTCATGCCGCACACGCCGGGGGACGTCCCCCGGCCCCCCGGCCGGAACCGGGGGCACCCGGAGAGTCGTGACACAGGAGGGCTTTCGTGGCTGTAGCGGACCTGGGGCTGCCGGTGGACGTTCCCTCGACGGCGCTCTTCACCGACCAGTACGAGTTGACGATGCTGCAGGCGGCCCTGAAAGCGGGCACCGCCGAACGGCGCAGCGTGTTCGAGGTCTTCACCCGGCGGCTGCCGGAGGGGCGCCGGTACGGCGTTCTGGCGGGCGTCGGCCGGGTGCTGGACGCGGTGGAGAACTTCCGCTTCGACTCGGACGTCCTCGGTTTCCTGCGCGAGTGCGGGATCGTGGACGAGGAGACCCTGCGGTGGCTCGCCGGCTACCGCTTCTCGGGTGACGTCTGGGGCTATCCCGAGGGCGAGGTGTACTTCCCGGGCTCGCCGCTGCTGCGGGTAGAGGGCTCCTTCGCCGAGTGCGTGCTGCTGGAGACGGTGATCCTGTCGATCCTCAACCACGACTCGGCGATCGCGGCCGCCGCCTCCCGGATGTCCTCGGCCGCCGGTGACCGGCCGCTGATCGAGATGGGTGCCCGCCGCACCCACGAGCTGTCCGCCGTCGCCGCGGCCCGGGCCGCCTACGTCGGCGGTTTCACCTCCACGTCCGACCTCGCCGCGGGCTTCCGCTACCACATACCGACCGTCGGCACGTCCGCCCACGCCTTCACCCTGCTGCACGACCGCGAGCGGGACGCCTTCCAGGCCCAGGTCGACTCGCTGGGCCGGGGCACCACCCTGCTGGTGGACACCTACGACGTCGCGGAGGCGGTCCGCACGGCCGTCGAGATCGCCGGGCCCGACCTGGGCGCCGTGCGGATCGACTCCGGCGACCTGCTCCTCGTCGCCCACCGGGTGCGGCAGCAGCTGGACGAGCTGGGGGCCCGGAACACGAAGATCATCGTGACCTCGGACCTGGACGAGTACGCCATCGCCTCGCTGGCGGCGGCCCCGGTGGACGCGTACGGCGTCGGGACGCAGCTGGTGACCGGCTCCGGGCACCCGACGGCCTCCATGGTGTACAAGCTGGTCGCCCGCGCCGAGTCCCAGGACCCGAGGGCGCCGCTGGTGCCGGTGGCGAAGAAGTCGACCGGCGGCAAGACCTCCGTCGGCGGCCGCAAGTGGGCCGCGCGGCGGCTCGACGAACACGGCGTGGCCGAGGCGGAGGTCGTCGGCACCGGCCCGGTCCCCACCGCCCTCGCCGACCGGCAGCTCCTCGTCCAGCTGGTCAAGGGCGGCGAGATCGTGGCCCGTGAGCCGCTGGACGTCGCCCGTGACCGCCACGCCGCCGCCCGCGCGGGCCTGCCCCTGTCGGCGACCCAGCTCTCCCGCGGGGAACCGGTCCTTCCGACGGAGTACGTCCAGACGGGCCCGGGTAGCCAGTAGAGGTCGACGGATGTGTGGACGCCCCCGCGACGCGCCCCGGGGACGTCCCCGGAGCGGGGGCCGCGTCCGCGCGCGGGTCGTGCCCCCTCCCGCGCCCGGCGTGAAGTCTCTAGGCTCGGAGGTTCACGGCCGGGCCCGCGCCCCTTCACCACTTCGGATCCCACAGCGAAGGACACCCACCCATGCGCCGCGCCTTGATCGTCGTAGACGTGCAGAACGACTTCTGCGAGGGGGGCAGCCTCGCGGTGGCCGGTGGTGCCGACGTGGCCGCCGCCATCACCGAGCTGATCGGGCAGGCCCCCGCCGGGTACCGGCACGTGGTGGCCACCCGGGACCACCACATAGCACCCGGCGGCCACTTCGCCGACGACCCCGACTTCGTCCACTCCTGGCCGGCGCACTGCGTCGCCGGCACCGAGGGCGTGGGCTTCCACCCGAACTTCGCGCCGGCCGTCGCCTCGGGCGCGATCGACGCCGTCTTCGACAAGGGGGCGTACGCGGCGGCGTACAGCGGCTTCGAGGGCGCGGACGAGAACGGTGTGGGCCTCGCCGACTGGCTGCGGGCCCGGCACATCGACGAGGTGGACGTGGTCGGCATCGCCACGGACCACTGTGTTCGCGCCACCGCGCTGGACGCGGCCCGCGAGGGGTTCCGCACGCATGTGCTGCTCGACCTGACCGCCGGGGTGGCCGCGGAGACCACCGAGCGGGCGCTGGAGGAGCTGCGCGAGGCGGGCGTGGAGCTGACCGGCAAGCCGGTCGTCTCCGCCTGACCGGCCGCCCCTCCCCCCGTGCCGGCCGCCTCCCCGGCGGCTCAGAGCCCCGAACAGGATGGGAGTCCGATCAGCTCGCGGCGCCTGGTGCGTGCGATCGCAAGGCGCCGGAAGGTCCTCGACGGGGGTCTCCCCGCTCGAGCGAAGCCGAGAGTGGGGGAGGAGCTACCAGGGCCTTGCGGCAACGCAGCGAGCGTGCGTGCCAGGCGTCGCGAGCCGGGCTCCCATTCTGTTCGGGGCTCTCAGGCGGTCGGCTGTCTCAGCAGGGCGCGGATCGGGCGCCACAGCTCCGTGGCGAGCTCGGCCGAGGTGACACCGTTGTCGGGGGCGGTCCGCCATATCAGGCCGTCCGGGTGGTGCAGTACGGCGGTGATCTCGTCCGGGGTCGGCGGGGCGGCGTTGCCCCGCAGGTAGACGGCGCGCATCCCCAGGTTGCGCAGCCTGGTCAGGGCGCGGGCGCGGTTGTGGGCGTGGACCAGCACCCGTACGGCCCCGGCGGGGGCGCTCGCGGCCGGGCCGCCGAGGTCGGGGCGGGGCAGGTTCAGTGCCACCACCACCGTGCCGTTCGGCAGCTTGCAGAAGCCTCCTGCGGCCATGCGGTCATCCCCCCGTGTCGGTCGGTGTCAATAAGAGAGCCACAGGACGCACCTAAACACGATCGGCGGCAACCCGCCAAGGGGTTGCCGCCGATACGCTTGTGACCTGCGGAAACGTGGACTACTTCACCGCGGGTCCGACTTCCAGCTCGATCGTCGAGCCGTCCTTGCCCTGCTTCAGGATCCTGACCTTGGTGTTGGTGTCAGTGATCTTGACGCCGGCTGTCGGGTTCGAGACGTCGTAGTAGGTGCTGGTGTGGTCGTTGAAGACCGACACGCCCTTCGACGACTTGATCTTCGTCAGGACGTCCGCGTTGTGCAGCGTGAGGCCGTCGGTGCGCTCCAGGCTGAAGGGCGAGTCGTAGGCCTGGATGCGGTTGCGCATCAGCGTGCCGTCGGACCACTTCAGCGCGGTCGGGTGCGAGTCGATCGGCAGGATCAGGCCGGTGCCGGGGTGGTCCTTGGTGTTGTTGTCCGCCTGGGAGGTGTCCCACTTCCAGATCAGCAGACCGTTCTGGTACGGGTAGTGCTCCACCCAGTCCGGACGCACCGGCGTGAAGCCGAAGTTGTACGGGCCGACCTTGAGGGTCTTGTCGTACGACACGTACTGGCGGTTCTCGGCGATGTAGTACTGCTTGTAGTCCTTGGTGAAGGACGCGCCGATGCGGGAGAAGCCGTTCGCGGTCCAAGCGGCGTCCGCGCTCTCGGCGTTGTCGGAGAACAGCGCCGAACCGTCGGCGGTCAGCGTGATCTCGTCCGCCGCGAAGCCCTTGAGGGCCACGCCGCCGTCCGTCTGGTAGCGGAAGCGGAGCTGGATCTTCTTGCCGGCGTAGGCGTCGAGGGAGTACGACAGCTTCTTGTAGCCGTCGACCGTGCCGGTCAGGGCCGGGGTGCCGCTGGCGTCACGCGGGATGGCCTGGCCGTCCACCGTGCCGTCCAGCGCGGTCCAGTTGGCGCCGCCGTCGGTCGACACCTCGGTGTAGAGGTAGTCGTAGTTGGCCTCGATGTCGTAGTAGCCGTCGAGGGTCAGCGCCGCCGAGGACTTGCCGGTGAGGTCCACGGACCGGGTCAGCGTGTTCTTCAGGTCGTTGCCGCTGCCGCTCCACCACTGGGTCGAGCCCTGCGCGGGGGTGACGACCTGGGTCTCGACCGCCTTGTCGGGCAGGTTGACCACCAGCGCCTGCCGGTACTTGGTGTTGTACTCGGCGACGCCCAGCTTGTGCCAGGACTTGATGCCGGCCTTGGCGGTGTCGTAGTTCAGCCAGCCCAGCTGGAGCTTGTCCCAGGCGTTCATGTCGCCGGGCAGGTCACCGATGGACTCCTTGCCGGTGCCCAGCCAGGAGCCGGAGGACATCAGCGTCCAGAAACCGGTGGAGTTGTCGCCGCCGTTGGTGTCGTACTCGTCCGGCAGGCCGAGGTCGTGGCCGTACTCGTGGGCGTAGACGCCGAGGCCGCCGTTCTCCGGCTGGATGGTGTAGTCGCCGACCCAGATGCCGGTGTCGCCGATCTGCGCGCCGCCCAGCTTGTTGCCCGCCGGGCCGGTGGCGCCGGCGTCGGTGCCGAAGGCGTACCAGCGGTGGGCCCAGATCGCGTCGGTGCCCTGGGCGCCGCCGCCCGCGGACTCGTCCTCACCGGCGTGCACGATCTGGAAGTGGTCGATGTAGCCGTCGGGCTCGTTGAAGTTGCCGTCGCCGTCGTAGTCGTAGCGGTCCCACTGGTCGTACTTGGCCAGGTCCGCCTTGATGGCGGCGTCGGACTTGCCGGCCGCCTTCTGCTGGGCCACCCAGGCGCTCACGCCGTCGCTGACGACGTTCCACACGCTCGGGCAGTTGGTGGAGCCGCAGGCGTTGTTGCCGTAACGGGCCTCGTTGTAGGGGACCTTGACCCAGTCGGAGACCTCGCCGTCCACCGAGTAGCGGCCCGAGGACTGCTTCTCGTAGTACTTCTTCACCGACTCCGTCTTCTTGCCGGTGCCGAAGTAGAGGTTCTGGAAGTGCTTCTGGTTGTAGTCCTTCTGCCAGGCGGTGGAGTTGTCCTTGGCCCGGTCCGGCGCGGCTATCCGGTTGTGCAGGGGGCCCGCCGTGCCGCCGAACTTCGGGTCGGTCTTGTCGCCGAACTCCACGAGGATGGTGAAGATCTTGTCGGTCTTCTCCCGGCCCAGCTCGACGTACTTGCTGTCGCCCTTCTTGCTCTTGAGCTGGACGACCTTCGAGCCGTTGCGGTCCTTGGCCTTGGCCTTGCCGGACATGACCTCTTTGAGGGCCTCCTGGCGCTGGGCCTCCTGGGTCTTGCTCAGCGGTCCGTCGAGGTCGTGCTTCTGCTGCTTCACCGGTGCCGGGTCGTGCCGGTTCGCGGCGGCCGACTTGGCCGTGGTGGCAGCCTCCGCGACGGCGAAGGTGGAGAACGTGGCCGAGGCCGCCGCGAGCGCGACGCCTATCGCGGCCGCTCTGAACGTCCAGGGTCTGCTGGTCACTTGAGATCCTCCCCCGCGTCCGCGCGCACGGAAGAAGGGTCCTGGTCATGGAGAGGCCCGTGCGCGCCTGATCAACGCGTGTAGTCAAGTGACGACATTTGACTAGAGGTTTAAGAGAAAAGACAGACCTTGACTTGAGCAGGTCAAGTGCACTATGCGGAGCTGGGGTTCGCTTTACGAACACCCCGCGCCTCGCTCACCCGGCGCGTGAGTCTGTCCACTTACTGGACGCCATGACTCCGTGCGCCCCCTGTGCACCGGTACCGTGGGTTAGGTCACGCTTACCAGTCGTTCCACTCGGGCATGCAGGCGATTAGAGTCGAACGGTGGAACGCCCGGAAGTCGGCGGAAACACAGGCCGGCGTCCCGTCTCACCCCCACATCTTCCGAGGACACGATTACCATGCCTCGTCCGACCGCCGCACAGCTCGCCTACGGTTCCTGCACCGTGATCTTCTCGACGCTCGCCATGCTGCTGCTGTCACAGACGAGTTCGGGCCTCGGGATCGCGGTCATCGCCCTCGCCGCCCTCGCGCTGGGGGTACTGGTCGCCATGACGGTTCCCCTGCCGAAGTCGCGCGCGGTCGCCGCGCGGGACGGAAGCCAGGACCGGGAACCGGTGCCCGCCGAGCGCGTGACCGCCCGCCGGGAGCCGGTGGCCGCCGCGGTCGAGCCGGTCCGCGAGCCCACGGCCCCCTGACACCCGTGGCACCTTACGCCCCGTCAGCCGGTCAGCCGGTGCTGACCTCCACCGTCTTCGCGGCCTTGTCGTGCAGTCCCTGCTTGTAGGGCCTGTCGAAGAAGCTCCAGCCGCCGCAGATCGCCGTCCAGACGCAGGCGCAGCAGAAGGCGAACGGCACCCACAGCACCAGGGCGCGCACCAGGGAGTTCTGCGTGGAGGGCGTGCTGCCGTCCTCGAGGTTGGCCACCCGCATGCGCAGCCACTTCTTGCCGAGGGTCTGCCCCGACCTGGCGATCATGAAGGTGTCGTAGGCGACGAAGAGCACCGCGGTGATGAACGACTGCGCGAAGGACCTGCCGACCTCGAACCTGTTGCCGCTCATCTCGTCCTGCCACGCCCCCAGGGGCAGGGTGACCAGCCAGACCACGATGCCGACCATGATCATGTCGATGATGCGGGCCAGGGTGCGCCTGCCGCTGTCGGCGAGCGGGGGCATGCCGACGAGCGGATCGCTGGGGTAGCCGCCGCCTCCGTGCGGCTCACCGCCGTGGGGCGGGGGCTGGCCGCCGCCGGAAGGAGGCTGCCCACCGCCGTACGGCGAGCCCGCCCCCTGGCCGGGCGGGGGCTGCTTCCTGAACGGGTCGTCCTCCGGGGGCTGCGGTCCGGAGCCGGCGGGCGGTTCGCTGCTCATGGCCCGAGTCGATCGCGAACCCCCCGGCTCCGCATCCGCGGACGGCCGTCCGGAGTACGGGTGTCATCCGGCGGGCGGGCCGGCCCGGATACGCGGTGCCGCCCCGGCGGACGGGCCGGGCCCGGGCGCGCGATGCCGTCCCGGCGGACGGGCCGGGCCCGGATACGCGGTGCCGCCCCGGCGGACGGGCCGGGCCCGGGCGCGCGATGCCGCCCCGGCGGACGGGCCGGGCCCGGATACGCGGTGCCGCCCCGGCGGACGGGCCGGGCCCGGATACGCGGTGCCGCCCCGGCGGACGGGCCGGGCCCGGGTGTGCGGTGTCGTCCAGGCGGAGGCCGGGCCCGGGTGCGCGGTGTCAGGCCGCCACGAAGGTGTGGGCGGCCTTGTCGTGCCAGCACTGGTGCCACGGCCGGTCGAACAGGCACCACAGCACGCCGACCACGCCGACGCCGAGCAGGCCGGGGACGCTGTAGACCAGCCAGCGGCGCAGGGCCCGGCCGAACGACGGCGGCTCGTGCGCCTCGATGTCCCGCACCTCGATGCCGCACAGCTTCTTGCCCAGCGTGCGGCCCCACTTGGCGGTGGGCAGCACCTCGTACAGGACACCGGCGACCAGCAGCACGGCCAGGACGATGCCGAGGTAGGCGCCGGTCGTGCCGTCCAGCAGCCAGACGGTGACGGTACGGCCGGACAGCTTGGCCGCGTCGATCTTCTCCTGGACGTGGTCGACGGCCTTGACGCCCAGCGGTACGGCCGCCGTGGCGGTGACCGCACCGAGGACCAGCGTGTCGACCAGGCGGGCGACCAGCCGCTTGCCGACCCCCGCCGGCCGCGCCGCCGCCTGCCGTCGGGCGACCGCCTGGAACGGGTCCTCCACCGGCGGCTTCCACGGCGTCACGGGCTGCTCGTCGGCCCCCGCGAGCCGGTGCACCTGCTGCGCCCAGGACGACTGCCCGCCGCCCGCACCGCCGGCCATCGGGGCCGGCACGGGAGCCGCGGCCGGACCCGACAGCGGCGTCGCCTGCGGGGGGACGGAGGCGGCGACCGGGGACGGGGCGGAGGCCTGGGGGGCGGACCCCAGGGCGTTGCCCTGGGCCTGCGCGGGGAGCCGCGCCTGGCCGGGACCGTGCGCCTGCGCCTGGCCGTGCACCGGGCCCTGCGTCTGGCCGGGGACCTGTGCCTGGCCGTGCACCGGGCCCTGTGCCTGGCCCGGGACCTGCGCCGGGCCTTTCGCCGCTGCCGCCCGGGCGGCGGCCGCCTTCCCGGCGCCGAACCCGGGTTTCGCGGCGCCCCCGGAGGCACCCGCGCCGGCGGCTCCGACGGGCCCCTGCACCCCGAAACCGGCGGAGTCGTCGCCCGCCCCGTCCCTCTGCCCGGAGCCCGGCGTACGCGGCGGAACCTGCCGGAACGTCATCGTGCCGTCGTCCGCCGGCCCCCCGGAGGTGCCGGCCGGGCGCCGGAAGACGAACGTGCCGCCGTCGTCCGTGCCGTCGGAGGCCTGGTCCGCGGGCGGGATCGTCGCCGTGCCGTCGGTGCTGGCCGCCCGGCCGTCCGGCTGGGCCGGGGAGTCCGCGGCCACCCGCGGATCGGCGCCCCAGGAGACGCGGCGGTCCTGGTCGCCGCCGAAACCGGACTGCCCGCCCGGGTCGGCACCCCACGCCGACGCCGGCTGCGCCGCGGGGGCGGCGGGCGGGTCCTCGTCGAAGAAGTGCGGGCCGGTCTCCTCGACCGCCGCCGGGGCGTGCGGCTGCTGCTGGGCCGGCCAGGTGCCGGGCGGTGCGGCGAGCGATTCGCCGTCCTTCGGCGCCGGCCGGCTGGTGCCCGGCACCCAGGCGGCCCCGTTCCAGTACCGGACGTAGCCGGGGATGGACGGGTCCGGGTAGTAGCCCTCGCGGGGCCTGTCGTCTCCGGGGGCCGGGGTTGGGGCGCTCATGTCCGGGTCGTCCCGTATCTGCTCGGGGGTCGTATGGGGGCTCCACATCTATCAGACCCACGCCGTCCCGAGCGCCAGTCCCGCAGGACCCACCCCTTTCCGGGCGACCCCGTGCTAGAGACTCCCGCGGGCTTCACAACCCGCCGGGGCGCGGATCCGGAAAAAGTCCCCGAACCCGCGTAACGCCCCCGCCCCGGCCGCCTCTCACCGTGCACGGGCCCGCTCCCACGGCCCCGACGCGAGAGGAACGGAACGTCATGCAGCACATCGTGGTGGAACGCGAACTCGAACTGCGGCTCATCCTTTCCGCCGACCACAGCTTCCCGGTCCCGGCCCGGCTCGGCTACCGCTCGGACGATCCCTACGCCGTCCACATCGCCTTCCACGTCACCTCCGAACAGCCCGTGAACTGGACGTTCTCCCGCGATCTGCTGGTGGAGGGGGTGTTCCGGCCGTGCGGGCAGGGCGACGTCAAGGTGTGGCCGACCAAGGTGGACGGGCGCGGCGTCGTCCTGATGGCGCTGAGTTCACCCGACGGTGAGGCCCTGCTCCAGGCACCGGCCGCCCAGCTGGCCGCCTGGCTGGAGCGCACACTGCGCGCGGTGCCCCCGGGGAGTGAGGCCGAGCGGCTCGGGGTGGACGGCGCGCTCGACCAGCTGCTCGCCCGGTGACCCCGGGGAAGGGAGCGTCAGAACAGCTTGCCGGGGTTCAGGATTCCCAGCGGGTCGAACACCTGCTTGACGGCGCGCTGCATCTCCAGGCCCACCGGGCCGACCTCGCGGGCGAGCCACTCCTTCTTCAGGACGCCGACGCCGTGCTCGCCGGTGATGGTGCCGCCGAGTTCCAGGCCGAGGGCCATGATCTCGTCGAAGGACTCACGGGCGCGGCGGGTCTCGTCGGGGTCCTGGGCGTCGAAACACACGGTCGGGTGGGTGTTGCCGTCACCCGCATGGGCGCAGACGCCGATCGTCAGGCGGTACTTCTCCGCGATCCGTTCGACGCCCTGGATCATCTCGGCGAGCCGCGACCGGGGCACGCACACGTCGTCGATCATCGTCGTGCCCTTGACGGCCTCCAGCGCGACGAGGGCGGTCCGGCGGGCCTGGAGCAGGAGTTCGGACTCGGCGGTGTCCTCGGCCGGGACCACCTGTGTGGCGCCCGCGGCCTCGCACAGAGCGCCGAGGGCGGCGAGGTCCGCGGCGGGGTCGGGGGTGTCGAAG
Source organism: Streptomyces sp. NPDC001348 (assembly GCF_053597535.1). Taxonomy (NCBI): domain Bacteria; kingdom Bacillati; phylum Actinomycetota; class Actinomycetes; order Kitasatosporales; family Streptomycetaceae; genus Streptomyces; species Streptomyces sp. NPDC001348. The sequence goes on along the minus strand of NZ_JBSFIK010000007.1, from coordinate 119,582 downwards.
GCGGCCAGCAGCAGGGCCTCGGTGGTCTCCGGCAGGCCCATCCGGGCGAGGTCGTTGACCGCCTTGACGGTCGTACGGTCCATCAGTTCGAGGAGGGACGGCACATGGCCGCCCGCCATGATCCGGCACACGGCGTCGCAGGCGTCGGCGGCGGAGGCGAACTCGGCCGCCAGCACCAGCTGCCGCGGCGGTCTCGGCCTGAGGGCGAGGACGGCCCGTACGACGATGCCGAGGGAGCCCTCGGAGCCGACGAACAGGCGGGTCAGGTCGTAGCCCGCCACGCCCTTGGCGGTGCGGCGGCCGGTGGACAGCAGCCGGCCGTCGGCGAGGACGACGTCCAGACCGAGGACGTACTCGGCCGTCACCCCGTACTTCACGCAGCACAGCCCGCCGGAGCCGGTGCCGATGTTGCCGCCGATGGTGCACATCTCCCAGCTGGAGGGGTCCGGCGGGTAGTACAGGCCGTGCTCCTCGACCGCGCGGGAGAGCACTGCGTTGACCACGCCCGGTTCCACGACCGCGACGCGGTCGACCGGGTTGATCTCCAGGATGCGGTCCATCCGGGTCAGGGAGAGGACGATGCAGCCGTCGGAGGCGTTGGCCGCGCCGGACAGGCCGCTGCGGGCGCCCTGCGGGACGACCGGCACGCGCAGCTCGGTGGCGGTGCGCATGACGTGCTGGACCTCCTCGGCCGTGCGCGGCAGCACCACCACGGCCGGGGTGCCGGCCGGGCAGAAGCTCGCCATGTCGTTGGCGTAGGAGGCGGTGACGTCGGGGTCGGTGAGGACCGCCTCGGCCGGCAGGCCCGCGAGCAGCCGGTCGGTGAGGTTGCCCTGGGCTTCGTCACGCGGCGCTTCGATACGGCTCATGATCACAGCGTCGCACCCGGGGCCATCGGTGTGAACCCCGCACACGGCACCCTTGGGCCACCCGGATGTGCTCGTCATATTGACGCACAGTAAGACGTATGGAGAAGCGACAGTCCGGTCCGGGTACGTCCCTGGTGGCCGCGCGGCCCCGGCGACGTCTGCGCATGCTGCGGCGGGTGCTGGTGGCCTCGGTGACGGGTACCGCGGCGGTCGGCGGGGCGCTGCTGCTGCTGCCGAGGGAACCGGCCCGGAACGGCCCGCCGGCACCGGCACCCGGCCCGCGGGCCCCGGTCGCGGTGACCGCCGGGATGCCGGCTTCGCTGCCCGACCTGACGCGGCTGATCGGGGACCGGGAGAACCATCTGCGGACGCATCCCCGGGACGCGCGGGCGTGGGCCTCGCTGGGCACCGCCTACCTGGAGCGGGGGCGGCAGAGCGCCGACGCCGCGAACTACCCGCAGGCCGAGCACGCGCTGCAGACCTCCCTCGAGGTCGCGGGCGGCAGGAACGTCGAGGCGCTGGAGGGGCTCGCGGCGCTGGCGAACACGCGCCGGGACTTCGCTGCGGCCCGGGAGTGGGGCGAGCAGGCGAACACGCTGGCGCCGAAGCGGTGGACGACGTACGCGGTGCTGATCGACTCCTACACCGGGCTCGGCGACTACAAGGCCGGCCGGAGCACGCTGGACAAGCTGATGGCGCTGCACACCGGCGCCGCCGTCCGCCCGGCGGTGATGGCGCGGGCGTCCGCGGTGTACCGGGACCGGGGCTGGCGCGAGGACGCGGCGGCCCAGCTCTCCGACGCGGCGGCGGCCGCCCGCAGCCCCGCCGAGCAGGCCGACTACCTCGCCCGTGCCGGGCAGCTGGCCTGGGAGCGCGGCGACCGCCAGGACGCGCTGCGGCACTTCGACGCGGCGCTGCGCGCGGACCCCGGGCAGCGGGCCGCGACGGCCGGCCGGGGCCGCGTACTGGCCGCGCTGGGGCGGACCTCCGAGGCGCTGACCGCCTACCAGTCGGCGCTCACCGGGCAGCCCTGCCCCGAGTACGCCCTGGAGCTGGGCGAGCTGTACGAGTCGCTGGGCCTTCAGGAGGAGGCGCAGGCTCAGTACGACCTGCTGCGGACCCGGGCGGAGCGGGACCGGGCCGGCGGGGTGGACGAGGAACTGCTCCTCGGGCAGTTCGAGGCGGACCACGGGGACCGGGAGGAGGCCGTCGGGCTGCTGGAGGACGAGTGGGAGCGGCAGCCGGGCATCGAGGTGGCGGACGCGCTGGGCTGGGCGCTGCACCGGGTGGGTGACGACGAGGAGGCGCTGCACTACGCCCGGATCGCCACGGACAAGGACAAGGGGGGCGGGGTGCGCAGCGCGCTGTACTCGTTCCACCTGGGCATGATCGAGGGCGAGCTGGACCAGACCGGGCCCGCGCGCCGCCATCTGCAGGAGGCGTTGCGGATCAACCCGTACTTCTCGCCGTTGCGGGTGCCGGTCGCCCGGGCGGCGCTGGCCCGGTTGGGTCAGCCGTCCGACGAGGAGCCGCCGGAGGGCTGACCCGGAACCCGGAGCCTCACAGGTTGCCGCGCCGCTCCTGCTCCCGCTCGATCGCCTCGAACAGGGCCTTGAAGTTGCCCTTGCCGAAGCCCATGGAGCCGTGCCGTTCGATGATCTCGAAGAAGACGGTCGGACGGTCCTGGACCGGCTTGGTGAAGATCTGCAGGAGGTAGCCGTCCTCGTCGCGGTCGGCGAGGATCTTCAGCTCGCGCAGGGTCTCCACGGGGACGCGGGTGTCGCCGACCCACTCGCCGAGGGTGTCGTAGTAGGTGTCGGGGGTGTCCAGGAACTCCACCCCGGCCGCGCGCATGGTGCGTACCGTCTGCACGATGTCGTTCGTGTTCAGCGCGATGTGCTGGACGCCGGCGCCGCCGTAGAACTCCAGGTACTCGTCGATCTGGGACTTCTTCTTGGCGATCGCGGGCTCGTTGATCGGGAACTTGACCTTGAGCGTGCCGTCGGCGACGACCTTCGACATCAGGGCGCTGTACTCGGTGGCGATGTCGTCGCCCACGAACTCCTTCATGTTCGTGAAGCCCATGACCTTGTTGTAGAACTCCACCCACTCGTTCATCCGGCCGAGTTCGACGTTGCCGACGCAGTGGTCGACGGCCTGGAAGGTGCGCTGGGCGGGGGGTTCGACCATCGGCTTCGCGGCCACGTAGCCGGGCAGGTAGGGCCCCTCGTAGCGGGAGCGCTCGACGAGGGTGTGGCGGGTCTCGCCGTAGGTGGCGATGGCGGCGAGGACGACGGTGCCGTGCTCGTCCTTCACCTCGTAGGGCTCGGCGACGGAGCGGGCGCCGTGCTCGATCGCGTAGGTGTACGCGGCGCGAGCGTCCGGGACCTCGATCGCCAGGTCGATGACGCCGTCGCCGTGCTCGGCCACGTGCTGTGCGAGGAAGTGGCCCCAGGTCGTGGCGGGCTTGATCACGGAGGTGAACACGAAGCGGGCGGAGCCGTTCTCCAGGACGTAGCTCGCGGTTTCCCGGCTGCCGTTCTCCGGTCCGGAGTAGGCGACCAGCCGCATGCCGAAGGCGGTGGAGTAGTAGTGCGCCGCCTGTTTGGCGTTGCCCACGGCGAAGACGACCGCGTCCATTCCCTTGACCGGGAAGGGGTCGGCCTGCCGGGCGGTCGTGACGGGAGTGTGGTCTGTGGTCTGCGTCATAGCGGAAGCGTGACCCCGGTCCGCAAGGTGCGCAACAGTTCGCGTATTCGCTGGGCAATCTGCTCGGCGACATGGCACCGTCGGCGGTATTTCTGTACAGGATGACCATCTCAGGAGGCGGGTATGGCGATCGATCGGCTGGACGGGCGCATCATCGTGCTGCTGGCCCGGGAGCCGCGGATCGGGGTCCTCGAGATGTCCCGGCGGCTGGGGGTCGCGCGGGGCACGGTGCAGGCCCGGCTGGACCGGCTCCAGTCGAACGGGGTCATCCGCGGGTTCGGCCCGCAGGTGGACCCGGCGGCCATCGGCTATCCGGTCACGGCGTTCGCCACGCTGGAGATCCGGCAGGGGCAGGGACCGGACGTGCGCGCCCATCTGGCGACCGTGCCGGAGGTGCTGGAGCTGCACACCACCACCGGCAGCGGGGACATGCTGTGCCGGCTGGTGGCCCGCTCCAACGCCGATCTCCAGCGGGTGATCGACCGGGTCGTCGGTTTCGACGGCATCGTCCGGGCCGCCACGGCGATCGTCATGGAGAACCCGGTGCCGCTGCGGATCATCCCGCTGGTGGAGCAGGCGGCGGAGCAGGCGGAGGGGGCGGGGTGAGGTGGCCCAGCACCACATCGCCGACCTGCGCGCCCGAGGCCGGCGGTGGCCTAGCAGTTCGGGACCGGGCCCTTGCCCTTCTCCAGGGCCAGCAGGGAGTTCACGGCGCCCTTCAGGGTGGTCACCGGGACCAGCCGGAGACCCTTCGGCAGCTCCGCCTTCGCGTCGGCGCACTCGGCCTTCGGCACCAGGAAGACGGTCGCGCCGTCCCGTCGCGCGGCCTGCGTCTTCAGGGCCACGCCGCCGACCGCGCCCACCTTGCCGTCGGCGCTGATCGTCCCCGTACCCGCGATGGTGCGGCCGCCCGTCAGGTCACCGCCGCCGCCGTCGCCGTGCAGCTTGTCGACGATCCCCAGGGAGAACAGCAGACCCGCGCTGGGCCCGCCGACGTCGGCGAGCCTGAGGGTGACCTTGACCTTGCCGCTGCTCAGCCCCAGGTACTTCAGGGCGGCCTCGGTCGCCGCGCCCTGGGACTGCTGCATCTGCTCGGCGTTGTGCTTCTCGATCTCCTTGACACTGTTGCCGCTCGGATAGACCGCGTCACGCGGCATCACCGCGCGGTCCGTGCGGAACCAGTTGCCGAGTACGTCGCCCAGCGAGACACGGGCGTCCGGCGAGGTCGCCTCGATCGTCGTCATCCGCAGCTGGCCGCTCGTCCCGCGGGCCGGTGCGCCGGAGACGGTGATCACCGCGGTGCCCTTGTTCTTGCCCAGCACGTTCGCCGTCATCCCGGGCTGCGCCACCGAGAACGGCAGCGGGGCGAGGACCGCCGTGACGATCAGGGCCACGACGGGCAGGGCGCAGACGGCGGCGGCCTGGGGACGTGAGAGGCGAGAGAGCACGGGTTCAATCTACGGGACGCCCACTTCCGGCCACGGTCCGGTCAGCCCGCGTACGGATCCCGTCGCCGGCGGACGTGCGAGCGTCCGGACCGGTCTGCGTGGTCACCAGGTGCCGGAGTTGGAGCCGCCGCTGGTGTGGCGCTGTCCCGAACGGCTGCCGTGCCAGTCCAGCACCAGCGCGGTGGCATCGTCCGCCAGGTCTCCCCCGCACGCGTCATGGACCTCCGCGGTCAGGGCCCGGACCACCTCGCGGGGGTGTTCGTCGCGGGTGTCCCGGATGACGGTCCGCAGGTCGACCGCGCCGGCACAGCGTTCATGCATGCCGTCCGTGATCAGCACCAGACGATCGCCCGGCTCCAGACGGAGCCGCTGTACCTCGTAGCCGCGCGGTGCGGGCACCCCGAACGGCAGGTTGACCTTGAGCTTCAGCTCCTCCACGTGGCTGCCGCGCAGCCGCAGCGGCCAGGGATGACCGGCGTTGACCAGCCCGCACTCGCCGGTTTCCAGCTCGACGCGCAGCAGCTGGCCGGTGGCCATGCCGCGAGCGTGCTCGGCGACGGCGCGGTGGGCGGCATACGCCTGGTCGAGGAGACCGCCGCCGGCACGGCGGACCCCGCGCAGGGCGTTGACGGTCACCGTGGCCAGCAGCGCCGAGGCCGTGTCGTGACCCATCGCGTCCGTGATCGACAGATGCAGGACGTCCTGGTCGAGTGCGTAGTCGTAGGTGTCGCCACCGATGTCCTCGGCCGGGGCCAGGCCGCCCGCCAGGGTGAACTGGGCCGCCTCGCAGCAGGACGCCGACGGCAGCAGCTGGTGCTGGATCTCCGCCGCCAGGCTCACGGCGGCGGTGCGCCGGCCCCAGTGGTAGAGGTCGGTGAAGCGGCGGTCGGTCACCACGATGTACGCCAACGCGTGCGCCGCCTGCGCCACCGCTTCGCGGACCGTCTCATCCGCCTGCGGAACCACCACGTCCAGTACGCCGATGGAGTCGCCGCGGTTCGTCACCGGCGCCACCAGCCGGCTGGTCCCCTCCTCCTCGTCGTCCGACTGGTGCAGGCGCTGGGAGCGCAGCACCCGCTCGTAGACGCTGCCCGCCAGCTCGAACCGCTCCGCCTCGCCGCGCCCCTGACCCGCCCTGCCGGCCCTGGGCAGCCGAACGGCTTCCCGGCCGAGTATGTCGACGAACAGCAGCGACACCTCTGCCGCCGAGAACCGCTTCTGCAGGTTCCAGGCCACCACGTCCACCGACTCCACCGGCGCGGCGTCCTCCGCCGCCCGCAACAGCTCGTCCAGGCCCAGGCCCTCGTCGCCGGCCACATGCACCTCCCCGGTCATCCATCCCGGATTCCCCGGCAGGCCCGCCCGGATACATCAGGCGGAGCGAAGCCCCGGCGGCAGCCCCGGCCGGCGCTTCACCCGGCCCCGGTCGCGGGCAGTCGTGCCCGGCGCAGCGGCATCCCGTCAGCGCCGGGCAGCGCGACCCGCGCGCCCCGGCAGTGACCCCGGCCGGCGGCTCCCCCCGCCCGGCCGAGCCGGCCGAGCCGGCCAAGCCGAGCGCAGCGTCACCGCAGCGCCTCCGCGACCTCCCGCGCCGCGTCGACGACGCGCTGCCCCACCCGGTCCGGCACGGCGTCCGCCAGCATGACCACGCCGACGCTGCCCTCCACACCCGTGACCCCGAGCAGGGGCGCCGCCGCCCCGCTGGCCCCGGCCTCGAGTTCACCGTGCGTCAGGATGTACCCCGGCTCCGCGGACGGTGAATGCCGGGCGGCGAGGATCGCCCGGCCCGCGGCCCCGCGGTCCAGGGGATGCCGGAAACCCGCCCGGTAGGCCACGTGGTAGTCCGTCCACGTCGGCTCGACCACCGCGACGGCCAGCGCCTCGCTCCCGTCCACCAGCGTGAGGTGGGCGGTCGCCCCGATGTCCTCCGCCAGCGACCTGAGCGCGGGCAGCGCCGCCTCCCGTACCAGCGGGTGCACCTGCCGGCCCAGTCGCAGCACACCCAGTCCGACGCGGGCTCGCCCGCCCAGATCACGCCGTACGAGCGCGTGCTGTTCGAGGGTGGCGAGCAACCGGTACACGACGGTCCGGTTCACGCCCAGTTTGGTGGACAGCTCGGTGACGGTCAGCCCGTGGTCGGTGTCGGCGAGCAGTTTGAGGACGCGTAGTCCCCGGTCGAGCGTCTGAGAGGTCTCCGCGGTCACGACGCCCACTCCTTCGGTGGTGAGGTCGGCAACCCCTGAGCGAGGGATGTGTCACCGAGTCCCGTCAGCGACGCGCGTCAGAGGCCGCCGATCGACAGACGGGCCCGGCGGCTCCGGAACCGGTCGCTTCACGGCTGCGCTCCGCGGCGGCGCTGCCACGGGGCGTGTGCGTAGCGGGACAGTAGCGAAGCGGGTTCGCTGAGCGGAAGCCTCCGTCCAGAATCCGGGCGCCAGCCGCCATGGCCTGCGACCTTCGTCCTGATACGTGCGGCGCGCCCGCCGCGCCGTGCGCCCCTGGGGCCGCGGGGCGGATCAACGCATACGCGTCGCCCACTCCTGCACCTTGGCGATCCGCTGCCGCAGCTGCCCGGCCGTGGCCTCGGCGCTCGGCGGCCCGCCGCACACCCGCCGCAGCTCGGTGTGGATCACCCCGTGCGGCTTGCCGCTCTGGTGGACGTACGCGCTGACCATGGTGTTGAGCTGCTTGCGCAGCTCCATCATCTCCTTGTGGGAGACGACGGGCCGCCGCTCGGCGGGCAGCTCCAGCAGGTCGGCCTCGTCGTCCGGCTTCTTGCGGCTGTGCGCGATCTGCCGGGCCTGCCGCTTCTGCAGCAGCAGCTGCACCTGGTCGGGTTCGAGGAGTCCGGGGATACCGAGGTAGTCCTGCTCCTCCTCGCTGCCCGGGTGGGCCTGCATACCGAACTCGGCGCCGTCGTACAGCACCCGGTCGAAGACGGCGTCGGACTCCAGCGCCTCGAAGGGCAGCATGTCCTGCTCGCCGGTGTCCTCGTCCTGCTCCTTGTTCGCCTCCTCCATCTCCTTCTCGGACTCGGCGTACGGGTCCCCCTCGCCCTCCTTCTTCGGCTTGTCGAGGGCGTGGTCCCGCTCCACCTCCATCTCGTTGGCGAAGGTGAGCAGGTCGGGGACGGTCGGCAGGAAGACCGAGGCGGTCTCGCCGCGCCGCCGGGACCGTACGAAACGGCCGACGGCCTGGGCGAAGAACAGCGGGGTGGAGATGGTGGTGGCGTACACGCCGACCGCGAGCCGGGGTACGTCGACGCCCTCGGACACCATGCGGACGGCGACCATCCAGCGGTCGTTGTTCCCGCTGAACTCGTCGATCCTGCTCGAGGCTCCGGCGTCGTCGGACAGCACGAGGGTGGCCTTGCTGCCGGTGATCTCCCGGATCAGCTTGGCGTACGCGCGCGCCGAGTCCTGGTCGGAGGCGATGACGAGGGCGCCCGCGTCCGGGATGGCCTTCCTGACCTCGGTGAGCCGCTGGTCGGCGGCGCGCAGCACGGCCGGCATCCATTCGCCGCGCGGGTCCAGGGCGGTGCGCCAGGCCTGGCTGACGGCGTCCTTCGTCATCGGCTCGCCGAGCCGGGCGGCGACCTCGTCACCGGCCTTCGTGCGCCAGCGCATGTTGCCGCTGTAGGAGAGGAAGATGACGGGCCGGACGACGTGGTCGGCGAGCGCGTTGCCGTACCCGTACGTGTAGTCGGCGGCGGACCGCCGGATCCCGTCCTGCCCCTCCTCGTAGGTGACGAAGGGGATCGGGTTGGTGTCGGAGCGGAACGGCGTGCCGGTGAGCGCGAGTCGCCGGGTGGCCGGCTCGAACGCCTCCAGACAGGCCTCGCCCCAGGACTTGGAGTCACCGGCGTGGTGGATCTCGTCGAGGATGACGAGGGTCTTGCGCTGCTCGACCCGGTTGCGGTGCAGCATGGGACGCACACCGACACCGGCGTACGTCACGGCGACGCCCTGGTAGTCCTTCCCCAGGGGTCCCGCGCTGTACTCGGGGTCGAGCTTGATGCCTATCCGCGCGGCCGCCTCCGCCCACTGCTTCTTCAGGTGCTCGGTCGGCGCGACCACGGTCACCTGCTGCACGACGTGGTGGTGCAGCAGCCAGGAGGCGAGCGTCAGCGCGAACGTCGTCTTGCCGGCGCCCGGCGTGGCGACGGCGAGGAAGTCACGCGGCTGCTCCTGGATGTACTTCTCCATCGCCCCCTGCTGCCAGGCACGCAGCTTGCTGGCGGTGCCCCAGGGGGCACGGCCCGGGAAGGCGGGCGAGAGGTGGTGGTTGTGCGTGGAGGAAGCGGCGGTGGTAGTCACGGTCTCCGAGGATCTGGACGTCGGGCTGCTCGTCTGCGTATGACAACCGGGCCACCCTACCGGCGGCCCGGCGGTGCCGACGCGCGGACGAGGCCGGGTCACCGGCGGGTGGGACCCACGTCACATCGACTACTCCGCCAACTCCCGCAGCGCCTCGCCGATGACCTTGACTTCCTCCAGGCTGCCGGTCGCCACCGCGACGACAAGGCGCTCTGCCGCGTCGATGTCCGGGCGCAACTGCACCTCGTTCATGGCCAGAAAGACGACACAGGACACCCAAGCCGTGCGCTTGTTCCCGTCGACGAGGGGACGATTGATCGCCAGTGACTGCAGCAGGGCCGCCGCCTTGTCGAAGAGGTCGCTGTACGCCTCCTGCCCGAACATCGAAGCCGAAGGGCGGTGCACAGCCGACTCCAGCAGGCCCGCGTCGCGTACGACGACGACCTGGTCATCGACCGCGTGCTCAGCGATGGCAAGGACATCCTCGGCCGACAGGTACACGTAGGTCACTTGAGCCGCTCCAGCAGCTCGGCCCACTTGGCGGTCTGCTCCTTGGCGGCCTTGCGAACCAGGGCCTCATGAGCCGTCCGAGCCAGATAGTCGTCCACGGCCCGCAGCAGTATGGCGTGCATACTGACCCCTTCCTCCTCGGCTCGCACCTTCAGGGCTTCCGTCTGGTCGTCGCGGAGACGCAGGTTCATAGCCATACCGAAATGGTACTACGTCATGGGGTCATATTGGTACCACTCGCTGGCATCAGCCGCGTCGTCACCCAGACCCCGACCAGCGCCACCCCCGCCATCGGCAGGAACACCGCGGCGAACGCGACCCCGGAGGCACCGGTGTGTCCGCCTGCCGTGACCGCCGTACTGCCGCCGCCCAGCGCCGCGAAGGCCGCTCCCGCCGCCGCGAGGCAGACGACGTTGGCGAGGGCGTCGGAGATCTGCAGTGCGGCGGAGTTGGTGCCGGCCTCCTCCGGGGCGGACAGCTGGAACAGGAGTACGCCCGCGGAGGAGATCACCAGCCCCATGCCGAAGCAGCCGAACGCCCAGGCGACGGCGACGGTCCACACCGGCACCGCCGGTATCAGCACACTGGGCGCGGTGGTGATGGCCGCCGCCACCAGCAGCATCCCGAAGGTCATCAGCCGCTCCCGGTACGGCGCGAACCGCGCCCGCGACTGCACCCAGGAGCCCAGTGCCCAGGTCGCCCCGCCCGCCGCGAGCGAGAAGCCCGCCAGTGTCGGCGACAGCCCCCGCCGGGTGACCAGCATCAGCGGCACGAAGGACTCGGAGGCGATGAAGGACCCCGCGGCGACCCCGCGCAGCAGCACGACCGACGGCAGCCCGCGGGCCGCCCGGTAGGTGCCGCGCGGCAGCAGCCCGAGCACGGCCGGCACGAGCAGCGCGGCGCCTGCGGCACCGGGCAGCAGGGAGACCCACCGCAGGTCCTGCGCGGCGTACTGCAGCAGTCCCGCGCCGAGGGAGATACCGAGCGCGAGCCGGATGCGCCGCCGGTCGAAAGCGGTCACCGCCGCGTCGTCGACGGGTCCTCCGGCCCGGCGCCGTATCTGCGGCAGCGCGAGGGCCAGCGGGAGGGTGACCAGCACCGGGATACCGAGGAACACCCAGCGCCAGCCGAGGTGCTCGGTCACCGCGCCCGCCGCCAGGGGGCCGACGACCGACGGCACGACCCAGCCGGCGGCGAAGGCGGCCATGATGGCGGCCCGCAGCCGATCGGGATAGGCACGGCCCACGACGACGTAAAGGGCGACGATCACCAGCCCGCCGCCGAAGCCCTGCACGGCCCGCCCCACGATGAACACCCACATCGCCCCGGCGGTCCCGGCCACCACCAGCCCCGCGGCGAAGGCCCCGATCCCGGTGGTGAGCGCCCCGAGCGGCCCCCGCCGGTCGGACCACTGCCCGGCGAGCACCATGCCGAACAGGCTCGTCGTGAAATATCCCGAGAACGCGAACGCGTACAGCGACACCCCGCCCAGGTCCCGCGCGGCGACCGGCATCGCCGTCCCCACCGCGGTCGCCTCGAAGGCGATCAGCACCACGACGGACACGATCCCGACGGTCAGCGCCCGGTGGGCCCGCCCGAGGACGGTGTCCGCCGCTCCGTCGACGGGGGCGGCGACTTCGGCATCGCGTCGTTCAAGGGCGTCCATGGCCGTCAGCGTAAGGCGCACGGCCCGGTTTGACCCCTGTCCGAGGTCGCCTGCACCCCGGGACCTTGGTCCTACACCCCCGTTCATGAACGCCGTATGGCAGTCCCGTTGCAGCCCCGGCGCCTCCCTTGAGCCCCTCCCCCGCCCCGCCCTACGGTCGTCTCGTCAACACGGCCGGGTGCCCGAGTGGTTCAGGGACTCGCCTGCGCTGCATCCATCAGCGAGCTCCGCTCGCGGGGAGTCACGCGGGTCCGATTCCCGCCACGGCCGTGTTGGACGAAGTTGATCACGGCCGTGTGCCCGAGTGGTTCAGGGACTCGCCTGCAAAGCGAGTAACGCGGGTTCGATTCCCGCCACGGCCTCGGAAACAGTGCACCGCGATGGCTACTGGGCGAGGTGCAACTCCCTTCAGCTTGCGCATCCCTGACTGTCCATCAGGGTCACCTCAGGGTGATCTTGGGGCTGTCACCGATGGTGGGGTGCGCCTCGTGGTCGGCAGGCTGAGGGGCATGTCGAACGCCACCGCTGATCGTCCTCGCGCTTCCGTCGTCCGCCGCGCCGCCGTCTCCGTCGTCGGCGCCGTCGCCCTGGCCGCTGTCACGGGGGTGTACGCGCCCGGTGTCGCCTCGGCACGGCCCCTGGCGACCGCCGATTTCAGTGACTGCCCGGCCCTGCCCGCCGGTGTCGACCCGGGCAAGTGGCGGTGCGAGGTGCACACCGCGGCGCCGAAGCTGACGATCGGCAAGGTCGGCGTGGCGCTCGCGCCGATCACCATGACGCATGCCGAGGGGCCCCTGGCGGACGGTACCGACGGGCAGGTGTGGGGCGCGATGCGCAGTGCGCCGACCGCGCTGGGGGACGGGTTGCCCGGGGCGATACGGCCGGAGTACGGGGGCCGCTCCGACTTCTACACGGGGCAGTTCAGTCTGCGGTTCCGGTTGATCAGCCCCTGGCTGCCGCACAGCTGCGTCATCGGGGCGGGCGAGCCGGTCGACTTCCGGATGAAGCGGTCGGGGCCCTCGGAGTGGGTCTCGCAGGATCCGCCGGTCATCAAGTTCTCGGCGTACGACGACACCTTCACCGCCCCGGCCGCCGAGCACTGCGGGCCGCTGACCGGACCGCTCAACCGGCGGCTCGGCCTGCCGGCCGCGAGCGGCAACCTGATGACCTACGACGCCACCTACACCTTCAAGACCTACGACCGGCTCCCGGAGCGCTGACCGGCCGCTGCGGCTGCCGGGACCGCTCAGAGCACTCCGCCCGCCTCGTCCTGGAAGCGGTCCGTCCAGTAGTGCCAGTCGGCCCCCGTCGTGGTGCCGGTCGGGTCGATGGAGGCCAGGGTCTGGATCATCGCCGCGGCCAGCTGGTCGTAGGCCCGGGTGGTCAGTTCGTGCCCCAGGTGATCGTCGATCGTGCGCTCGTGGTGCAGGAGCCAGAGGGTGAAGGCGAGGGTGGAGACGTCGGTGTTCAGGGGGTACAGGGCCGCCTCGGGCTCGCTGAGGTTCAGGACCGCGCCCGTCCTGCCGTCGATCACCAGGCTGTTGTCCTCCGTCAGGTGGCCGAGGCGTATCAGATGGTCGGCGTGGGCGGGGAGGACCTCGAGGGGGTGGTCGTCGGCGCGGTCCGAGGTGAAGTACTCCGTGAGCGTGGGCAGGGAGACGTCCGTGTCCAGGTGGAAGAGGACCGCGTTCTCCGGCAGCCCGGTCTCGCGCAGGAAGCGGCGGGTCGGCTCGTGGGTGAGCGCGGCCGGGAAGTCGACCTCCTCGAAGCGGGCCACCCGGCCCTGACCGAACTCCTGGTCGAGCAGGCGGGCGGGGAGGTCCAGTCTGAGGCCGGAGTCCGTGCCGGGGCCCGCGACCAGGGCGAGGGGACGGATCAGCGCGGCCGCCTTCCAGTACGGGGGAACCTCACCGCCCGTGCCCTCCTCGAAGAGGGCGAGGAGACGGCGGGACGCCTCCGTGGCCGCCTTGGTGCCGTGCCGGCCCGCGTACGCGGCGAACTCGCCCCGGAGGGCGGCCAGTTCCTCCGTGACCGAGGCGAACCGGACCAGCGCCTCCAGCGAGGGCGCGAAGGGCCGGCTGTCCATCGCCTCGAAGAGGTACGTGGTCGTGATCTCGCCCGTACCGCCGTCGAGCAGCAGGGATTCCGGGTCCATCCCCGCGGGGTTGAGCAGTTCCCCTATCACCAGCCGGTTCCGCAGATGCTCGGCCGGGTCGTCCGCGGCGTCCGCGAGCGTGCGCAGCCCCGCCGTACGGAGCGGGTCGAACGTCAACAGGTCGCTGTCACCGGGCAGTCCGGGGCCGGTCAGCCAGTGGCGCGTCGGGGCGTGCGTGACGTACGGGCCGAGGTCGTCCTCGGTCAGGGTGATCACCGCGACACCGGCGTCAATCGTGCTCATCGCTCCCCCGCGATTCAGTCGTACGTGGTGCGTCGTACGTGGTGCGCACTGCGTAGTGCGTGAGCGGGACACGGGCCGTCCCCACTGATCGGAACAGTACGCCGCCCCACTGACAACGCCCCGCAGGAGAGGACGTCAGGCGACCCGGGCCCGTTCCGCCGCGGACGGGAGCATGATCAGGAAGGCCCGTGCCTCAGGTGAAGTAGACCCCGCCCAGCACCACCACGACCGCCGCCATCACGAACAGCAGGATCCACAGCAGCAGCTTGCCGACCGCCGGCGGCGGCTCGTAGCGCGGCTCCGGCGACTCCTGGGGCTCCTGGCCGTTCACTGGGCCGTCACCACCGCGGCCTGGGGGCGGATCGGGAGGCGGTTGACCGGGCGGCCGGTCGCCGCGCGGACGGCGGAGGCGATGGCCGCCGGGGAGGTGACCACCGGCACCGCGCTGGCCGCCTTCGCGCCGAAGGGGGCGACCACGTCGCGTTCCTCGACGAGTTTGACGATCCGGATGTCGGGGGCGTCCAGGGCCGTGGGCAGCGCGTACCCGGTGAGGTCGGGGTGCCGGATCAGGCCGCGCGGGGTGCGCAGGTTCTCGGTGAGCGCGATGCCGACGCCCTGAGTGACGCCCGCCTCGATACGGGCCTCGAGCTGGGCCGGGTTGAGCACGCGGCCCACGTCCTGGGCGACGGCCAGTTCCACGACCCTTACGGAGCCGAGTTCGATGTCGACGTCCACCACCGCGCGGACCGCGCAGAAGGCCAGGCCCACGAAGGCGTCGCCCTGGCCGGAGGCGTCGAGTGGTTCGGTGGGGTGGGGGCGGCACTGGGCCGTGGCCCACAGCTCCTTGCCCTCCAGCGCCTCGGTGACGGTGGTGGACAGCACGCCGTCGTACGACGTGATCTTGCCGTCGGTGATCTGGAGCAGCTCGGTGGACATGCCGAACTTGTGCGCCAGGGGCTGCAGGAGTTGTGTGCGGACCATCTTCGCCGCCCGTTCCACCGCGCCGCCCGACACCCAGGTGTGGCGGCCGTGGCAGCTCGGGCCGGCCGGGGGCTGGTCGGTGTCCACGGGTGCCACGTGCACCTCGTCGATGCCGAGCGTGTCCTGGACGATCTGCCGGGCCAGCGTGGTGAAGCCCTGGCCGGTCTCCACCGCCGCGCAGAGCACGGTGGCGATGCCGTCGTGGACCTTCACCGTCGCCGTCGAGACCTCGTCCGCGCCCTCCGCGCCGAGCATGTGCACCATGCCCACGCCGTAGCCGACGCCCCGGCGTACGGCGCCCGGCTCGCCCGCGCCCTCGGGGCCGCCGGGCAGCAGCCACTCGTCCTCGGGGGTGTCCTTGGGCAGCGGCGGGAGCGGGAAGTCCCGTACCGCCTGGAGGAGCTCGGCGACCGGCGCCGGGCAGGTGACGGTCTGGCCGATCGGGAGGACGTCGCCGGTCGCGAGGGCGTTGCGCAGCCGCACCTCCGCCGGGTCCAGGCCCAGCTTCTTGGCGAGCTTGTCCATCTGCGCCTCGTAGGCGGCGCACACCTGCATGGCGCCCTCGCCGCGCACATGGCCGGAGGGCGGGTTGTTGGTGCGTACCGCCCAGCCCTCGATGAAGGCGTTGGGGACGACGTACGGGCCGCAGGCGAAGGAGACGGCGGCGGCCAGGGCCTCGGCGGACGTGTCGGCGTACGCGCCCGCGTCGAGGAGGATCTGCGCCTCCACCTTGACCAGCGTGCCGTCGGCGGCGGCGTGGTGGCGGTAGCGCAGCAGTGTGGGGTGGCGGTGGGTGTGGCCGAGGAAGGACTCCTCGCGGCTCGCCGTCAGTTTCACCGGGCAGCCGGTCTTCAGGGCCAGCAGTCCGAGCGGCAGCTGGAAGCCCTGGTCCTCGCGGTCGGCGGTGGCGCCGGGGACGCCGGTGACGACGACCTTCACGCGTTCGGGGGCCAGGCCGAAGACGGCGGCGGCGGTGTTGCGGTCGGTGTGCGGGTCGGTGGAGGCCAGGTAGAGCTCCACGCCGCCGTCGGGGCGGGGCACGGCGAGCCCCGCCTCCGCGCCGATGGGGGCCGGGTCCTGGCGCCCGATGCGGTACAGGCCCTCGACGACGATCTCGCCGTGCGCGTCCGGGTCGCCGTGGCGCAGCGGGATGTGCCGGATCAGGTTGCCGTCGGGGTGCAGCGGTTCGGCCTCGAAGGCCTGTTCGGGGTCGGTGACCGGGTCGAGCACCTCGTACTCGACGATGACGGCCGCGGCGGCCATCCGCGCGGTGTCGGGGTGGTCGGCGGCGACGGCGGCGATGGGCTCGCCGTGGTGGCGTACGACCTCGGAGGCGAACACCGGGCGGTCGGGAGTGCCCCGGCCGTGCCGCGGGGTGCCGGGGACGTCCTCATGGGTGACGACGGCCCGTACGCCGGGCATCTCGCGCGCGTGGGAGGTGTCGATGGACACGATGCGCGCGTGCGCGTGCGGGGAACGCAGTACGGCCGCCCAGAGCAGGCCCTCGGCCCACAGGTCGGCGGCGTACGGGAAGGTGCCTTCGGTCTTGGCGCGGGCGTCTGCGGCCGGCAGGGAGGCGCCGAGGCCGTGCGGGAGCGGGTCGGCGGCGGGGGCGGGCTCCGCGGCCGTGGTCGCGGTGGCGGTCTCGTTGCTCACGCCTGGCCTCCGTCCTGGCCGTAGTGCTGGTCGTGCGGTGCGGGACCGCCGAAGACCCCTCCGGCACCGCCGAAGGTCCCCGGTGAGTCGAAGGCCGACGTGTTGACGCCGCCGGCTCCCGGGCCCGCCTGGTGGGGAATACGTACCCCGTCCGTGTCCGTCTCGGTCTCGGCCGCGGCATGTGCCTCGCGTTCGGCGACGACCTCCTGGACGGCGTCCAGGACGCCCCGGTAGCCGGAGCAGCGGCACAGGTTGCCGCACAGCGCCTGACGCGTCTCGAGGTCGGTCGGTGCCGGGTTGCCCTCGAGCAGGTCGTGCACGGTCATCGCCATGCCGGGAACGCAGAAACCGCACTGCACCGCGCCGCACTTGGCGAGCGCCCGCTGCACGTCGGAGGGCCGGCCGTCCACCGCGAGGCCCTCGACGGTGCGCACCTCGCTGCCGGCGGCGGTGACGGCGGGGACCAGGCAGGAGGCGACGAGCCGCCCGTCGACCTGGACGTTGCAGGCCCCGCACTCGCCCTGCGAGCAGCCGTCCTTGGCCCCGGCGAGCCCGAGCCGCTCGCGCAGCACGTACAGCAGCGACTCGCCGATCCAGGCGTCGGTGACGGGACGCTCGGTGTCGTTCACGCGCAGGACGTAGGAGGCGAGCGGGTGTTCGTCGTGCGCGGGCGGCGGGGGCACCTCGTCGGGTGCGGCGGCCTCGGGGGCGGGCGCCTCGTCCGGCGGTGCGGTCTCCTCGGCCGTGGCGGCCTCTTGCGCGGCCTCCGGCCCGTGGGCGGGCCCGTCGTCCGTCCCGGGCTCCGCGGGCGGCTCAGCGAGCCCGTCGGGGGCCTGTGCGGCCTCCCGGGTGTCCGGGACCGGCTCGGGGTCGCCCGCCTGCGCGGGCTCCGGCGTCCGCTCGGCCGGCGGCTCGGGGTAGGTCTCGGGCCGGAACTCCTCGTGGGCGGGGTGTCCGGGCACCGGGTGACCCGGCTGCGCGGTGGTCGCCTCCGGCTCCGGCTGTCCCCACGGCTGCCCCGCCGTCTCCGTCACCCAGGGCGCGGGCGCGCCGCCCGGGAGGGTGGCCGGAGGGTTGCCGCCACCCCACTGCTCGACCAGGGATGACGCGGTGAACTCGCCCGATTCGTCCGGGAGGTCGCCCCCGGCCACGGGGATGGACCACTCACCGGTCACGTCGTGCCCGGGGGCCGGTGCGGCCGCGGGCTCGTCGTAGGTCCAGTGCTGGGTGGCGGCGGGGTTGTACGTGAACCGGTCGTCCGGCTCCGCTCCCGTCCCCCGGGGCACGGCGTTCGGGTCGGGCCAGTGGGCGCCGGTGTCCTGCACCGCCCAGGTGCCGCCCGCCGTCGGGTCGGCGCCCGGGTCGACCCCGGGGGCCACCGTTATCTGCGGCGGCACGTAGCCGTGACCCGGCGCGGCCAGGAGGGCGTCGATGCCGCCCTCGGGGAGCTTGACGAAGGCGGTGGCGCCGTCGTCGTAGTCACCCTGGGGCAGCGGGTCCCAGCGCCCGCCGCCCTGGGACGTGCCCTCTCCGTGCTGGTCGTCGGTCACGACAGCGCCCTCCCCAGTGCTCGTCGGGCCAGTGCGGCGACGGTGCGCCGCAGGTGCAGTACGGCGGGCGGAAGCTGCGGTACGGAGCCGTCCTGCTCCGGGGCCGGGTCGGGGATGCAGGCCGCGGAGACGTACTCGCCGAAGGCGTGCAGCGCCTCCGGCACGATCGCGCGGTCGCCGTCCCAGTCGATGAGCCGGCCGACCCACTGCTCGGCCTCCAGGGGCCGCAGGGGCATCGGCGCTATGGCACCCACCGCGCACCGCACTCCGCGCCGGGCCGGGTCGAGGACCAGCGCCACGGAGGCGACCGCCCGGCCGGGGCCGGTCCGTCCGGTGGCCTTCAGGAAGACCTGCGGGGCGTGCAGCAGCGGCACGCGCACGTAGCCGATGAGTTCGCCGCCGCGCAGCATGTCGACCCCGGCCAGCAGGTGCGAGACCGGGATCTCCCGGCGGGCCCCGCCCGGGCCCGCGATGATCAGCGTCGCCTCCAGGGCGGCCAGGACCGGCAGCGCGTCGCCGGTGGGCGCGGCCGAGGCGATGTTGCCGCCCAGGGTGCCCGCGTTGCGGATGTGCGGCGGGCCGGCGGCGCGCGCGGCGGCGGCGAGCGCCGGGATGAGGGCCGCGAAGTCGGGGCGGCCCATGCGCGCGTGCGTGAGGCCGGCGCCGAGCAGCGCGTGGCCGTCCTGGTACTGCCAGCCGCGGATCTCGCTGATCCGGCCGAGGCCCACCAGGGCGGCGGGCCTGAGCTGTCCGGAGTTGACGGCGGCCATCAGGTCGGTGCCGCCGGCCACGGGTACGGCCGTGGGCATGGCGGCGAGCGCCGCCACGGCCTCGTCCAGTGTCGTGGGCAGCGTCACGGCCTGCGCCGCCTGCGGTGCGTGCGTGGTCAAACCGGCTGCCCCTTCCCGCTGCCCCACCTGGTCCCACCTGTGTTGCCGTACGGTACGTGCTGACAGGCCGGACGTGGCAACTCTGGCACATCTTCGCAGGGCCCGGACGCGGGGGTCCGCTAGGAGTGATTCACACCCGCCACTGCGGAGATGGTCCGTTTTCATACGACATCATCGACGTACGGGGATTGACGCCTTTCGTAGCTTTTTACGGGGTTCTTCCGTTGTGTTCGCCCTAGCTGTTCGGGGGCGGCCCGTCGACCGGGCGCCCGAGCACCCCGGGCCGCCGCTGCCAGGGCCGGGGGCCGGCGGGCGGGCGGTAGGCGACGCCCAGGGCGTCGAGCCGGCCGTAGTGGGCGGCCATCCGGCGCTCGAAGCCGGTGAAGTCCCGTTCCGCCGGGGCGGGCAGCGCGCTCCAGGCCACCTCGGCGAAGGCGGCGAGCCGCGGGAAGGTCTGGTAGTCCACGCGCGCGGGGTCCTCCATCACCTCCGTCCACACGTTCGCCTGGGCGCCCAGCACATGCCGGGTCTGTTCTTCGTCCAGCTCCGGTGGAACCGGCTCGAACCGGTAGACGTCCTCCAGGGTGCGTACGTAGCCGATCGGTACGGGCTCGTCCTCGCCGGGCGCCTGGCGGTGGTCGAGGTACACGTGCTGCGAGGGGCACATGACGACGTCGTGGCCGGCCCGCGCGGCGGCGATCCCGCCCGCGTAACCGCGCCAGGAGGACACGGCCGCGCCCTCGGCGAGCCCGCCCTCGAGGATCTCGTCCCAGCCGATGAGCCGGCGGCCGCGCGCGGAGAGCCACTTCGCGAAGTGGCCGATGAACCAGGACTGCAGTTCGTCCTCGTCCGCGAGACCGAGTTCCTTGATCCGGGACTGGGCGGCCGGCGATCGCCTCCACTGCTCCTTGGGGCATTCGTCGCCGCCGATGTGGATGAATTCCGACGGGAAGAGCGCGAGCACTTCCTCGAACACCCCTTCGTAGAAGCGGAGGGTGTTGTCGGTGGGGGCGAGTACGTTGGGATTGATTCCCCAGGTGTCCCAGACGGAAAGGGCGGTGGTGTCGATGACGTCGGTGTTGCCGAGCTCCGGATACGCGGCGATGGCGGCCTGCGAGTGGCCCGGTACGTCGATTTCCGGAACCACGGTGATATGCCGATCGGCGGCGTAGGCGACGATCTCCCGGATGTCGTCCTGGGTGTAGTAGCCGCCGTGCGGTTTCTCGTCCCACAGCGGTGAGGCCCCGTGCCCGGTTTTCGTCCGGGTGCGCCAGGATCCGACCTCGGTCAGTCCCGGATATCGCTCGATCTCGATCCGCCAGCCCTGGTCGTCCGTCAGATGGAGGTGGAGGACGTTGAGTTTGTGCGCGGCCAGGAGATCCAGATAGCGCAGCACGCCGTCCTTGGGCATGAAGTGCCGGGCGACGTCGAGCAGGAGGCCACGCCAGGCGAAGCGCGGTGCGTCCTCGACGATCTGGTGCGGGATCACACGGGCGGCCCCCGGGCGCACTGGAGCCCGCCGGAAGGCGTCGGGGCCGAGCAGCTGACGCAGGGTCTGGGCACCCCAGAAGACCCCGGCCGCGTCACCGCCACGGATCTCGACCCCCCAGCCGGATACGACGCCGAGCCGGTACGCCTCCGGCCCCAGCGTGTCGTCCAGGTGCAGGCGTACGGAGTTGCGCGCGTCCTGCGGCCCCGACGGCAGGGGCAGGCCGAGGGCCGCGCCCAGCGTGGCGCGCAGCCAGCGCTCCGTGGTGCCGGTGCCCGGGCCGGCCCACAGGGTGGTGTCCCGGTCGAGCGTGACGGCGCAGCGCATCGGGCCCTCGATGGCGCGCGGTGCAGGAATCAGTTCGCTCACGTCAGTCCTCGTCCCCAGCCGGTGCCCGAAGCCGTTGCATCATGCGCAACCAACGTTCCGCAGATCACAACAGCACGAGGCTAGGGGCGCGCCGACCCGCCTACAAGAGGTCTCGACCAATCGCCCGCGCGGGCGCGCGAAAGCCCCCGGGGCGTGCGGGACACCCCGGGGGCCGCGTCGGCGGCTGGGGACCGGCCCCAGCGGCCGCTACTTGTCCTTGCCGCCCTCGTCGCCTCCGCTGTCCATGGATTCGTAGATCTCCTTGCACATGGGACACACGGGGTACTTCTTCGGGTCGCGGCCCGGCACCCACACCTTGCCGCAGAGCGCCACGACGGGGGTGCCGTCGAGGGCGCTCGCCATGATCTTGTCCTTCTGGACGTAGTGGGCGAAGCGCTCGTGGTCGCCGTCGCCGTGGGACACCTGCGGCGTCGGCTCTACGAGGGTCCCCGTACCAGTCCCGCGCTCGGGCTCGAGAGTGCTCATAAGCCCCAGAGTAGTCAACTGTCCGCCACTAATGCGACGGGCTCGCACAACGGGCATCACTGGCTGTGACGCAGCGTTTGCGTCCGGCCCCGCTCCGCTGGCGCGGTGGCGGGGCGGGGGCCGTTGACGGGGCCCCGCGTCTCCACAACTCCCGCGCTCGGGCGCGGATGTTGCGGGAGCTGTTCCGGTCCGCGTGCGCAACGACGCCGCGGTTCCGGCACGCGAACCGGGCCTGCGAGACCCGGTTCGCCTTGTCGATGTCCCCGCACTCGGCGCAGGTGCGGGAGGTGTACGCCGGATCGACGTGCACCACCGGTACCCCTGCCTTGCGGGCCTTGTACGCGATGAACTGCCCCAGCTGGGCGAAGGCCCAGCTGGAGTGGGTGGCCCGTTGGGGCTTTCGAAGCCGTACCCGCTCGCGGATGCCTGTCAGGTCCTCGAGGGCGATCCCGCGACCGGTGCGTTTTCCGCCTCGGCCACCACATGCTTCGCGATCTTGTGGTTGATGTCCCGAGCCCGCCGCGCCTCTTTGAATCGGCGCTTCTTCAGCCGAGGTTCGGCGGACGGGGTGTTTTTCTTCTGCAGCTTGCTGCGGAGGGCGCGCTCCCGTACCCGGACCCGGTTGATCTCGCGTCCGGCCATGATCTCGCCGTCGGAGGTGGTGGCGATGTTCACGATGCCCAGGTCGATGCCGAGGAAGTCCACCGGATCCGTGTTCGCCGGTGCTTCGGGCACCTCGCAGGAGCAGATCCAGCGGCTGGTCACCGAGGCGCGGCGTTCAGGAACCACATGCCGTCCCGGCACACCAGATCGGACTCGCCCTTGCGGTACAGAGCCAAGGTGGCCAGTTGCTCCAAGGATGCGGTGAACCCCACGTCCCTGATCCGCCCGGCAGTCGTCCAGATCGAGACCCGCCGCTCGGCGATCTGCCAGGACGGCATCCGGTCGTCGTACGGCTGCGCCCCGTACGGCCGGAAGGCGACCGGCCTCTCCGTCGCCCTGCGGTAACGCTGCGAGCCCGGCCTGCCCAGATTCCCGGCCCTCCGGTTCGCCTCCAGGGTGGCGTACGCGTCACACGTCTTCTTGATCACGCGCTGCGCGGCCTGTGCCCCCAGACCCCACCAGGCCTTGATCTGCCCGTAGGTGTGCTCGCGCAGCGCGAAGTTCCTCCGCACCCCCTTTTCGAACGCAATCTCACTGGCCCAGGTCGCCGCTCCATTGCAGGCACGCAGCGTCGCCTCCAGCGTCGCCGCCTGCTCGGGCGTAGGCAGCAGCCTGACCTGCACCACCAGTTTCACGACCAGTTAAACCTGCACAGGCGCACGACAACCCACTGCAGGTTCACCATGACTCACCCGACCGGGGGACGCCTAGTGCTGCCTGCTCGTCTGAACCTTGAGGCGCCTTGCAAGGAACTGCTGAAGCTCACGCCCTTCAGTTCAGCGAAGGGTCGTCCGGATACGTGGCCACCATCGCCAGCTCGCTGCGCTGGCGGCGCAGTACCTCGCGCCAGAGTCTCTCCGGGGAGGGCGAGGAGACGTCCCCGGGCTCCGACTCGACCACGTACCAGGCGCCCTCCACCAGCTCGTCCTCCAGCTGGCCGGGGCCCCAGCCGGCGTATCCCGCGAAGATGCGCAGGGAACCGAGGGCCGAGGCCAGCAGCTCGGGCGGGGCCTCCAGGTCGACGAGCCCGATCGCCCCGTGCACCCGGCGCCAGCCGAGCGGGGTCCGGTCGCCGCCCGTGCCACCGGGGATGACCGCGACGCCGAGTGCCGAGTCCAGCGACACCGGGCCGCCCTGGAAGACCACGCCGGGTTCGCCGGTGAGATCGGCCCAGCCCTCCAGGATGTCGCCCACGTCCACCGGGGTGGGCCGGTTGAGGACGACGCCGAGCGAGCCCTCCTCGTCGTGGTCGAGGAGGAGCACCACGGCACGGTCGAAGTTCGGGTCCGCCAGGGCGGGGGTCGCCACGAGCAGCCGCCCTGTGAGCGAGGACACCTCGGTCATGCCAGACATGATCCCGCATCTTCCCCTGGTGTGGGGAGCCAATCGGGGCCGGGGAGTGAATGCAGCTCAGGGTGCATGGGTGCACCCGGGCGCACGCCGGGGCGACGGTGACGCGATGTGCCCGGTGGTGAACGGTCCGTGTTGTGACACAGCTATGACCTAGCTGGGCGGTACTTGGGCTTACGGGAGGGGGGTAATCGGCGATTACCCTGTCTTCTCCGGCCCTGCGCAAAGTGATCGGCCGACCCCTGCCCGACTCCATGGAACGCGAGATTCATGACCGTCAACGACGATGTCCTGCTTGTCCACGGCGGCACCCCGCTGGAGGGCGAGATCCGTGTCCGCGGCGCGAAGAACCTCGTGCCCAAGGCCATGGTCGCCGCCCTGCTGGGCAGTGCGCCGAGTCGACTGCGCAACGTTCCGGACATCCGTGACGTGCGCGTCGTGCGCGGCCTGCTGCAGTTGCACGGGGTGACGGTCCGTCCGGGCGAGGAGCCCGGCGAACTGGTGCTCGACCCGACGTACGTGGAGAGCGCGAACGTCGCCGACATCGACGCCCACGCGGGTTCCAGCCGTATTCCGATCCTGTTCTGCGGTCCGCTGCTGCACCGTCTCGGCCACGCCTTCATCCCGGGCCTGGGCGGCTGCGACATCGGTGGCCGCCCCATCGACTTCCACTTCGACGTGCTGCGGCAGTTCGGGGCGACGATCGAGAAGCGCGCGGACGGCCAGTACCTGGAGGCTCCGCAGCGGCTGCGCGGTACCAAGATCCAGCTGCCGTACCCGTCTGTCGGCGCGACCGAGCAGGTGCTGCTGACGGCCGTACTCGCCGAGGGCGTCACCGAGTTGTCCAACGCGGCCGTCGAGCCGGAGATCGAGGACCTGATCTGCGTTCTGCAGAAGATGGGCGCGATCATCGCGATGGACACCGACCGCACGATCCGCATCACCGGTGTGGACAAGCTCGGCGGCTACACCCACCGCGCCCTCCCGGACCGCCTGGAGGCCGCGTCCTGGGCGTCTGCGGCGCTGGCGACCGAGGGTGACATCTACGTCCGGGGCGCCCAGCAGCGGTCGATGATGACGTTCCTGAACACCTACCGGAAGGTGGGCGGCGCCTTCGAGATCGACGACGAGGGCATCCGCTTCTGGCACCCCGGCGGGCAGTTGAAGTCGATCGCCCTGGAGACGGACGTGCACCCCGGCTTCCAGACGGACTGGCAGCAGCCGCTGGTGGTGGCCCTGACGCAGGCCACGGGCCTGTCGATCATCCACGAGACGGTCTACGAGTCCCGCCTGGGCTTCACCTCCGCACTGAACCAGATGGGCGCGCACATCCAGCTCTACCGCGAGTGCCTGGGCGGCTCCGACTGCCGCTTCGGCCAGCGGAACTTCCTCCACTCCGCGGTGGTGTCGGGCCCCACGAAGCTCCAGGGCGCCGACCTGGTCATCCCGGACCTGCGCGGCGGTTTCTCGTACCTGATCGCCGCGCTGGCGGCCCAGGGCACGTCCCGGGTCCACGGCATCGAACTCATCAACCGCGGCTACGAGAACTTCATGGAGAAGCTCGTGGAGCTGGGGGCGAAGGTCGAACTCCCCGGCAAGGCCCTCGGCTGACCCCACCCGAGCCACCCGCCCCCGCCCCGAGCAGTCCGCTCCCGGCCGGGGGTCCGGGGGTTGCCCCCGGGCAGACACAGCATGGAGAAGCTCGTGGAGCTGGGCGCGAAGGCCGAACTCCCCGACAAGGCCCTCGGCTGACCCCACCCGAGCCACCCGCCCCCGCCCCGAGCAGCCCGCTCCCGGCCGGGGGTCCGGGGGTTGCCCCCGGGCAGACACAGCATGGAGAAGCTCGTGGAGCTGGGCGCGAAGGCCGAACTCCCCGGCAAGGC